>CAVKBG010000009.1:0-57987 GCA_963654755.1 Desulfovibrionaceae bacterium
CGATATTATTTGACGGGCGTGTTCCCGGTCTTAATTAAACTCTGCCATTTACACAGATTTTATGACAGGGTCACATACCTATTGGCATCTTTTGCTGTTTAATAAATTTTTGTGCAAAGAAAGATAGCAAACCCCCGTATGCTGAATATCACCTATTCCATGAATTTGAAAAAACTGAGTATTCAGTAAACGATCTTGTAACTGGAAATAATCTCGGAAAAATTTATTTTTCAATTAAAAATGAAGATGTTTCTTTTGATATATCTGCCGAAAATTCCTCCGGAACATTAATGATAGGTGAATATGGAGATTTATATCAATATGAAAAAATTAAATTAGATAAAATAAAAATTGAAAAGAAAAAATGTAAGAATTTGGATTTTTATAGTGGTAAAGTTGGAGACTGGAATACTGTAGTAATAATGAGTTTAGATAATAATGATTATTGTGAATATTACAAATCCAACAATAAACGAAGATATCTTTTTTATTTATTAAAAAATGGAGATTATAATTTTTCCATTAAAGATATAAGTGTATATGATGCTTATATCTGTTTTGGTTCAAGCTTAACAGACATGAAATATGCGGCAATATTAGAATAATGTAAAAAAATATATTATTTTTAATTTTATTAATCATAAGAATCATTGCTGGAAAACAGCAGAGGATGTCAGGGCTGATATAATAGAAGCAATGAAAAGCCAGATCCGTGGATAAACTATGGGCGAGGAAACAATAACAAGAAGCAAGGCTATAACATTAATCAATGACTCGATAGAAAATTTCTTCACTTATTACGACAGCTACTGCTGTGAAAACCGGGACTCAATAAGCGAGGATGAGAAAAAGCTGCATGAGGAATTATGCGATGTAATTTATATTCTGAGGAACGATGCTGATTACGCAAACGACCTCAGAATCATGCCTCTGAAAGACTTAAAAGAATTCCTTTACATGTGCAAAGAGATGGTTGAAAACAATGACCTGCTTACAAAAACATTCTATCCTAAGGGAAACATTGTAATTGTCGAGGATTACAGTACAAACCCGGAGCTTATTGAAAAATCGCTTGAAATTCTTGAGCAGCATGGCGATGCGCGGATAAAGACTGCGGTTAAGGATTATCATGACGGGGAAAGGAAAATTTTGTTTTCCAAAATGCCTAAAACCCAGTACGGCAAGACAGAATGCAAAAATGAAATCTATGTAAATTATCTGTCTGAAGAATTGAATCATGATTCCCCTGAAAACCAAGTCCGCATTGCAGTTACTTTAGCTCACGAATTCAGGAGAAATGCCACATCAGATTCAGTTGACGGTGAAACTCGAAACATTATTCTTGAAGACACAAAAATCATAGAATCCTTTGCAAATGCTTACGGCGAAGAAATCTACAAAAAATTCCCGGAGTATGGAATACTCCACTATATAAGGAAGATTTTTGGAGAGACCGAGCTGAAGGAATTCGCAGACTATGCCTTTGACTCGACAGGAAGCTACTGGAAAGTCAACGGGGCTGGAGATCTGGCTGACGACGGCAATGCTTCAAGAGTGGCAGACGCCAAGGGAAATGAGCTCCATTCAGGGACAAGAGGCCTGCAGGGAACACTGCAGGAATGGCTCGGCATGGAAAACGCCTATGTGGCATTAATGCAGCCCGCCGGATTTGAATGGGATGGAAAGCGATGGAGCAAAAATCCAGGAAAAATCAGTAATTCAATTTTAAAACAGAAACTGACAGAACAACAATACGAACTTATAAAAAATGCGGCGAATTTGATTGATGAAACTGATGAAAAAAGAGAAGAAAAAGTTAATTACATGCAACTTATAATTCAAAGTCTTAAAGATGCGGTTAAGTCTCCGTTTCAACTGAATTTAATTAGTAATGCTATTAAGTATTTTATTTTAGACCATTACGCGGAAGATAAGCCAGTCAAACATACTGTTACTGATGAAAAGAGTGCCTTCTTAAATTCATCGAATGAGATTAATTATTATGCTAATATTGAATTATCAAATATTCTCCGACAATGTGTAGGGGCTAACTATTCTCATACAAGAATGCCCACAAATTCTATGATGGATTGTAGCGGTATGCTTGTATATGCGCTTGATAAAATGGGATATGAAGTTCCTTATGATTTGAAGGCTTCTAAAATGAGCAGCGGAACCTTAGACTGGATTGTCTTATATGACGATGTGAAATCAGATCGACAAGGATTGGAAGGAATTTTAAATTTTTATAATTTTGAAGGTGAAGAAATTGATCATGTAAATTACGGTGTTGGTATGCGTAAAGATGAAACTGAGAATCAGATTATGGATGCTAGTTATGGATCAACTTGGCAGTCAATTCGTAATAATAATGAAAAGCAAATCATAAAAGCTGAAGCAAATAAAGTTAATCAGACGTATGCTCCTTTTTCAACAAAAACGTCTCCTGTTAAACAAGGTTATATTGATTTTACAAAGTTAAAAAGAAAGGTTGAATATGAATAGAAAGAAGATTTTTTTATTAGTTGTAAGTCTATTTTTGACAGTATATATTATTCCCCAAGAATCCAACTTAAAAGTTTTAAATGAAAAAAATTATAGAAAAAATTCCAATTGGGAAGAAGTTACTAAACATTATTCTAAAGTCTGGATAACATATACAATTCAAAGATATAATGAAATACCTGTTGTAACAGAATTGACTTATTATGCAAAAGATAAAGATGGAAATGAATATTTCTTGGGTGGTTTTTCAAAAAAATTGGGCTTTTTAAATTCCCAAGAAAAGGAGTTCATTAACGATAATCAATTGAAAATTATTTCAGAATTCTTTTCATCTAGCCTAAAGGGATTATCCATTGACTGTTTAGATAAGCCTTTCTCCTTAAAGGGAATAGCAATTTCTTCTAGTGGATATCCGTATGAAACTGAAATATTATGCAGGTTAGTAATTAATACTGATTATCATACGCTAGAGGAATGGTTTCCTGATTTATAAAGAATTGAAAATGTATTTTATTGGTATGCGGATGGTAAGAAATGCTGAGTAGAAATTTCAAAAAGAATACAAAATGAAAAAAATATTATTTGGCTTTATATTTACATTTGCTTATTTAAATTCGTTCGCTATGGATATGCTTTCCATAAAAGGAAACTGGTTCAAAAGGTCTGATGGAAAAACAGTTTATGTTAGTTCATTTGAAATTTCTCCTTATGAAGTAACACACGACAAGTTTTTAGAGTTCTGTAAAGAAGAATTTGAAAATCTTGATAAATATGATAAAGGATTTGCTAACCCAAAAAGATGTGCTGATGAATTAGGATATAATCCTGATAATGCATATACAGGTAAAGCTGATGGATTTAATGAAGTAACAATTTCATTAGGAGCAAAAGAATGAAAAAATTATTCTTATTTTCTATTTTCATATTAAACATTATATCATGTTCGTTCGCATCTGAATTATCATTTCAAAGAATAAAAGATGATTTATCAAAACAAACTAATTTTTCATTTTCAAAAAATGTGAATGAAAATGTATTAGGTGGTTCTGAAAGTCAAATTTATAATGACATTAAAATTACTATATGTGAAAGAAAGTTTTCCGACAAAGAGACAGATTGTGATGGCTGGTATAATTCAAATGATATGTATAATTTGTATAATAAAATTATGCGTAAAGAAAAAATCAGTTATGGTTTTGGAAGTGACATTAAAATAACAAAAATCAATACCTATTATGTTTTGGATTATGTTGTTTTAAGCATGTTTGACATTGAAGATGTTAGATTTGAAAGATATATAATTCTCTTTGATGATAAAAAATCAATAATTTTCAAATTAGAATATTCTAATACTTTAGATTATGTAAAAAATGAAATGAAAAAATTAAATTATCTTGATTCTGTAACTGAAAAAGAGAAAGAGTATTATTTTTGGAATGAAAATATAAATAAATCACAGATTGTAAAAGAATTAAGAGCGAAAAACTTTAATTGTATTAATTTACAAAATATTTTTAATAAAACGGAAATTATTAAAGAGAGTATAATATCTTCTATAAAAAAATAAGATAATTTAACAATTGTCAGGAGAAATAGAGAAATGTCAGATGATTCAAAACTAAGAGCCTATTTATTCACTGTGGAAATCGACGGAATAGAAACAGCCAGGTTCCAGAAGTGCGAGGGACTTGAGGCCGAGACCTATGTCTATGAGGTCGAGGAGGGCGGCTTGAACCACACCACAAGAAAATTCAGGGGAAGGACGCGGTTTCCAAATTTAATCCTTGAGAAAGGGATAACAGAGAACGAGTCTCTTTTCAACTGGTTCAAGGAGACGTGCCTTGAGAACAAGAAGCTTGAAAGAAAGAACGGATCTGTTGTATTAAAAGACACAGAGGGAAACGAGGTGAAAAGATGGAACTTCTTCCGTGCCTTTCCCTGCCGTTGGATAGGGCCAAAGCTGGTTACAAATCTTGGAAGCGACTTTGCAGTTGAAAGAATAGAGATAGCGCATGAAGGAATCGAAGTTGATAATGATTCAGAACCTTTTGAATTAAAAAATGATACAAGCAAATGGATTGCACAGGTAGGAATCTCAGATGTGCCTTTTTTTGATAATTATGGAAATCCAAGCTCTGATCCTTATGTTGTAACTGGACAAAATATTGGAGAATCGGATGTTATTCCCGCATCTACAAAAATAACTGATGCGGCTGAAAGTCATTTAGGCGAAAAATATAACAATGGCAATAGCTGTGACGAATGGGTTGCGAAAATAATAACAGAAGCTGGTTATTATCCGGAAGATTTTCAGTTAGAAAATACCAGCCAAACTGTAAAACAACATATAGATGCATTAAACAATACAGGATTAGATTGCTCGCAAACTTCAACTAATTCTGCTTATGTAGTGTTTATGGGAGATGGAACAAAGCCATATACAATAGGACATGAACATGCAGGTTTACTTGTTACCGATTCATCTGGAAAAGTTTCTTTTTATCATTCCTCAGCCAATAACGCAGGTGCAGTTTCTATAGTGGAAACTTATGATTCTGTTTCAGAATTCCAGAACGATTTTGCCTATTCATCTTTTTATTACCAGGAGATTAACTAAATGAAAACCAAGCGATTTTTTTATATTTTCTCTCTTGTATGCTTATTTCAATTTCCATGTAAAGCAGATGATTTTACTTCTACTTCAAAAATTAAAGTAATAAAAAATTATAATACCTACATATTTTTAGATGAAGATGAAAATGTTCTTTTTACAAAACAGTTAAAAAGATTCTATGGGTTCACTGAAGGATATGCTGCAGTAGCACTTATGAATTTCGACAGTGCAATTCTTGATGAAAATGGAAATATATCAGATATACATTTTGAGCAGTTAGGTCAAAAATTTTCAGAAGGGAAAAATTTTGCAATGTTTTTAGACGGAACAACAGGTGTTATAGATACCAAAGGTAATATTCTTTTTAAAATTAAGGTAGAATTTGATGAATGCGGAGCTCTTGCTGCAACTAATTTTTCAAATGGAAAAGCCTTTGTCAAAGAATCCAGAAAAACAGGAGTAGTTTGGCATTTAATTGATGATAAAGGAAACAAATTAAAAGAAGTTAATAATATTTCATATCCAAGATATTTTTCTTGTGGTTTATCAAATGTACAAGTTCGAGAAGGAAAATCTTGGAAATATAATTACTTAGATACTAATGGGAATTTTATTTCAACTATTAACTTTGATGATGCTTATGATTTTGTCAATGGAAAAGCTAAAGTTAAAATTGGTATAGAAGAATTTTTCATCAACGAAAATGGCAAACGCTTGATAAATTAATTTCTGATTTATTATCTATTAGTATAAAATAAAGTTACTGTCTTGATAGGCACATTTCCGTTGTTTGCGGAAAACAATTTAGGAGACCTAATATTCAAGCCTATTTGGATTTTTCAAAATTTGATAATGAGGTAATATAAAAACTGCCGAAAATAGTGTCAGTTTTTATCTTTTCAAGTTTGTGCTACAAACTTGTTATCAATTGCAATTTCTCAGTTCATTGCGAAATTGCGTAAAAAGTCAAATCGGAAGTTGAAACTTTCTCATTGACTTTTTATAGGAGGTAGAAATCAAATGAAAAAGAGGGTATTTGTAATTTGTTGTTTGGCATTATTCTTCTGCCTGCTTTCATGTAGTTCGCAGATTCCTGAAAATTATGATAGCGTTATTTTGACTTCTGATAAATATCCATTTTCAAATAATTGGTCTGATTTATCAAAAGAAGGAAATATTCTTTTATTTTATAAACTTACAAATTTCAATGGAACTGAAATTATCACCAATTTCTTCTATTCGCTGGAAACTGATGAGAATGAATTTGTATATCTTGGAGGCTTTGATGCTCGCAAAGGATTTGTAAATAATAAGAAAAAAAGATTTGTAAAACGAAATGCTGTTTCAAGTAGAAGCAGATTCATAAAAAAAGATTTGATTGGTATCTCTAAAAAATTATTGAACGATCCTTTTGTTATAATTGGAGTTGTCCAAGACTCAGAGAATAAAATGTTGTATGAAACAGAAAGTTTGGAGTATTTCTTTATTGATGAAAAAAATAAAACAATAGTAGAATGGTTTCCTAATTTATAAATAACTTAATTCTAATGTAATATTGATTTAACAGGAAAATAAACCAGTATTCTCAATTTTCTCAACTTAAGAATATAGAAAATGTGAATCAACTGCAAATTGGTGATGTGATTACTTTTGGGAATATGAAAGGAAATGATGAAATATGGGAATGTATGGATCCAAAAGGAGTTAGAATTAGAGATTATAAAAAATATTATGACTATATGAATACACATAATATGAAAATTAAAACTGTAAAATATTTTAGGTATAAAGGAAAAAATAATGAAAAATAATACAAAAATTCTTTTTATTTTATTATTAATTCTGTTATTAAATGGTTGTTTCTCTAATAAAAAAGAACAACTTGTAAAGTTTATGACAGAATATATAGAAACAGTTTCCTCAGAGCATGCAAAATATAAAACAAATATTACTGAGAAAATGCACGGTTTTTATATGGATTATGAAAATAAAGAGAACGCTACGATGCCAGAATTTATGGCGATAGGCCCATTTCGATCCAACATAATAGTCATTAGTGATTATGAAATTTTAGGTATGAAAAAACTTCCCTATAAGGATTTGGACGGATATTCTATTGATGTAAGGTTTCTTATTAAAAATGGTACGTCTACAGAATCAAAGATAATTAATTATTGGGTTTCTTATTACAAGAATAAATTTTATATTTATGGCGATAATTTTTTACAAGATATTTATATCCTTGAAAAAGATTTAGAAAAGTAAAACAGATATAATTGAGCTTTAGGAAAATATATATGAAAAAAATATTTATATTATGCTTATCATTATTATTTATATCTTGTGCAAAACACAATGCAACAGAATCATTAATTAATTGTTCTCCTGTTAGATTTGTGTATAATCAAAAATATGGATTATTCAATCCTAATACAAAAGAAGTGATTTTATATCCTCGTTACACTTATATTGAGCCTTTTTCAAATGGATATGGACTAGGCATCTTGGGGGACGAGGGCGATGTCTGTGAAATTTTAGATGCTTCTGGTAATATGCTTTATTCTTATAAAACTGAACCTCTTAGTCATACATACTGCTATAACGGTTTTTTCTATTATGTTAATGATTCAAATGATAATTATTATCATGGTTTGTATAATTATAAAGGGAAACAAGTCTTCAGAGCTGATTTTATATATTCAATGAATAATGAATGTATTATAACAAAAGAAAAATCTAACTATGTTTTCTTATTTTTTGATAGCAAAGGAATAAAACAAAAAAAATTATTGCTACCAGACACATATTCCTATGAACCTTTTTCAAATGGATTTGCAAGGTTTTCTATTCTTAATAATGATAAAAAAGTTTTTGGTATGATAAAGACCGATAAGACTATTGCAGTACCTCCAAAATATAAAAATTTAGGAACAGAATTTAAAGAAGGATTCTTAATCGCTGAAAATGAAAACTCATTATATGGTTTATTAAATAAAGATGGGGATTGGGTTATTAAACCAAAATATGAGCAGCTATTTAATTATTCAGGAAAAGTATTGTCTGCAAAATTGAAAAATTGGAAGATAATAGATTTAAAGGAAAAAATAATAAAGTCTTTTCCTGATAATCTTACAGTTTTATCTGATTTCTTTGATGATACTGCGATATTTTCTATTACTATAGATGGTTCAACGAAATATGGACTTTTGAATACACAAGGAGATTTTGTTCTTGATAATATATGTGAGAAAATTCTACCTAATCCAGATAAAGGATACTGGCGGGTTTTAGTTGATAATAAATGGATGCTGTTCAAAGAAGATGAAGGTCTCATAAATCCAGAGGAATATCTTGACTTTTCCAAGGCTAAATAATCATTTTAAGGTGGATTATTATGTTGTTAAAAAATAGAAAAGTGTTTATAGATTTTATTTTAATATTAACTTCTGTATTTTCTATTTCATGCAGTGAAAATAAATTAAAGCTGAATGCTGAAGATTTAGAGAATTGTGCCAAAAAGAGTACATAAAAGCTAATAAAAATTATTCATTAGAAGAATTAGAATCCATGCCATTTTATAAATAATTATTGCATCTTCGGTGATAATTTTTTGCAGGATATTTATATACTTGAAAAAGACTTGTATTCAAGAGTTGCTGGTTTTATTGACATTGTGCTGAAAAAGTTTATAATTATGCAAAACTTTGCAAAAGGAGTGTATAAAAATGCAGTTTATTGATGGCGGAGTTACAGCTCCTAAAGGATTTACAGCGAACGGAATGCTTTGCAAAATAAAGGAAAGCAGCACAAAAAATGACCTTGCGCTTGTTTTTAGCGAAAAACTTTGCAATGCGGCTGGCGTGTTTACACAGAATAAAGTCAAGGCAGAAAGCGTAAAACTTACAAAAGAAAATATTGCCAACGGAAAAGCTCAGGCTGTTATTGCAAACTCAGGAAACGCAAATGCCTGCACTGGAGAGCAGGGCGCGAAAGTTGCACGAAAAATGGCGAGCCTTGCAGCTGATGTCCTTGGAATAAATTCTGGCGATGTTATTGTTTATTCCACAGGCGTAATCGGCAAGCAGCTTCCTGTTGAAAAAATCGAAAAGAATATTCAGGCTTTAAAAGACGGACTTTCCAAGGAAGGACACAAAGAAGCCCGCACTGCGATAATGACAACGGACACTCATTACAAGGAATGCGCTGTAGAAACTGTAATCGGCGGAAAGACTGTAAGAATCGGGGCAATGGCAAAGGGTTCTGGAATGATTCATATCAACATGGGAACAATGCTTAGCGTTATGACAACTGACTGCGCCATTTCTTCCCAGATGCTTGAAAAAGCCTTGCGCAAATCTGTTGCTGGAACTTACAACTGCGTTTCAATTGACGGCGATACTTCCACAAACGACAGCCTGACTGTTCTTGCAAACGGAATGGCAGGAAACGATGAAATCACTTGCGAAGGAAAAGACTTTGATCTTTTTTATGAAGCCTTGAATGCAATAAATACCCAGATGGCAAAGAAAATTGCAGGAGACGGAGAAGGAGCGACAAAGCTGATTGAATGCAATGTTTCCGGGGCGAAAGATGTTGAAACTGCGCGTGGTCTTGCAAAAGCCGTTATAAGCTCCAGCCTTGCAAAAGCCGCTATTTTCGGAAGCGATGCGAACTTCGGACGTTTCTTGTGCGCAATGGGATATTCGGGATTTGACTTTTCACCTGAAAAAACTTCCATAACATTTGAAAGCGCGGAAAATTCAATGCGAACTGGAGCAACTGATTTTATCGGTGAGCAGAAAGGAAAACGCACTTCGCTTAAAGTTTTTGAAAACGGAGTTCCACTTGACTTTGACGAGGCAGTGGCAAAAAAAGTTCTTCAGGAAGCGGAAATAAAAATCAACATTGAATGCCAGGACGGAACTGCTTGCGGAACTGCCTGGGGCTGTGATTTGACTTACGAATATGTTAAAATAAACGGCGATTACAGAACCTAAAACACGGAGCAAAAAATTGAATACAAATGAACTTAATATAGAAGAAATCGATCCTCGGCTTGACAATGCGCATTGGTCTGATGTGCTTGTTCAGGCTCTTCCGTATTTTAAGCATTGGGTCGGAAAAGTTGTTGTTGTAAAGTACGGCGGAAATGCTATGCTTAATGCGGATTTGAAGAAGCACGTAATGGAAGACATTGTTCTATTAAATACGATTGGAATCCATGTTGTGCTTGTTCACGGCGGCGGTCCTGAAATCAACAATATGCTTGGAAGAGTCGGCAAGGAAAGCAAATTCATAAACGGACTTCGCTACACTGACGCGGAAACAATGGAAATTGTCCAGATGGTTTTGACTGGAAAACTGAACAAGGACATTGTTGCTCTTCTTCTTGAAAACGGCGGAAAGGCTGTCGGCTTGAGCGGAGTTGATTCCGGGCTTTTAAAGGCTGTGAAAATTCAAAAAGACGGACAGGACTTGGGCTTTGTCGGGGAAGTTACAGAAGTGAACCCGGAAATTCTTGAGTCGCTTTTGGAGCAGAATTTTATTCCTGTGGTTTCGACTGTCGCCTTGGGCTGCGATGGAGACAATGTCCGTTACAACATAAACGCCGACACTGCCGCTGCGAAAATTGCCGTGGCTCTTCATGCTGAAAAATTTGTTCAGCTTACAAATGTGCCTGGCGTTTTAAAAGATGTGAATGATCCGAAGTCTTTGATTCAGCGGATTCATATTGGCGATGTTGAAAAATATATAGACCAGGGAATAATTGCCGGCGGAATGATTCCGAAGATTGAATGCTGCATGCTTGCCCGCAACGGTGGTGTTCCGCGCACTCATATTATTGACGGCCGTGTTCCGCATTCACTTTTAATAGAAATGTTCAGCGACCGCGGAATTGGAACGATGATTTACTAGAGGTTAACATGGGAAGCAAAAAAGTTTTGAATAACTACGGCTCTTTTGATGTTGTTTTCAAGAGCGGCAAAGGTTCTGTTCTTACAGACATAAATGGAAAAAAATATATTGATTTTCTTGCAGGAATTGCAGTGAACAGTTTTGGGCATAATTTTAAGCCTCTTGTAAAAGCTGTGTCTAGCCAGGCAAAAAAACAGATTCATGTTTGCAATTATTTTCTTAGCGACATCGGCGTAAAGTATGCGGATGAACTTTTGAATGCCACAGGTTTTGAAGGCGTGTTCTTTGGAAACAGCGGCGCGGAAGCAAATGAGGCTGCGATAAAACTTGCCCGCAAATTCGGTCAGCTTAACGGCGGCTCAAAAAGAAAAACTATTGTAACGCTGGAGCATTCTTTCCACGGACGCACAATGGCAACTCTTACTGCGACTGGTCAGGATGTTTTTCACCCGGAAACTTTTGCGCCTTATATTGAAGGATTCAAAACCATAAAGACAAATGATTATGATTCTTTGAAAGACGCTTTTGATGACACAACTGCCGCTTTGATGATGGAATGTGTTCAGGGCGAGGGCGGCGTTTTTCCTCTTGATAAGGAATGGGCAAAGGCAGCCGCAGATGCTGCAAGAAAAGCTGGCGCAATTGTAATCTGCGATGAAGTTCAGACTGGAATGGGACGCACAGGAACTCTTCTTGCTAGCGAGCAGCTTGGAATAAATCCAGAAGTTGTAACGCTTGCAAAAGCTATTGCCGGCGGAATTCCAATGGGCGCTTGCCTTTACCGCGGAAAAGGAAATGTTTTTGCGGCGGGAGATCATCAGTCAACTTTCGGCGGAAATCCTCTTGCGTGCAGTGCGGCCAGTGTGGTTTTGCACGAGCTTTTAAAGGAAGGATTTTTATCTTCTGTTTCTGAAAAAGGCGAATATATTCAAAGCACTGTAAAAAGCTGGAATTTGCCTTGTGTAGAAGATGTGCGCGGAAAAGGTCTTATGATTGGAATTCAAGTTTCAAAAAATCCTGTGGAAGTTGAAAAACTTTGCCTTGAAAAAGGTGTGCTTTTTTCTACAGCAGGAAAAAATGTCTTGCGCCTAGTTCCGCCTTTAAACATTGGCTACAAGGAAATTGACAAAGGACTTGCCATAATAAAAGAAGTTCTTGAAAAATAATTTAATCTGTCATTCCCGTTGCTCCCTTACATTCTTGGGAGCATTTTTTTATTTTGACGCGCGGTAAATATGTTATTTATTTTCATTGCAAAGTTTCTAATTTGCGTTTTGCCATGCCGCTATATTGTTCATCTGTAGATTGTTCTAATAATTTGTAATATTTTTTTGCGTCTTCTGTTTCACCAAGATCTTCAGAAATATATGCAAGATTTGCTAGAATTATCATATCTGACTTGTCAAGTTCATAGGCTGATTTAAAATATTCTTTTGCGGTTTTTAAGTCATTTGAATAAATGCAACATATTGCGGCATCATTATATGCAACAGGATTTTTAGAATAATATTTGACAAATTCAGCTGACAACTCTTTTGCGTACTTTATTGAATCTTCGGATTTTTCTTTCAGCCATCTTCCAATATATCCATGCATAGTTTTTTCAAAATCAACACTGGCTTCCTTTGCTAGTGTATTATTTGCCCATAGCCATTTTGATTTATTTTTTTTATCCAAATCAAAAACTTTCTTTAATAATTCACATTGATTTTTATAATCTTTTCTTAGGTAGTAAAAATGAGCCTTTCCAAAATACATATCAAGTCTTTTAGGATTATATGAAATTCCCTTGTCAATATATTCAAAAGCTTTGCTCGACATTTCATCATCATATTTGGTTATAAAGCACATATAACCTTCTTCGCCGTTTTCGTTCTGACCTTTCATATAACTCTTGCAATCTGGCGGCAGTTCTTTTTCAAAATACATCTGATTTTGTGTAGCTTTCTGCAAATAGAAATTAAAATACGCTACATAAAGTTCTGCGTCTTTTTTGTTTTCCTGCTCCCAATTATCTAAAAGGGTTTCAACTTCATCATACTTTTTTTCACCCATTAAATTCCAAAATTCTACAATTCTTATTTCAGCAAATATTGAGTTAGCAAAAAGCAAAGTACAAAGAATTATAAAAACAACTTTTTTCATTTTTTCCTCTCTAAATTATAGATATTTTCAATCAATATATATTTGAACAAATTACTCTATTCCTCATAGACAAGATTATTTTCTGTAACAGTCCAATTTTCCGCCAAAGATAAAAATGGAATATAGCCTTCATTATTTTCGTATTTCACTTTTAGCCAAATATCATTTTTTGACTTTTCCGTACAACATACATCGATTATATCGAAAGTATTTTCAGGAATTAATTCCATTATTATTTCAGAATCCAAAGATTTTGATTTTCTTAAAAATGTTTTTTCTTTTACAAAAAAATTTGACTCAAATTTATCTACAGAGCCCCTTGTATCTTTTGCTATAAAAATTGGTTCAATACCATAGACTTCTACAATCCAAGATTCTGTATTTGATATTTTCTCTTTATCTAATCTTGCTTTGTATTTAAAAAACATTCTTTTTTCTTCAGCAGAAGTCTCTTCCGCCCCTATCCAAATCTCTATAAAATCTATCTCTATAAAATTATCTTCAAAATTAATCTTATCAAAATTTAAATAATATCCAGATGTACTAAAACATAAAGCAATTCTATTTGGATATTTAAAAGATAATTCTCCGACGGAAAAACCTTCATCATCCATCATCCATATATAGAG
Organism: Desulfovibrionaceae bacterium; assembly: GCA_963654755.1. Classification (GTDB taxonomy): domain Bacteria; phylum Spirochaetota; class Spirochaetia; order Treponematales; family Treponemataceae; genus Treponema_D. The sequence continues at coordinate 13,810 of CAVKBG010000009.1, forward strand.
AGAATCATAAGTTATGTTAAACTTATCAAAAAAAAGAGTTTGCAGATTTGGATTTTCTTTTACAACTTGAGCGTAAAAACAAGATGCAAACAAAAACATAGAAACAAAAAGAATATTCTTTTTCATTATTATCTCCATTGATAACCACTTCTGTATGACTTAAAATAACCTGCCTGCATTATATTGCACAGTTGATGATTTGTTCCATAGTTTTCCTCTTAAAATGCCCTTTAAATACTGCACTAAATGCCTCCTTATTAGTGCGCTAATAAGCACCCTTTTAGTGCAGTAATTGTCTCCTTATTACTACACTAATAAACACCTTATTATTGTAGTAATAAAATCTTTACATTTCCTGTTTCTTTTCATAGAATAGAATCAGATTATGGAAAATAAAAATTTATCAGCAAAAAGCAATTTTGAAGTTCTTGCGTCGAATCTTTCAAAAGAAGAACGCTCTGATATTTTGAGCCAGATTCAGCAAGACAAACTTGACGTTTCATTTCCTTCTAAAAAATCTGACAATCAGCTTGAACAGGAAAAACACAGAGAAGAAAAACTGACTCTTGCGGAAAAACTTAGGCAAGAACCGCTTTTGTTCAGATTTATTTTATGGCTTAAATCTTTGTTTTTGAATTCCAGCATTGAAACTGTTTACAATAATTCTGTTGTTGCTTCGCTTTCAAAAAATTTGGAGCACGATTTTCCTGATGTAATTGACTGCAAAAATAAGCTCCTTCTTTCTGGATTTTATTCCGGGCTTTTGGATTTAAAGCGCGTGCGTGAATTTTTCAAGCCTTATTTTGATTCGCTTGAGCAGGACACAGGTTTGTTTTATTTTTTGCTCGGTTTTACCGTAATGCCGGAAGTTGTTCAAGAGATAAAATCTTCATGCGATGTTTACAGTTATTCTTTTGAAAAGCCATTGCCTGCGGACATAAGAAATATTCTTTTTACAAAACTTGATGGAATCATTTCTGAAATTTCCTCTGAAAAGAAAATTCAAATGTCTTCCTGCGCGCGTGAATTTGAGCGGCTTAAAATGTTTGTGAAAATTCCGCTTGGCACTGTCATGTCAAAATTTTCTTCTGGTCCTTTTGGACGCACTTGCTCGTTTTCCCAGATAAAAGATGATTTTGACAGTCTTGCAAGAATTCTTTTGGGACGTTTTGAATGTTCCGACACAACGCTTTCAGTTCTTTTTATGACAGGAACGCCTCAGAAAGATTTGTGGAACTGCTCGACTTCTTCCTATGAGGAAATTGCTGAAAAAGTAAAATCATCATCCGCGGAAATTTCTTTGCTGAATATGTTTGCGGAAAAGATTCCACTTAAGAAATTTGGAAAAGTGATTTTTGAAAATTCCCTTTATTCTCCGCTGCCATTGAGCTACAGCGACTTGTGGTTTCAAAAATTCAAAGAGCAATGGAAAGTTGTTTTGGACAAGCGGCTTAAAATGTGGAATAAAGATTTTAAAAAGTCTGAAGTAAAGAAAAAACTCAAAGTTTATTTTTCACTTGAAGATTTTCCAAAATATCCTTCGCGTCCTTGGAAAAAAATCGGTGCGGACTACACAGAAAAATATGAAAGTTCGATAGGCTTTTTGAATTATTATTTAAAGAATGAGTTTCCAAAGTACAAGCAGCTTTTGAGCACAATTACTTTGGAAGGAAAATTTTCAATAAAGGAAAATATGTATGAGTTTTCTGACATGATTTCCACATTGAATTCTATTATTAACAAAAATGATTTTCTTGTTGAGCGGCTTTCGTCTTCCGGAGAATACGGTTCTGAAATTGCGCATTATGCTTCTTCTGAAAAAGAGCCGGACAAGGAAAAACTTCGTAGCATTCTTTTTGAAATTGAAGGAAACGCTTTGGACTTGGCGGATTCTTTTGCAAAATTTTTGACTGGCTTTGAAAATCTTTTGTTTGCAATGCTTGGCGAAAAGTCAACCGTTTACTATGGACCGCTTGCAAATTTAAACAAGATAATGGGCGCGGACAATAAGGAGTTCAAAGAGAATCTTGAAAAATTTGCGCACAGCATAAAATTTGCGTCTGAAGTTTTGCAGGCAATTATAGAAATGGAAAATATTTCAGTATGAACTTTTTAACAGGAAATTTTTTTTATAACGGAAAACCTTTGACTTCTGCGCCTTTGTGGGGAATGTCGGTTTTGGAATCTGGAAATATGCGGTTCAGATGGAATGAAACTAATTCTGTCCGTGATAAATTTTTTTCTTCAATTTGCGCTGAAAAAAGAAAACCCGCACAGCCGGAACTCATTCATTCAAAAATTGTTTATGAAGTTTCTAGCACAGATGAAATTTTTCAAAAGAAGGGAGACGGAATTCTTACTTCAAATAAATTTATTGTTCCTGCTGTAACTATTGCGGATTGCATGCCGATTTTTGTTTATGATAAAAACTCAAATGTTTTTGGTGTTCTTCATTCCGGCTGGAAAGGAACTGGAATTGCGGCGGAAGCTTTTTCTATACTGAATAAAAAATACGGTTCTAAGCCTGACGACTTTTGCTTTGTTTTGGGACCGCATATAAATTCCTGCTGCTATTCTATTGATAAAAACCGCGCTGAATATTTTTCAGAAAACTTTGGAAGTAGCTGCGTTTCTTCAATTGATGGGAATAAATATTCATTGAGCCTTGCGGAAGCCAATCTTTATCTTTTAAGAAAAATCGGCATTCCAGACGGAAATATTTTTGTGAGCAAAGAATGCACTTGCTGCTTTAAGGAAAACGGAGCGTTTAAGTACGGCTCTTTTAGGCGGCAGACATCATCGCTTCCGCAGGATTTGCCTTTAGAGGAAAAGCAGAAGCATTTTACAGTTCAAACTGCATTCGTTTTTTATTGATTTTGATATTGCATATTTATTCATAAAAATGTATATTCTATGCATACAGTAATTTTGTTTGAAAGTTGTTCAACTGAAAATAAAGTTGCTGAAAAATTCTTTATAAGAGGCGTTGTTATGGCAGTTAAAGAAAAAGTTTCTGAAGCAGCAAAGGCTGTAAAAACCACTGCGAAAAAAGCTGTAAAGGCAACAACAAAAGTTGCGAAATCTGCGGCATCAAAAAAGGACAAGGTTGTCTTGGCTTATTCAGGCGGTCTTGATACAACTGTTATCATTCCGTGGCTCAAAGAAAACTATGACTATGATGTTATTGCTGTCTGCATTGATGTTGGACAGGGCGATGACTGGAAGGCTATAAAATCCCGCGCTTTGAAAACTGGAGCTTCTGCTTGCTATGTTGTAGATGCTCGTCAGGAATATATTGAAGAATATGTTTGGCCGGCTTTGAAGGCGAATGCAATTTATGAAGATGAATATCTTCTTGGAACTTCTACAGCGCGTCCTCTTATTGGAAAAATTCTTGTTGAATATGCACGTCAGGAAAAGGCTGTTGCAATTTGCCACGGAGCAACTGGAAAGGGAAATGATCAGGTTCGCTTTGAGCTTGCAATCAAGGCTTTTGCTCCAGACTTGAAAGTTATTGCCGCTTGGCGTGATCCAAAATGGAACATGGACAGCCGCGAAGCTGAAATCAAATATCTTGAAGACCGCAAGCTTGAAGTTCCGATGAAAAAAGATCAGTCTTATAGCCGCGATGAAAATATCTGGCACTTGAGCCATGAAGGTCTTGAACTTGAAAAAACAGAAAATGAGCCTAACTACAAGCACATGCTTAAAAATACAGTTGTGCCTGAAGATGCTCCTGCTGCCGGCGAATATGTTAAGATTGATTTTGAAAAAGGAATTCCTGTTGCAGTTAACGGCAAAAAAATAGATGCACTTAAGCTTCTTCTTGAGCTTAACAAAATCGGCGGAAGAAACGGAATCGGTCTTGTTGACATCTGCGAAAACCGTTGCGTAGGAATGAAGAGCCGCGGTGTTTACGAAACTCCAGGCGGAGCAATTCTTTACTTTGCGCACAGAATGCTTGAGCACCTTTGCTTGGACCGCGATACATACCATTACAAGCAGCAGCTTTCTATAAAAGTTGCAGAACTTATCTACGACGGAAAATGGTTTACAACTTTGTTTGATGCTTGCATGGCGTTTGTTGACAAGACAGAAGAAACTGTTACTGGCTGGGTAAAACTCAAGCTGTGCAAAGGCGCAATCCGTGGAGCTGGCTCTTATTCAAAATACAGCTTGTATAATGAAAGCATTGCTTCGTTCAAGACTGGCGAATTGTATGACCACAAAGATGCGCAGGGCTTTATTACTTTGTTTGGCTTGCCTTTGAAAGTCCGCGCTATGATGGAGCAGCAAGTTGGGGAAGGTCAGGCTGTTCTAAAAAGCAAAAAACTTAAGAAACGCCCGACAGAGTAAGTTGATTTTGAAAGATACAATGCAATCATAAATGAAATGTTTTGCATTGTATTTTTTATTCATCTTAAATCTGTTTTAGCGAGCCTCCGTCTTGGAATTGAACTGGAATTTCTTCCTGTGTGATTTCAACGGAGGTTTTGTTTATGTAGCCAAAGAGAATTTCTGCGGCGCGTTTTCCCATTATAGAAAAAGGCTGCACGTTTGTTGCAATGGAAAAATTGTAGAACATCTGGTCTTGAAAAATTCCGTCGAAGCCAACAATAGAAAAATCATCAGGAACTTTTATTCCGTGTTTTAAAAGCTCGCATATAACAGGCGGAATGTGATTATCTGTGGAGCAGAACATTGCGGTTGGCTTTTCCTTTAAACTGAAAAATGGCAGAAAATTTTCTGCGGCGGATTTCTGGTCGTAAGAGCTTCTGAAAATATATTCTTCTGGAACGGGTTTTCCTGAAAGTTCAAGAATTGCTCTTCTGAATCCTTTTTCCCTGTCGGAAATATTTTTGTTGTATATTGAATTCAGCATGCCATAAAAAGCGATTTTTCTGTGGCCTTTTTCCCAAATCCGCTTTGTGGTTTCGTAGCCGGCTTTTTCATTGTCTGTGTCAACCCAGGAAAATGATTCGTCTACTTTTCTGTCTCCAACAATTACACATGGAAGTTTTCTAAGTTTGATTTCTTCAATGACATTTTTGGGCATTTGCTTTAGTCCAACGAAAATGCTTCCGTCGATTTTTCTTTGGCGGAACGGACGCAAAAAGTCAAAGTTTTTGTCATCTTCAGAAAAAGGAATAAGCAGGATGTCTGTTTCATTTTTTCTGCAAACATCCTGAATTCCAGAAATGACTCCCAGAAGATATTCAGAGCGGGAAACAACATTGAAATTAATTGGAGTCAAAATTGCGATTGTATTGCAACGTCCGCTGTTGAGAGCTTTTCCTGCGAATCCTGGAAAGTAGCCGATTTCCTTTATTGCCTGCTCAACTTTTTTCCGGGTTTCTTCTTTTACATTTGGCTCTTTGTTTACAACTCGCGAGACTGTAATAAAAGAAACTCCGGCGTATTTTGCCACATCTTTTTGCGTAACCATGATTTCAATTATATATCAATCAAAATTGTTTGGATAGCATGGGCAGGGCAGAAAAGGGGAATATTACTCACTTGCTGCGAATTGTATTCAAGCTTGTAGCTTACGGCTTCCTCGTTTCTATTGCAAATTACAAGCGCGATTTTTCCATCTGGATTTTTGAACGATGTGCATTCAACTGTGTTTCCCATTTGTCCATCGCTTGCTGAAGAAACTGCGCATGGAAGCAAACTGTTTTCAATTCTTGTTGCGCAAGGCTTTATGAATCTGCTGAAATGTCCTATATAGTAATAAGAACTTTGAAATGTGTATTCACCAGTTTTTGTATTTATTAAAATTGGAGCGTCGCAATTGTTTCCAGCGTGATTCGGACCGCCTTCAATATCAAGAAATAAATTCCAGTCAAACCATAATGAGCAGCCGCTGTTCAAGTCGTTTATTATATTGTGTGCATACCGTTCCCCGGTAAACCATTTTCCGTTTCTAGCTCCGCCTTCTACGCAGCCTTCTGAAAAAACAATTTCCTTGCTTGGAAAATATTTTGCAATTTTCTTTATGTTTTTAAACTGATCTCCTGTGTACCAGTGATAGGCAATTCCTGCAATGTATTTGTCTGCGTCTTTTGCCTTCATTGATGCGGAAAATCTTTCCCATGCAAAATCGCGGTTATGGTCCCAGACAAGAATTTTTGTTTTGCCATATCCATTTTTTTCAAGAAGCGGACCAAGATGTGCAGTGGCAAATTCTCCTTCTTCTTCCGCTGTCCACAGACATGAATCCCAAGTTTGCGTTGCGGCTGGTTCATTTTGAATTGAAACGTAGTCTATTTGTGCTCCGCGTCTTTTCAGCTCATCAAAGAACTTTACAAAGTATTTTGCCCAAAGTTCTTTGTATTCAGGCAGAAGATGTCCGCCAAAGTTCATGTTGTTGTTATCTTTCATCCAGGCCGGAGGCGACCAGGTTGAAACCATTGTGCCGCAGTTTTTCCCTTGTTCGGAAAGTCCGCTGTAGATTTTTTTTAAAAGCGGAGTTATGTATTTGTCGGTGCGCTCCATAGAGAATGATTCAAGCGTTTCATCTTTTTCTGGAACACACGCCCAGTTTCCAAGTGAAAAGTCGCATGAGTTCATGTGAGTGCGCACAAAAGAATACTGATTGCCGCCTTTGTTTCCGTAGTAAAGATTAACAAGTTCCTGCTGTTTTTTTTCATCCAAGAAAGACAAAACATATCCGGCTGATTCAGTTGCCGCTCCTCCAAAGCCCTTGAATGTTTGAGCAGTTTTTTGCGGATGAATATTTATAGTTGCGCAAGGTCCTTTTGTTTCTTTCATGCGGCCATTAGGATTTATGCTTGCGATTCTTTTGTCTGTGTCTTTTGCTGTTTCAAAAAGTTCTGATATTTCCATAGTTATTTTTCAACTCCTGAAGTCTGAACTCCATTGATAAAGAATTTCTGCGCGATAAAGAAAATTGCGAACGGAACAACGCACGCTAAAAGGCTCGCTGCCTGAATAAGGTTGCTTTCTGTTGAATACATTCCGCTGAATCTTGAAAGTCCGACAGTAATAGGCTGCTTTTCCGGTTTTCCTGCAAGATATATGAGCGGATTGAAGAAGTCGTTCCAAGCGAAAAAGAAGTGGAACAATGCAACTGAAATTACAGACGGAATTGCCTGCGGAAGAATTATCTGGAACAATGTGCGGATTGGTCCAGCTCCGTCTACGCAAGCGGCTTCATCCATTTCGCGCGGAATTCCCATTATAAACTGCCTAAGAAGAAAAATGTTGAATGCGTTTCCGAAGAAGTGCGGCACAATAAGCGGAAGCCAAGTTCCAATCCAGCCGAGTTTATAGAACATCGTGTACTGCGGAATCAAAGTTACTGCGCTAGGAAGAACGATTGTCGCTATAAGAATTATGAAAAGAATTTTCTTTCCGGGGAAATCATAACGCGCGAATCCGTAGGCTACAAAGAGGGCAGAGAGAACAGCACCGATTGTTGATATGACTGCGTACATGAGCGTGTTTTTGAAAAGCTGCGGAAAGTTTACGGCTTTCCAGGCGGTTAAAAAGTTTGACCATTTTGGTGAAATTTCCCAGGCTTTTTCGAGTGTGCGCCACTGACCGCTCCAGTTGTATTTTTCATTTGAAACGCTGTCTATGTCGATGAATACGCATCCGTCTCTTCCTTTTTGAAGAGCCGCCATTTCTTTTGTGCGTTCTTCGTTTATAGGAACAAGGAACACTTCAAGTTTTTTTCCATTGTATTCAAAAGTCTTGGGCTTCATTGGGAGCGGAGACTGATTCAGGGAAGACAGCTGCTCTTTTGTTTTCAGCGATACAGAAATTCCGTAGAACAATGGAAGAATGTAAACAAAGGCTACAAGAAGAACAAGTCCCGTTATAAGTATGTTTTTATTTGTAATTTTTGTTGTCATATAATACTCCGTAAAAATTGCGTTATGATTTTACATTTTTTGTAAATGGCTTAATTTTTGCTGTCTGCGTAGAAAACCCAGCCTTTTGAAGTTCCGAATAAAATCAGTGTGAATATAAGACCGAGGACAAAAATGAACCAGGCGATTACAGCTGCGTATCCCATGTTGAAATATGAAAATGCGTGTCTGTAGAATAAAACCATCGGGAAGTTTGTCATTCCTTCTGGATAGCCGCTTCCTTGGTTTATTACCATTGGAACTAAAAAGTACTGCATCATTCCTACAACTCCAGTTATTATGTTGTAGAAAAGAATTGGCGTTATCATTGGAATTGTAATGCAAGTCATTCTCTGCCAGCCGTTTGCTCCGTCAATGTATGAAGCTTCGTAAAGCGACTGCGGAATTCCTTGAAGTCCTGCAAGAAGTATCACAATTGTGTTTCCGGCTCCCCAAAGTCCTATGAACGCATAAGATATGTAAACAAGTTTTGTGCTTGCAAGCCATCTTAATCCTTCGCCGCCAACAGTTCCTTTTATCATCAGATTTACCCAGCCAGTCTGCTCGTTGAGAATTCCTTTCCAGATAATTACTGTTGCAACAAGAGGAACCATGGTTGGAATGTAGTAAAGCGCGCGGAAAAGTTTTTTCCCAAGAAGATATTTGTTGTTAAGAAGAACAGCAGCGAATAAAGAAAACACAAGGCTTAGTGGAAGTGAAATAATTGTGTATTCCAAAATTCTGTAAATTGACATAAGAATCTGCTTGTCTTCCAGAATTGCGCGTCTCCAGTTTCCTATTCCTACGAATTTTGTAAGTTCCGGCTGAATGAGGTTATAGTCTAAAAATGAATATATAAGCGAAACAACCATCGGACCTGCGTAAAATACAAGGAATCCGATTGGCCAGGGAGCAATGAAAATAAATCCCCAAAGCTGCTGTCTTTTTAGAAAAAGTTTTGTCTTCATAAAAACATCCTTCTTGTGTGTTCAGTTTTGAAATGAACTGCCAAAAAACACGCTTTTCTGGCAGTTTATTAGCAAGCATCAGTCATCAGCTGCTTTTTGAAACTTGCTTTTTATTTTACGTTTGAAAAAATATTCTGAAGTTTTTCTCTAAGGATTTCAGATTCTTTTTCAACATCAAGTCCCGGATTGTTCTTGAGCTTGTCCCAGAATTCTGAGTATGCTGTTGAGCTTTCTTGGAACGACGGCATCCAGCTTTCGTGGTTCGGATTGTCTGCGTATTCAATGCTGTCTACAATAACTTGAGTGTTAACATTTACGTGCGGATATCTTGTCTTGAAGAAGTTGTCAAGGAAAGGCTTTTGCAAACTTTTCTGCGCTGGCATTCCGCCGTAAATATTCAGCAAGTCTTTTGAAGCTGTTGTTACAAGATAAGAGAGAACTTTGAATGCTTCTTCTGGATGCTTTGAGCCTTTTGGAATTTCAAATGTGTCGGCATGCATTTTTGCAGTTGTCTTTCCTTTATAAGAAGGCATTGGATAAACGTCCCAGTCGTAGTCCATTTTTGCATATCCTGAATACCAAAGGTGGCACTGGAACATTGCAATTTTTCCAGACTCGCCCCAGCTTCCGTTTGAAAGAATATCTGAATCTCCGTAGGCTGCTGTAGGAATGAAGTTTGATTTCCACATTCCGTCATAAGTCCATTTCCAAGCGTCAAGCCAAGATGTAGGAATCTGCGCTGTTTTTCCGCTGTCCTTTACAAAAGTGTTTGGCTCGAACAAAGTTCCGTATCCGCGCGCATCGCCCCATACAATTCCGAATCCCCACTGCACAATATTCTGCGGATCAAAATTTTTGCTTGTTGCATCGTTTCCATTTGCGTCTACTGTAAGCTTACAGGCGAGTTTTTTTAGGCAGTCAAAATCCCATGCCTGTTCTTTTCCGTTTTCGTCAATGTATTTTTCTCCGTAATTTTTTGGAGGAAGCGGAAGTCCGGCCTCTTCAAAAAGTTCTTTGTTCACATAAAGATATGACGGATAAATTCCAAACGGCAAGCCAATAAGTCCTTCCTGCGGATCGCGGTAAAATTCAACCATTGACTTGTCAAACTGATTCAAATCGAATTTGTTTTCCTTAACGAGCGGATCAAGGTCAAGCCAGGCGCCTTTAAAGCTGTCTCTTCCGCGGATTCCAACAGGTCCTACAACATCCGGAGCGTTTCCGCCTGAAATCTGCGTTGCAAGAGTTTGGTAAGCCTGATCGTTGTCTACAATTTCAAGCACAAGCTCAATTTCATCCTGAGATTTGTTAAACGCATCGACAACGGCTTTTTGCGGTGCATAAGTCGGCTCATCAGAACCTGCTCCAAGTCCTACAAACCAGCGGATTTTTACACGATCGTCCTGCTTTTTTGCACAGCCGAAGAATAATGTTGCTGCTGCGAGAACTGCAACTGCGGTGAGTGTGAGTCTTTTCATAAGAAACTCCTTTTGAAATAAATTTGTTTACGCAAACATTTTTAACAACAGCTTTATGAAAAATAGGAGGAATACTGATATTTGAATGTTTGCGAAAACATTATATTTAGAGTAAACCCACTTCTGCCATTTGTCAAACAAAAAATATAATTTTTTTTCAAGAATTTAATTTGCAAAAAAATCCCCGGAACACAAAAAAATGCTCCGGGGGTTGTGCCTTCCGCATGAATCATAGATTCCGCTTTTATTGCGCGGAACGTTCCTGCGATTCAAGGTATTTGAAAATCTGGTCGATTTCAATTGAAAAGGAGATTATGTCGTTGAAAAGAATCAGGTTCTGCGAGGCGTTGTCCGCAAATTCCTTTAGCTGTTCGATATTGCGTTTTTTTACGCTTTGCAGGACGGAATCGATGCTTCTGCGGTTGTGTTCAATCAGCTCGATGATGTTCTGCGCGCACTGTGAGTTGCTGTCGGTTTCCGCGCTCATCCGTGAGACGATTTCTTTTGACTTGCCGGTTGAAGCTACAAGAGAGGCTAGGAGTTGTGAGTTCTGCCGGCTCTGTTCAGAAAGCAGTTCCAGTTTGTCTTGCAATGCGCCGACCATTTTCGCAATTTCGTCCGAAGCCTTTTTTGTGTTCTCGGAAAGTTTCTTGACTTCATTTGCGATGATTCTGAATCCGACTCCGGCACTTCCAGCATGAGCCGCCTCAATTGATGCGTTGAACGAAAGTAGGTTTGTCCGCTCGGAAATTTCTGAGATGTCGTCCATGTGCTTCATGATTTTGTGAATCTGCTCGCCGAAATTGTCGATGCTAGACTTGAGGCTGTCGTTGTTCTTGGAAACTTTGTCAACGTCCTGACTGAAATTTTCAAACGCCGTGAAAATCTGTCCGTTGCCTTCCGCATTCCGCTTGAAATTCTCAATCAGTTCCCCGGCATTTTCAGAAAGTTTCTCGCCGGAATCAGAGAGTTCCCTGAGCGCAATGTTTTCCTCATTGTCTTCCGCAGCCCCATTTTGCATTCTGTCTATGTAGTCCTGCGCTCCTGAATTTCCCGCCGCATTTTTAGCGCAGCAGTCCATAAGAATTTTCGCAAGTTCCTTTCCGCCGTTTATCGCTGTTATTTTGTCCATCTCATTCTCCGATTATAATGCTGACTAGAGTCTGGTTTGAATTTATGCGTCCAATCTGCTCTCCGTAGCTTGAGAATCCGGCAAAGTCAAGTCCGTGCGAGCCGTAAAGCCTGCATATCTGGTCGCAGATTCCCTGCTGCTGGAAAATTATTGTGCGCAGAATGCAGTTTATAAGAATTATGCAGCCCGGATGCGGAATTTCATTCAGCGCGGAATTCAGCGATTCCTCGATTTTTTCCTTTATCGGAACAAGCTCCATCAGTTCGACTGTTGAATTTGCAAGGACGCGGGAGTACATATTTATTGTTCCGTCTGGATTGAAGCCTGCGATTGACGAGATGAAAGTGTGTCCGCCGAAAACTCTTCCGAACGGATTTGTTAGAGCCGCAGAGTCTGCCTTGGATTCTGGAATTCCTAGAAGCTCCGCATAACGTCTGCGCGGATTCATTCCGTCAAGTGAAATTATTTTTCTGATATAAGTGTCCGCCTGAGTGATTTTTGTGCGCTTTCCGGACGGCTTGAAAATGTTTTCTTTCTGGATGAAGAACGGAAGCGGAGTCTTTACAAAAAGAATTGCGGCTCCGTCAGAAACGACTTTTCCGTTGCAGCTTACGAATGTCCGCTTGAATTTCAGGTCATCACCTGCTGAGCCGCCTGCAATCATGAAGTCATCGTTTTTTATTACCGCATAGAAAAATGAGAGAAGCGCTTCCTCCGCATTGCAAAGTCCGTTTACAAAAGTTATGGCGAACGCATTTTTGTGCGACATTGGATCTGCGCATCTTATTCCGATTTTTGCTGCCGCATCCTCAAGTTCCTTTTTATGCACGATTGGAAATTTGTCAACTCCGTCGAATACAACGCCCGAAAATTTTGTCCTGCCGCAAGAAAGCGCGGTTAGAACTATTGAATGGCTTGTGAATCCCTGCTTTGAAATTTCACCTGAAGTTGTTGTTCCGATAACCTGCGCGCCGCTGAATTTTTCATGCAGCAAGGTTGAAAGAATTTCAAAGTCATAATCCGACGATGCAAAGAAAAGCACCGCATTGTATCTTTCCGGCGGATTTTTCAGCTTTCTGACCAGCTCCTGCACGGCGCTTTCCGTGTCTGCCTGCCCGCTGAAAACAATTTCCTGTTTCATTATGCGCTCCAAATCTGATTCTAAGATGTTCTATTATAGCACTATTTTTCCGATACTGCAAATGTACTTTTCTTTATTGCAATTGATTTTAGTTCTTTGTTGGTGTAAAATTATTGTCATTAAATTTTAGACAGGAGTTTGGTTATGGCACGTACTCATTATATCGCCGGAAACTGGAAAATGAACACTTCCAAAGCGGAAGCTGTAAAACTTGCATCGGATTTGGTTTCCGCATTGAAAGGAAAGACAAACAAATTTATGATTGGCGTTCCTTTTGTTTACCTTGATGCTGTAAGTCAGGTTGTAAAAGGCTCAAACATTATTCTTGCTGCCCAGGACTGCGCTGCAACTGCAAACGGAGCTCACACAGGCGAAGTTTCAACAGAAATGCTCAAGGATCTTGGAGTTCAGTGTGTAATTCTTGGACATTCAGAACGCCGCCACGAAATCGGTGAGTCTGATGAGCTTATCAACAAAAAAGTTCGCCGCGCTTTAAATGAAGGCTTGGAAGTTGACCTTTGCATTGGCGAGCTTCTTGCTGACCGTGAAGCAGGAAACGCAGAGCAGGTTTGCGCATTCCAGCTTTCTGCTGATTTGGCTGGCGTAACAGAAGATCAGATGAAGCGTGTTACAATCGCTTACGAGCCTGTTTGGGCAATCGGAACTGGAAAAACTGCAACTCCAGAAGATGCCGAGGCAATCCACAAATTTGTGCGCGGATACATTGCAAAACTTTACAATCAGAAAGTTGCCGATGAAGTTATAATTCAGTACGGCGGCTCAATGAAAGCTTCAAATGCTCCGGAACTTTTGGCTCAGCCTGACATTGACGGCGGCTTGATTGGCGGTGCTTCTTTGAAAGCTGAAACATTCGTTCCAATCTGCGAGTGCTAATTTTTCTGCATTGCAAAAGCTGTCCTGTGGCTGTAAAAAGCAAAAGGGCAGCTTTTTTCTTGCCAGTTCATGTTTATTTCAATATTATTAATACGTTATGGCTTTGTTAAAAGAACTTGTAGATTTATTTGTTACTTTTTTTAAAATCGGAATTGTAACTTTTGGCGGCGGACTTACAATGCTTCCTCTTTTGGAGCGAGTCCTGATAAATGAAAAAAACTGGGTTTCCCTGGATGAAATCCTTGACTACTATTCGATTGCCCAGACAACTCCGGGAATTATTGCTGTAAATGTGGCGACTTTTGTTGGGCATAAGCGCGCTGGAACTATCGGCGGAATTTTTGCGACTCTCGGAATTGTAACGCCTTCAGTAATCATAATAACTATAATCGCAAAATTCATTTCGAACTTTGAGCAAATTGGCTGGGTTCAAAAAGCGATGAAAGGAATCAATGCGGCTGTTGCGGCTCTGCTCACTTACGCTGTTTTTAATCTCTGCAAAAAAAATTTAAAAAATCTTTGGAGCGTTTTGCTGTTTTTTGCTTCATTTGCTTCAATTTATTTTTTCCATGCGCATACAGTTTTAGTTATTTTGAGCGCGGCTTTTATTGGCGCAGTTGCTTTTGCAGTTTCAAAGAAATTTAATTCAGGTGAAGGAATTCAAAAATGAGTCTTTTGCAGTTGTTTTTTGTTTTCATGTATATTGGATTTTTTGCGGTTGGCGGCGGACTTGTTGCGGCATCTTTTATGCAAAACGTTCTTGTAAATCAGTATGGACTTATTTCCGCGGAAAAATTTTACAGCATGCTTGCAATCAGCGAAAGCACGCCCGGACCGATTGGAATAAATATTGCAACGTATATTGGAACAGAGCTTTATGGAGTGCCCGGCGGAATAATTGCGACAATTGGCGAAGTTCTTCCGTCGATTGTTACAATTATTTTGATTGCAAAATTTTTTTCAAAGTTTCAGGAAAAGCCTTTGGTAAAATCAATATTTAAAACTTTGCGGCCAGTTACAAGCGGACTTGTTTTGTGCGTTCTTGTTCAGGTTTTTACGTTGGCTATTTTAAACTTAGGCAGTCAAAATTCTGAGTCTGGATTTTTGCAGATTTTCAATTTGCCGGCTCTTGTGATTTTTGCAGTTTCATTAGTTGTGCTATTTAAAACAAAACTTCATCCTGTTGTGGTTGTTGCATTTGGCGCAGTTTTTGGAGTTTTGTTTTTTTAAGTGATTTGCTCAGTTTGCCGGCACTGCGGTTTATGTGAAGGCTCGGAAACAAAAAAAAATATTTCTGTCCTTGCAGATTTTTCCGGGCTTGAAAATTTAAAAGGAGATAATTCTCTTCCGCTGAATTTTGTTGGAATTGCATTTGATATTGGAACAACTTCTATAGCTGCAAATCTTTTTACTTTAAAAGACGGAATCCTTGTTGCTTCTGTTGGTGAAGAAAATTGTCAGGTTGAATTTGGAAGCGATGTTGTTTCAAGAATTTTATTTTCAAGTTCGCCTTCTGGTTTGGAAAAACTTCACAAATCTATTTTATCTCAAATAGAAAAAATTTCAAAAAAACTGATTCTTTCATCGCAAAATTTTTTTGTTGAAAATCGCCGCGGCCGGGCAGTTTTAAAGCGCATCGTTATTTCTGGGAACACTGCGATGGAATCTTTTGTTCTTGGAATTTCTGCGGCTTCGCTTGCACAGTTTCCTTTTTCGCTTCCAAGCAACTTTGGATTTTCAATTCAGGCAAATGAACTTTGGAGTTTTGAAAGTATTCCACCTGATTGCGATTTTTATTTTGCGCCTGCCATTGAATCTTTTGTTGGCGGCGACACAGTTTGCGCGATGATTGCCTGCAGTTTTTTAGAAAAAGGTAAAAACAAGTTTCTTGCTGACATCGGAACGAACTGCGAGCTTTGCGTTTATTCTGCGGATTCGAATAAAATTTTTTGCGCTTCAACTTCTGCAGGTCCTGCATTTGAAGGCTACGGAATTGAATGCGGAATTCCTGCGCAAGAAGGTGCGATTGCAAAAATTGAAGTTCTTGAAAACAAAAAAATAAAATCTTATGTTCTTGGAAATGGCAAGGCGATTGGAATTTGCGGAACTGGAATTCTAAGCGCAGTTTCAGAATTTTTAAAAAATGGAATAATTGATTCTTTTGGAACATTTGCTTTTGAAAAAGAAAAAATTATTCTTCAAGATGAAATTTATATTTGCCAAAAAGATATAAGAAATTTTCAACTTGCAAAATCAGCTGTTTTGACTGGACTTGAAATTCTTTCTGAAAAATCAAAATGCAAATCTGGATCTCTTTATTTGGCTGGAGGCTTCGGCTCGCTTCTTGATATAAAAGATGCCTGCGCTGTAAAAATGATTCCGACTTTTCTTTCTGAAAAAACTTTTGCAGTTGGTAATGCTTCTCTTTGCGGTGCTTCAATTTTGCTTTTAAATTTGGATTTAAGAAAATCCGCTTGCGAGCTTGCAGAAAATTCAGTTCATGTAGATCTTGCGCAGGATAAATCATTTGAAAATCTTTACATAAAAAATTTGAATTTTAAATAAACATTTTTGCTGCATTTCAAATTTTACAGTTCATTGCTTTTTTCGCGGAAAGTCGATATATTTTATAGACTATGGATTTGATAAAAAAACTTGAAGATCTTTCTGCCCGTTACAATGTAGTTTCAGAACTTGTTGGAGATGCCTCTTTAATTAAGGATCAAAAAAAATACAAAGAAACAATGCGTGAGCATCAGCAGCTTACAGAGCTCATGTCGCTTTACGATGAATACAAAAAAATTTTAAAAGGAATTGAAGATGCGACTGTCCTCATAACAGAAGAGGAAGACCGCGACATGAAAGAGCTTGCAAGAGAAGAACTGAAAGAGCTTGAAGAAAAAAAGCCTAAGATGGAAGAAGAAATAAAACTCAAGCTGATTCCGCCAGATCCTCTTGATGAAAAAAATATTATTCTTGAAATTAGAAGTGCCGCTGGTGGAGACGAAGCTAGCCTGTTTGTCCGTGATTTGTGGGAAATGTATATGCACCTTGCAGAGCGCAAAGGCTGGAAAACAGAAACGATGGAAGCTCAGGAAACTGAAGTTGGCGGATTCAATAAAATTGTAACATCGATTGCTGGAAAATTTGTTTACGGAACTTTAAGATGGGAAAGCGGAGTTCACCGTGTTCAGCGTGTTCCTGCCACAGAAAGTCAGGGACGTCTTCAGACTTCGACTGTAACTGTCGCCGTTTTGCCGGAAGCTGAAGAAACTGAAATTCAAATTCGTCCGGAAGATGTCCGTGTTGACGTTATGCGTGCAGGCGGTCCGGGCGGTCAGTGCGTTAACACAACAGATTCCGCAGTCCGCTTGACTCACATTCCTACTGGAATTGTTGTCATTCAGCAGGACGAAAAAAGCCAGCATAAAAACAAAGACAAGGCGTTTAGAGTTTTGCGTGCGCGCCTTTTCGATCTTGAAGAAAGCAAGCGTCAGTCGGAACGCGCAGATGCAAGAAAAAGTATGGTTGGAAGCGGAGCCCGCAGTGAAAAAATCCGCACTTATAATTTTCCGCAGGACAGAGTTACAGACCACCGCATAAATTTGAGCTTGCATAATTTGCCTTCATTTATGATGGGCAACATGGATGAAATGCTTGATGCGCTGAACGTCTATGCAAAAGAGGAGCAGTTAAAAGACAGTTCTGATCTTGTAAGCTGAAATTTAAAAAATGACAATAAGCCAAGCCAGAAAGTTTGCATTATCAGAATTAAAATCCAGCCCAAGTCCTGCTCTTGATGCTGATGTTATTTTAAAATGGATTTTGAAATGTGATCAGACTTTTATTCTTTTTCATTCTGAAACAGAACTCTCTAAATTGCAAAAAAAACTTTTTTGTTCTTCAATTGAAAAAAGAAAAACTGGCTTGCCTGTCGCGTATATTACAGGAATAAAAGAATTTTTTGGATATAATTTTGAAGTTGACCAAAATGTTCTTATTCCAAAACCTGATACAGAACTGCTTGTTGAAAATGCCGTTAACTTTATTGAAGAAAAATTTCATGCAGCTTCTGATTGTAAAATTCTTTCTGTCTGCGATATGTGCTCTGGAAGCGGCTGTGTCGGAATCAGCATTTTAAAATTTATCGAAGAAAAAAAAATAATTCCCAAGCCTTTGCTTCCTAAACTTGTTTTTGCAGACATAAGTAAAAAGACTCTTGATATTGCAAAAAAAAATTCATTGCGGTTGCTTAGCAAATTCGCTTTTGAAAAAACTGTTTTTGTTCAAAGCAATCTTTTTGAAAATTTAGGGAATAGCAAAAACGGACTTTTTGATGTCATTGTTTCTAATCCGCCATACATTCCGTATTCTCAAACTGTTGAACTTTTAAAAGACGGAAGAGGCGAGCCTTCACTTGCTTTATGTGGCGACATTGATTTAAATGGAAATCTTACAAGTCTTGATGACGGACTTGAAATTATACGGAACTTGATTTTTCAGTCAGTTGATTTTTTAAATCCGGGCGGAATTTTGATTTTAGAAACTGGTGAATACAATGCTTTGCAAACTAAAAAAATAATGGAAGGTTCTGGATTCAAGGATGTGAAAATTTATAAAGACTTAGAAGGGCAGTTTAGAAATGTCAGCGGAATTCTTGCTTGAAATAAAATCTCTTGCGCATAAAAACAACGTTCCCATTATGCAGGATGCAACTTCTGAATTTATTTGCAGTTTTATAAAAAATCATAATGTGAAATCAGTTTTGGAAATTGGAACTGCTGTTGGATACTCTGCTATTCAGTTTGCGCTTGTTGATGAAAATATAAAAGTTACAACAATTGAAATTGATATTGACCGGACTATTCAGGCAATTCAAAATGTTGAAAAATGCGGTTTAAAAAACAGGATAAAAATCATAAACAACGATGCCTTGTCTTGTGATATAAATGAAAAATTCGATTTGATTTTTATTGACGCTGCAAAAGCTCAGTACAAAAAATTTTTTGAAAAGTTCAAGGCAAACTTAAATCCAGACGGCGCAATCATAAGCGACAATTTGTTGTTTCATGGAATTGTTGAAAATCAGAATCTTACAAAAAGCTACAGCACAAAAAAACTTGTTAGGAAAATAAAACGCTATGTAAATTTTTTAAAAGAAAACACAGAGTTCACAACTGAATTTTATAAAACCGGAGACGGAATTTCTGTCAGCAAGTTTAAAACTGATTATTCAAATTTTATTTCAGAAGAAAATTTTCTTGAAGAAAAAAAATGTTTTAAGATTTTTAAAATTGACCAGAAGCGTTTTTTGAAGCTTTTCAATAAAAATGTTTCAAAAGAATTTGCATTGATGGATTTTAGAAATTCCCAGTTTGCATATAATGAAAATATTTCAAAATTTATGCCTTGTGATTTTTTTGAAACAAACGGTTGCTTTGGAATTGTTTTTCAAAATGATATTGAAAAATTTCCACCGCAGATTTTGCATGAAACTGATAAAAATATTTTTTCCGAAAAATTTGCTTTGCTTCATAAAAAACTTTTGAGTTTAAATGCTGAAAATCTTGCAAGCTATAAAGAACTTTTGCTTTTTATTCTAGGCGGAAATTCAAAGGAAAATGCTTCTGTGATAAGAAAACTAAAAAAACTTCCAGATGGAAACTTTTTTTGCCACGGAAATTTTTGCCCGGAAAATATTTTAATTGATGAAAATAAAAATTTGTTTGCCTCGAATTTTCTTTTGTCTTGCAAAGGTCCTAAAGAATTTGACATTGCCAGAACTTTTTATATTTTGTCAAAATCCAAGCCTGAAAATTTAATTTTAAAACCAGAAGAGTATTTAGTAAAAATGAAAATTGACAAAGAAAATTTGCTGTCTTTTATTGAAGTTATCAATGATTGCGCAAATTTTTTTTCTGATATTTTCTAGGAAATCAGTTTTAAAACATCTGCAATTTTCTTTTTTGTTACAGTTTTTGGATTCAGTTCTGTATATTTGTTTTTTAAAGTATTTTCCTGAATGAATGAAACGTCTTCCTTTGAAATTTTTACTTCTTCAATTTTTTTTGCAACAGAAAGTTCTTTGAAAAATTTCTCAACAGAATTTATCGCAGTTTTTCTAAATGATTCTTGAGAAGCCGAAGTTGAAACTTTTGCTCCCATATTTACTGCGATGTCTTTGTATTTTTGTCCTGTTGATGCTGCGTTGAATTCCATTGCTTCCTTAAATATTGGAACTATGGATTTTGAAAAAGAAATGCCAAGTGCCGCTTCTATCGAAAGTGAAGCTGCTGTTGCAAATGCCGCGCCTCCGTTTGCAAAAGCTATGCCTGCGTAGTACTGCGTATAAAGCATGTTTTCTATTGCCTTTGAATTTCCTTTTGAAGCTGAAACCGCATTTTCTGAAATCAGCTTTATTGCTTTTAATGCAAAGAAGTCGGTTACCTCCCATGAAGATTTGCAGATAAACGATTCAATGGAAGAAATCAAAAGTGAAGATGCCGAAACTGAAAAATCATTTTTGTCTGCAACGGAAGCAAGTTCTGTGTCAAAAAAAACTGCTTTTGGAATTGCATTTACGTATGCGCATTCAATTTTTTTTCGCTGCGATTCGTCTTCTAAAATAAAAACGTGGCTAGAGTCCCAGGCGTTTCCGATTGAAGTAAAAAACATATAAAGCGGAATTGCTTTGTTTTTTGATTTTGCTTTTCCTTCCAATTTTCTTGGATCTGAAATTTCAGGATTTGAAAGAAGAAGCGATACTGCTTTTGAAATATCTGAAACTGATTTTGAGCCTACAGAAATTACTGCGTCAGCTCTGAGCGTTTTTGCTGCGTTCAATGCGGCTCTGGTGTCTGAAAGAGAAGCCGCCTGGCTTACTCTGTCAAAAATGCTGTATACGATTCTGTTTTTTGCAAGCATTGAGGAAATTTTTTTTAATGCGCTTTGAAATTCTGGGTTTGCTATGATAAAAATTCTTTGAAAACCGCTGTTTTTTATTTCTTCATTGAAATTTTTTAAAGTGCCTGCTCCGAAAAACGAAATTCCTGTTGTGACAATTTGATTCGACATTTTTTTCCTCAAAGATTCAATTTCATTATGAACTGAAATTATATATACGTCAACTAAAATTTAAGCTATTCTGAAAAACAAATTGTTATTTATAGATATTTTTTGTCTTATTGTAAATAATGCTTAGTTCAGATAGAATATATTTTATGGAAGAAAAGAAATCTCTTAAAATAACCTTAATTTTTACAATTTGTTTTTTCATTTTTATTGTTTCCTTTTTTTCAGTTTGGAAAATTTCTTTGTCGGAAAAACAGGCTTCCGCTTCAGCTGATTCTGAAAAAATAAAAATAACGGCATCTTTTTATCCGATTTACATAATGCTTTTGAATTTGACGGACGGAATTGACGATGTTGAAGTTTCGCTTTTGGCTCCTGCTGAAACTGGCTGCTTGCATGATTATCAGCTTACAACGGGCGACATGAAGCTTATTGAAAAATGCGACATTCTTGTTGTGAACGGAAGCGGAATGGAAGATTTTTTTGACAAGGCTTTTTCGCTGAAAAAAAATTCGCTTGTTGTCGCTTCTGATGGTTTTGAGCTTTTTGACGGAAATCCTCATGTCTGGGTTAGCGTTTCCGGCGCAATTTACGAAGTGCAAAAAATAACAGAAGGACTTTGTGCGCTTGATTCAAAAAATTCAGAAAACTACAAAAAAAATTCTTTGGCTTATATAGAAAAATTAAATGCTCTTGAACAAAAAATGAAAAGTTCTCTAGCTTCTTTTGCCGGAAAAAAAATTATAACTTTCCATGAAGCTTTTCCTTATTTTGCAAAAGAATTCGGTTTTGAAATTTCTGCAGTTATTGAGCAAGAGCCGGGAACTGTTCCGAGCGCAAAGGAACTGGCAAAAATAATTGAAAGAATAAAATCTGTTACAAGCAAAGGTGAAGATGTAGCTCTTTTTGCTGAGCCTCAGTATTCTTCCAGCGCGGCGAAAATTATTGCAAAGGAAACTGGACTTTCAGTTTATGAGCTTGATCCGTGTGTAAATGGTCAGCTGGAAAAAAATGCGTATATTGAAGGCATGGAAAAAAATCTTTCGGTTTTGATGAATGCTTTTTCAGAGGAAAAATAAATGCCTTGTCTTGTTGGAAAATCTCATGTCTGTTGCACACGGATAGAAAACTTAAGCGTGAAAGCTGGCGGCGAATATATTTTAAAAGATATAAATCTTCATTTGCATTGCGGCGAGCTTACTGCGATTGTTGGAAGAAACGGCGCGGGAAAAACAACTTTTATGAAGGCGCTGCTGAATACAATTCCTCATTCAGGAAATATAATTTTTGAAGGCGAAAAGTGCGCTGGAAATTGCGGAAAGGATCACACAACTGACCATGACCGTTTTTGCACTTGCCGCAAAAGAATTCCGTACACTACGACTAAACCTGTGTTTGGCTATGTTCCGCAGACTCTTTCTGTTGAGCCGGGAAATCCAGTTTGTGTTGAAGATTTAGTTTTGGCTTGCACTTCAAAAAGACCTGTCTGGATGAAGCATAGAAAAAAAGATATTGAATCCGCTTCTGAAATTCTTTCATGCACAAATTCCCATCAGCTTTTAAAGCGCAGAGTTTGCGATTTGTCTGGCGGTGAACTTCAGCGGGTCATGCTTGCGCTTGCGATAAATCCTGTGCCAGATATTTTGCTTTTAGACGAGCCTGTAAGCGGCGTTGACAGAGTTGGGCTGAAATCTTTTTACGAGCTTGTTTCTTCTATACGCCGTGATTTTGACATAACGATTCTTTTGATAAGCCATGATTTGGATTTGGTTGCGTGCCATGCTGACAGAGTTGTTTTTATAAATAATGCCAGCGCAGTTGTTGGAACTGTAAAAGACGTTTACCGTCAAAAAGATTTTATGGAAGTTTTCGGGCACATTATGCTTCCTGACGAATATGAAAAACCGGAGTGAAAATTTATGCAGCTGATTTATTCTTTTTTGGATTTTGTTTTTCCTTTTGAATGGCTGTCTCCTGCGTTTATGAAAAATGCTCTGCTTGCCATTGTTATTGCAGGTCCGCTTTTTGGCGCATTGGGAACTTATGTTGTTTCAAACAGAATGAGTTTTTTTAGCGATGCGATTGGACATTCCGCTTTGACAGGAATTGCGATTGGCGTGATTTTGGGAATTCGTGATGTTACAATTTCCATGGTTTTATTTTCGATGCTGCTCGGATTTTCTATAATCATGGTGAAGTCAAAAGGTAAATCTTCCAGCGACACGATTATTGGAGTTTTTTCTTCAACGTCAGTTGCGCTTGGAATTGTGCTTTTATCTGCCGGCGGAAATTTTTCGAAATATCAAAAGTATCTTGTTGGCGACATTCTTAGCATTCAGCCAAATGAAATTCTTTTTTTACTTTTTTGTGCAATTGCGCTTCTTGCAGTTTGGATTTTTTTCTACAACAAAATGTTGATTGTTTCCCTTCATTCTTCATTTGCAAAAAGCCGCGGAATAAAAACAATTTTTATAGAACAAATTTTTGCTTTGCTTACAGCTGCGATTGTTTCTGTCTGCATACGTTGGACCGGGCTTCTTGTGATTAACAGTATGCTTGTGCTTCCGGCCGCTTCGGCTAGATTTGTGAGCAGAAGTTCAAGACGCTATCTGATTGTTTCAGAATTGATTTCTCTTGCTGGCGGAATTGCAGGACTTTGCTTTTCGTATTATACTGGCTCGGCTAGCGGAGCTTCGATTGTTTTAGTCAATGCCGCACTTTTTTTAGTTTGCTTTATAATTTCATTTTTGAAGAAGAATAGTTAAAATGACAAAAGCTGTAATTTTTGATTTGGACGGAACTCTCCTTAATACTCTTGATGATTTGGCTGACAGTTGCAATGAAACTTTGAGGCAGCTGAATTTTCCGTTGTGCTCGATAGATGAAGTTCGGCAGTTTGTGGGAAACGGAATCGCAAAACTTATGGAGCTTGCAATTCCTAATGGAAAAGAAAATCCTGAATATGAAAAATCAGTTTTATTAATGAAAGAAAACTATGCAAAAAATTGGCAAAACAAAACCCGTCCTTATGATGGAATTTTGGATTTGATTTCAACTTTGCACAACATGGAAATAAAAACAGGAATTGTTTCAAATAAGCCGGACGCTCAAGTAAAAGAACTTGCGGAATATTATTTTTCTTCCATAATAAAACGCGAAACTGCGGTCGGAGATATTGATGGCAGAAATAGAAAACCTGCGCCTGATTCCGTTTTGGAAGTTATGCGGATTCTTGAAGTTGGCAGAGATGTAACTGTTTACGTAGGCGATTCTGATGTTGATATAAAGACTGCAAAAAATACAGGAATTCCTTGCATCAGTGTAACTTGGGGATTTAGAGATAGAAATTTTCTCTTGAATTCTGGAGCGCAAAAACTTGCTGATAAACCTGAAGAAATTTTAAAATATTTATGAGCGGCGAAAAAGATATTTTTCTGAAAGGGCAGGTTGCCCGTGATTTTGATTTTTATAGAATAAGAGAAAAAGTTGCGTCTCTTGCGGTAAGTGAAGAAGGCAAACTTTTTTTGCTTTCAAGGGAAAGTTCATCTGATATTAATGAGGTTTCAAAACTGAAATCATTGGGACGTGAATGGAGCAAATATTTAAATTCACGATTTCCTTCCGCATTGAAATCTTGGCCGCCTGTAAAAGAAATTTTTTCAATATTAAAAGTTGAAGGCGCATCTCTTTCACATGAACAAATTTTTGCGCTTGGACTTTTTTGCACTTACACGGATGAAACTTGCAGCTGCATAAAATCTGCTGCGATTGAACTTGAAATACCAGAGCTTTTAAAAATTGCGCAGTCAATGCCTTCCTTGGAAAATGCTAGAAATAAAATTTTTTCTGTTATCGATATTTCAACTGGCGAAGTAAAAGATTTGCCTGCCATCAGGGAAATCAGAAAAAAAATTGCTTCACTTCATAAAGAAATTGAATCTGCACTAAAAAAATATACTTCTGATTCAACTTTGAATTCAGCATTACAAAACAATGTTCCAGCGTTAAAAGCTGACCGGGAGCTTCTTGCTGTCCGCTCAGATCACAGAGGTTCTATTAAAGGAATTGTGCATGAAGTAAGCGCTTCCGGGCAAACTCTTTATATCGAGCCTGAAGAAATTGTGCGGGCAAACAATCAGCTTGTTCAAGAAGAATTCAATTTGCAATCTGAGCTTAATAAAATTTTTAAAGAGCTTTCTGACAGTTTAAGAGAATATTGTTCTGATTTTATTTTAAGCCATGATTCGATGTTGCTGCTTGATTCAACTTGTGCCGCTGCAAAATATCAATCTGAAATCCATGGAATTTTTGCAGAAAACTGCGATACTGAAAAAGAGCCTCCGCTGATTTTAAATGCCCGCCATCCGCTTCTAGCTGAAAAAGCTGTTCCTGTAACAATTAATTTTATGTTTGGAAAAAATGTTATGATTATTACAGGTCCGAACACAGGCGGAAAAACTGTAACATTAAAAACTGTCGCGCTTTTTTCATTGATGAATCAGGCTGGTTTTCCTATTCCTGCTGATGAAGGCACAAGGCTTCCTTTTTTCAATTCAATTTTTGCGGACATTGGAGATGAGCAGTCAATTGATGAATCGTTGAGCACTTTTTCTAGCCGCATGAAAAATATTGCGCTTGCTTTGGAAAATGCCGATGAAAAAAGTCTTGTGCTGTTGGATGAGCTTGGAACAGGAACTGATCCTCTTGAAGGCGGTGCGATTGCAATGGCGGTTCTTGATGCCTTGCTTGAAAAAAATTCTTTTGTTCTTGTTACAACACATCATGGAGTTTTAAAAAATTACGGATATACAAATTCAAAATGCGTTAATGCTTCTGTTGAATTTAATGCTGAATCCTTGCGTCCGACTTATAAGCTTCTTGTTGGAATGTCTGGGGAAAGCCATGCGATTGATATAGCTTTAAATTCCGGCTTGTCGCAAAAAATTGTTGAGCAGGCAAAAAGTTATATTTCGAATCAGCAGGCAGATGTAAGTTCATTGATAAAAGGTTTGACTGAAAAGCACATTGAACTTGAAGAGCTTATAAAAAGTCAAAAAGAAAAACAGGAAGAGCTTTCTTTAAAGGAAGTAAAAATTCATTCACGTGAAATAAAAATGCTTCAAAAAGAAATTGAGCTTAATCAGCTTGAGCATTCTCAAAGTTTTGCATTCTTGCAGGAAATGAGAAGCAAACTCGAAAATTTAGTGCGAGTTCTGAGAGAAGGTGAAATTACCCGCGAAAAAACTTTAAGTGTTAGAAAATTTATTTCTGATACGACCAAGGAAATTGATGAGCAGGAAAAAAATATAGAAGATAAAAAACTTCTTTTGGAAAAAGAAAATTCTGAACTGCAAAATGAAGAAAATAAAATTCTGCAAAATGGAATGAAACTTTCATCTTTAAAAGAAAAAAAATCATTTTCTTCTAAAAATAAAAAATCAAAAAGCAGGCTTTCAAATTCTGAAGCATTTAAGAATGCGTCTGTTTTAAAAGTTCAAAATTCCAATGCAAAAAATTCTAAAAAGCAAGAAGCGTTAAAAGCGGGCGCAGAAGTTCTTGTGGGAAATGAAAAGCGGAAAGGTATTCTTGTCAGAAAAGTTAAAAATGAAATTTGGCAAGTTCAGTTTGGTTCTATGAAAATGAATTTTCCGCAGAGCCAGATTATTCCTTTGGAAAACAAAGTTGTTGATAGAAGTGTTTCTGTTGTGATTGAACGCGATTCCGAAGATGAAAAAAACAATGAAGCTCCAAAATTTGAACTTAGGCTTTTAGGAATGAGAGCGGAAGATGCCATAAAATCTCTTGAACATCAGCTTGACTTATGCGTGATTAATAACTTTAAAAAATTTTCAGTTATACATGGAAAAGGAAACGGAATATTGCAGCAGGCTGTAAGCGACTATTTAAATCATTGCTCTTCTGTAAAAGAATTTTATTTTGCAAGACCGGAAGAGGGCGGCACTGGAAAAACTTATGTGGAGCTTTTTTAAATTTCAAGTTCTGGAATTTTTTCCTTTAGTTTTTCAAGAAAATTTTTTGCTTGCACACCTTCTCTAAGGCAAGCGAAGATGCAGTTTTCTCCTGCTATAGTTCCGATTATTTCGTTGAGGTTCATTGCGTCAAGCGCATTTGCAACACTGTCTCCGTGTCCGCCAAAAGTTTTTATTACAACTATGTTTCCGCTTGCTTCAATGCTTACATATCCGCGCAAAAAATCTCGTATATAAATTTGCTCGCTTTCTTTTTCAATTTCA
Organism: Desulfovibrionaceae bacterium; assembly: GCA_963654755.1. Classification (GTDB taxonomy): domain Bacteria; phylum Spirochaetota; class Spirochaetia; order Treponematales; family Treponemataceae; genus Treponema_D. The sequence continues at coordinate 40,625 of CAVKBG010000009.1, forward strand.
TCTTCCGGGATTGTATAGACATATCCGTTATGTCCGTCGCTTATTTTTCCAACTTTCATGAGCTTTAAATCTCTGGAAAGCGTTGCCTGTGTAACTTCAAATCCTTCATTCTGCAAATGATTTAAAAGCTCGTCTTGACTTTCTATTCTGTTGTTCTTTATTAATTTTCGGATTGTCTTTAGTCTCAAAAGTCTGTCTTTCAAAATGCACCTCGGAATATGCACAAGTATGAATAAATATACATTTTATGTCAAGGTATTTTTTTTTACAATGTTCCTTCAAATAAAACTTTTTTTCCAGCAAGAATTTTGAGAGTTTTTCCATTCCATTCAACTGTTCCTTTTTTGTCAGTAATTTTTTTGAATGCCTTGTTTTCCTTTAAGTCAGTTTCTGAAATTTCTGCGGAAATAAATTTTGCATCGAGTACTAACGGAGATTCTGAAAAATTTTTCCTATTATTTAGAAAGTCAAAAATTTTTTTTGCGCTGTCTTTAAAAATTATAGTTGCAGTCGTTCCGTTTTGAGTTTTTAAATAATACGCTGGCAGATATGAAACATCGTTGAATTGTTCGATTATAATATTGCTTCCGTTGTATTTCATTTTCATTTTTTTTGGAAGCGAAACTTCATCAAAATATTCTGAAAAAGAATTTTTTAAATTCGGATTTAATGTGCTGAAAATTTCATTGTTGTCAAAATCTTGAATTATTTTTTCATAGTTTTCAATTCTAAGATCAATCAGCTCAATGACTTTTCTATAAACAAAATTTCTATATTGAACAAGCTCTTCAAATGAAGAAAAATTTGTCGCAAGCAAATCAGCTCCGTAAGTTGAAAGCTGTTTTATTTTGGGAAAATTTATTTTATTCAAAAAAGTTATTGTTGTTATAAAATCCAACGCTGAATATCCCCATCTAGTGTGCCGTGCAGTTTTTTTCAGTTCTTCAAATTGCTCTAAGTCAGAATTTAAAAGTTCCCTGTATTTTTTGTTTTCATTTATTTTGCTTTGAACAAGGCTTCTTTCTTGTATAGAATAAGTTCGTCCTTGTTCAAGCAGCAAGTTTTCGTTTTTGAAATCTTTTAAAAGCGGCAAAGCGAATTCTGAAATTTTGGGAATTTCTTCAATTCCTTCCCGAGTCATCATAAAAAAATATTTTGCAAACTTTGATGGAAATGGCTTTTTGAGCAGTTTGGCACTTTTTGTGTTTATGCCGATTTCAAAATATTCTTTTGTGCCTTCTCCAGTAAATGCAAAAAGATTGTGATTTTTATTTTTAAAAATTTCATCTATTATTTTTTTGAATTCCCCTGAATACTTTTCAAGTTCAGATTCGTCAAACTCTGCGGTTATAAAATAATTTCTTGGAGTTCCGTCAAATCCTGGATTTTTTCTTTTTGGATAAGTCCATTTTTCCAAAGGAAAAAGTGTGCATGAAAATGTTTGTTCTCCATCGCTGATTTCAAAAAGGCATTTGTCTTCACTCATCAATGAAACGCCTTTTAAACTGCATTTGAAATTTTCTTTTGTGGAGTCATTTATTATAAGATTTCCTTTATATGAAAATTCAGCTTCTTCACCAAGTTCACTTTTTGATGAATCCAGAAAATCGCTTTCTTCCAAAAAAATTTCTTTTTCAACAAATTTCCATTCAGTGTCGAAAATATTTTTTTCATAAAAGCCTGTGTTGCCGTTTTTATTTGTTCCTGCGACTCTTAAAATTCTAGCTCCGTTTCCTTGGCCGTTTTGCGCAATGCTTATTATTTTTGAAATTCTGCCTTTTCCTTCAGTTTGAATTTTGGGCTGTTCAAACCAGTCTTCTGCTGGCAATGCCCAAGGCGAATAATTTGAAAAATAATTTTTGCCTTTTTTCTTTTGCTCAAGTTTGTCATAAGTGTACTGAAACCACATTGGATCGCAGCCCATTGTGTCAAAGTCTACAAGCCTTGTGTACATTGTTCCTTTTGCGCCGATTAAAAAAATTGTATCTGCGGAAGCGCTTAAACTTTCTGAAATAAATCTTCCATTTTGTGGAACTTGAAGTTGCCGGCTAAAATCAGCAGGAAGACCGCTGTCTGTGAATCTTATGTGCAGTCCGTCTTCTGTCAAAAAGTAAATTGTTTCAAGTCCCATTGTTCCGTAGTGATGCTCGTTTCCATAAATATCTGTGTGGTACAAAACATCTTTTCTGCGGCAGCCCATTGACCAAGCCCGTTTATTTTTTGTGAATTCATCTTGCTTTAAAAATCCATTTTCTCCTTTTGGAAATCCAAATGCTCTTTTCCATTTAAAAGGAGATTCCGGCGCGCTTTTGTCCAAAAAAACTGTATAAAGAATTCCGTTGTTGTCAAAAACATAAAGGCTGTCTCCGTCTGCGGAAATTTCTGTAACTCGCTCTGGAATAGGAAATTCATCAAGATCTGTTGTGTCCATTTTTGAATAGGGCAGTCCGGTTTTTAGAAAAAGTTTCCATTTTTTTTCAGTTGGTTTCTTTGCGTAAATTCTTCCGTCTACAATTGTAAAATCAAAATACTTGCAATAGGATTGTGTCATTGTTCTTAAAAAAATTTCATCAGGAAGAAATCCGCTTGCATCCTGAGAAGTTATTTTTAAAGCTGAAATAAAAAAAACTGCTGCGATAAAAAATACTTTTTTAATATTGAAGAAATTCATTTTTAACTAATTCTCCAGAACTGACAATTATTCATTGTAAATTAAGATTTTGCCATTCTAGCATATAATTTTTTTTTTTGGTATACTTGGATTCAAACCATTTTTTTAAGAGGCTATCATCATGTCAAATATCGCATGGAATAACTTAGACACATTGGAAAGCTTTAAAAAACTTCAGGCCTTAAAAGGCTGTGTTTCAGTTGCAAAAGAGCTTTCAGGGGCAGATGCTGCAAAGCGTGTCGCTGAATATTCAATTCCTATGGCAGACGAACTTGTTTACAATTATGCGGCAAAGCAAGTTGACTCCAAGATAATTTCAGTTTTTGAAGAGCTTGTAAAAGAAAGCCAGCTTTTGGAAAAATTTGAAGCGTTGTACAACGGAGATGTAATCAACACTGGCGAAAAACGAATGGTTCTTCATCAGCTTCTTCGCGGACAGCTCGGAAAAGATGTTATTGCAGACGGCGTTAACAAGCGTGATTTTTATATAAACGAGCAGAAAAAAATTGCTGCCTTTGCTGAAAAAGTTCATTCTGGAAAAATCGTAAACGAGAAGGGCGAAAAATTTACTTCTGTTTGCCAGATTGGTATCGGCGGTTCGGATTTGGGACCTCGCGCAATTTATCTTGCTCTTGAAAACTGGGCAAAGCAGACTGGAAATTTCAAAATGGACGCGCATTTTATTTCGAATGTTGATCCTGATGACGCGGCTTCTGTTCTTCAGTCTATAGATCTTTCAAAGACAATTTTTATTCTTGTTTCAAAAAGCGGAACAACACTTGAAACTTTGACAAATGAATCTTTTGTAAAAGACTTCTTGAAAAATGCCGGTCTTGATTCAAGCAAACACATGATTGCTGTAACAAGCGAAACTTCTCCGCTTGCAAAAAGCCCGGATTATCTTGAAGCGTTCTTTATGGACGATTATATCGGCGGACGCTATTCTTCTTCATCTGGAGTCGGCGGAGCAATTTTGAGCCTTGCGTTTGGTTCAGAAGTTTTCGACGATTTCTTAAAAGGCGCGGCGGAGGAAGATAAGCTTGCAACTGAAAAAGATGTAAGAAAAAATGCTGCGTTGATGGACGCATTGATTGGAGTTTACGAGCGCAATGTTCAGGAATATCCTTCAACAGCAGTTCTTCCGTATTCTCAGGCGCTTTCAAGATTCCCGGCTCATCTTCAGCAGCTCGATATGGAATCTAACGGAAAAAGCGTGAACCGTTTTGGCGAAAAAATAAACTATGCAACAGGTCCTGTAATTTTCGGAGAGCCTGGCACAAACGGTCAGCATTCTTTTTACCAGTTGCTTCATCAGGGAACAAATATAATTCCGCTTCAGTTTATCGCATTTAAAGAAAATCAGACTGGAAAAGATGTTGTAATTCAGGATTCCACAAGCCAGACAAAGCTTTGCGCAAATGTTGTAGCTCAGATTGTCGCTTTTGCCTGCGGAAAAAATGACGAGAACCCGAATAAATTCTTTGCCGGTGAGCGTCCATCCAGCTTGATTTACGGAAAGCAGGTCAGCCCGAAAACAATCGGCGCGCTTTTGGCTCATTACGAAAACAAAGTTATGTTCCAGGGATTCCTTTGGAATGTAAACAGTTTTGACCAGGAAGGCGTTCAGCTCGGAAAAACTCTCGCAAAGGCAGTTCTTTCAGGAAAAATGGAAGGCGCATTGAAAGCTTATGCAGAGCTTCTCATAAAATAAAAGCTGTTTTCAAATTTAAAATGCCGGAAAGTTTCATTGCGATTCTTCCGGCGTTTTTTATTTTTTCAGTCTGAAAAGCTCGCTGCAGTTGTCGTCCACAATTTTATTCAGTTTGTCTACGCTTAATCCAATTTTTTCAGAAATAAATTCGTAAGTGTATTTTATTAAAAGCGGATTGTTTTCACTTCCGCGCATCGGAACTGGCGCAAGATATGGAGAGTCTGTTTCAAGAAGAATTCTGTCTTTTGGAACGTATTGCAAAAGTTCTATAAGCTCGTCCATTTTTGCTTTTTTTGTGTAAGTTGTTGCGCCTCCAAATGCAAGATACCAGCCCAAGTCAAGAAATGTTTTTGCTTCATTAAGTCCGTAAGAAAAGCAGTGGATAATTCCTCTGTTGTAGTTTGCCGCGCGGAGCACATCGACCGTGTCTTCGAATCCGTCTCTCGAATGCACAATAAACGGAAGATCCAGTTCCTTTGCAAGTTCCAGCTGCATTTCAAAAAGCTCTTTTTCGCCAAAGAACATTTCCTTGTCAAAGTCCGATTCGTTGCGTCCGTCTGGTCCGCTTGGATTCCAGTGATGGTCAATTCCGCCTTCGCCAATCGCTGCAAGATGAGATGAAAAGCAACTTGAACTTTCCTTGAATTCTTCGATGCTGTCCCTAAGTTCTTCCAAGCAGGCTTCACGCTCTTTTATTGAATCTGGATCAGGCCAAATTCCCGCGCTAAAAAAAATCGACTTTTTCAACTTGCTTTGCAGATTCACGTCCGGAATTTCTTCCAGGCAGCTTTCAAGAATTTGCGCGCGCTCAGTCAAGTCCGAGCATTTTGTGCCAATGTCCAGTCCGAAATAAATTCTGTTTTTTGCCATCTGCTCAAGAATTTCAGTTCCGAATTCTTGTGAGTTATTTTCAACTAGATAATGAAAGTGAAAATGCGTGTCTGAAAACATTTTAAACCTCGAAAAAAAAAGCAGCCTGAATCTTTCAAGCTGCCTGCTGTTTGCCGGGAACCAGAATCGAACTGGCACGGCAGGTTAAATTGCCGAGGGATTTTAAGTCCCTTGTGTCTACCTATTCCACCATCCCGGCGACGCAAAATATTATATAGAATTCTAAAAGTTCTTTCAACTGCAAAAACTGTTTCCGGCTGAATATATTCAAAAATTATTTGATTTTGCTGTAAAGGTCAGCCATTTCGCTGCGCCATTCAGGTTTCTTGTCTTTTTCTTCCCAGTCGATTATTTTTTTTATTGAAAAATGCTTTGTGTCGCTTGGGCTTGCAAAATGCACAATTCCGAATCTGCCTTGCCCGATGTACGTGAGCTTGTCGCCTGTTTCAATTTTTTCATTTTTTGAAATTAACTCAATTGCGCAGTCAAAATGAATTAAAGAATCCGCGTCTTTGCTGTTTATCGCAGTCGAAATGTCCCGGATAATTTGTCCGCAGACCGTGCATACAGGCTGATTTGCCGACTTGAATTTTTTTATGGCTTCTTCGTCATGCTGAATTTGTTCCGGCGACACAGATTTTATTGTAGGACGAAAAACTGGCTTCGGAGGCTGAAAATTTTTCCGCTCTTCAAAATCCCTTCTATTATTGCTGTTTTTCCAGTTTCCGTTGTGTCTTCTTGAATGTCTGTCTCTTCGCATGGCATGAATTATAGTTCAATTACAATTTTTTTTCTATATGAAATTCTACAATATGGCGGCTCATTATAAGCGCGATTCTGTCTACGGCTGAATTTATATAGTTTTCATCCTGAATTTTTTTCTGTAGCTCCCTTATGCGGGGAGAAAGTGCTGAATTTGGCGTTGCATTGTTTACAGCCTGCATTATTTACTCCGAAAAAGCGTTTTCAATATGATAAACCGGATCCAGCCCCGGAACATCAATTGCTATTACATCATAGCGTATGAATCTGTTATTATATTGTCGATGTTTTTGCAGGTAACATTTAGAAGTTTTAATAATCTTTTTTTGTTTTATTGAATTGAGCTCGTGCGCAAGGATTTCAGCATTTCCGAGCGGAAGTCTTTTAACTTCCACAAAAACTAGAAAATTCTGTTTTTCCGCTATTATGTCGATTTCGCCTTCCCGAATTCTGAAATTCCTGTCAAGAATTGAATATCCATTTTTTATTAAAAAATCTCTGGCTTTTTCTTCGCCTGTTATTCCTTTTGTCCGCGTGGATTCTTTCACTGGGCTTTTTCCATGTTTTTTATAAAAGCGAAAATTTTTGCAATCGCTTCCCAAGTGCTTTCTGGAATGCACTCTCCAATCTGCCGCATTGAAAGAACATTTGCCGCGATGTCGTTTTCTATAACCGGAATATTGTTTTCCTGCGCGATTTCGACCATCTTTTTTGCGAGAATTCCGCTTTCCTTTGCTGAAATAAATGGCGCGTCTGCGTTTTCAGGATATTTTAAGGATACTGCGAAAAAATTTCTTGTCTGTTTCATACAGCAGAATCCTTGAATGGCAGGGAAAGTTCTGAATCAGTGCAAAGACTGTCAGAAAAAGCCAAGGCGGAATAGGTTACTGTCACAGAATCGCCGTTCATGCCGGAACAAAGCAATTCTCCAAGCCGCTCTTCCTCAGAATGAATGTTAGAGGTCAAAAGCGACGGTAATGTACAGAACCGCACTTCCGTAACCTTGCTCTTATTTAAATATAACACAAAAAAAAATTTTTTCCACTCAAATTCGCAATTTATTTGTATTTTTTCTGTTATTTTTTTGTTAAAATCGATTAAAATTCTGATTAAGCCTTTTGCTTCGTCTTTTTCAAGCTGCCACAAAAAGGGGAGGATTATCCAGTGCTTTCCAGTGCCGTTTTTTGATTTTAGCTGATTTGCAAGCGTAAGAATTCCGCCTTTGTTTTCTGGAATTTCCTGATAGATTTTTTTTAAGAAGTTTTCGTTGCTTTTTGCGCTGTTTTTTTCTTTGCTGCCGGAATTTTTCCATTTGCTGCTTTCTGTTAAAATCAAAAATTTTTCTATTAATTTTTCTTCCGGCTTGATTCCTTTTTCCATTAGCATTGCTGAAATTTCCGCCGCCTGTTTTTCTTTTCCCGGAAATAGAGTGGAAACTGATTTTGCTTTTCTGATTATTGCTTTGTCAAGCTTTACGCCGCTTTGAATCATCTGCTGGACAATCTTTAGAACAACGGAATTCGCTTCAATTCCCGCCGAATTTAAAAATTCCAATAGCGTGCGCGGAAAGAAATCTGCATTTTTTTGCTCTGAAACTGCTTTTAGAATGATTTTTGAATCTGCTCCGATTCCGAGCGTGGCTTTGAATAAGTTTCCTTCAGCAAGCGGAATTTTGCTTTTTACATTGATTTTTGAGCCTTGCAGAAAAACCGTGTAGTTTCCGTTGCCAAGATTTTTTATAACTTTTACAGAAACTTCATCTCCGGCGGCAAATTTTTTCTGCGGAATGTTCTGGCTTTGAATGTATGCGTTTTTTATGCTGTCGATTGCTGCGGACATTTTATTAATTTTATAAATATTGACAAAAAAAGGGAAGACACAAAATGTATCTTCCCTTGAATTAAGCTGTAAGAATGTAAAATTCCTTAAAAATCTTATTTCTTTGCTTTTGCTGCTGCAGATGCTGCGGCTTCTTCTGCCTTGTGCTCTGCGTTGATTGCAGCTTCTTTTTTGTCTTCTGCTGCGTTTGCTGCCTTTGCTGCTGCAATTTTTGCGTTTGCCTTTGGTCCGAGAAGCTCCTTGATTTTGGCAGCTTTTCCAACCTTGTCGCGAACGTAGTAAATCTTTGAGCGGCGTACTTTTCCAAGGCGGACAATTTCAACCTTGATAATGCGAGGACTGTTTACAGGGAATACGCGCTCAACGCCAACGCCGTAGCTAGTCTTGCGAACTGTGAATGTCTTTGAAATTCCTGAGTTCTTGAAGCAAATAACAAGACCTTCGTAAATCTGAATACGTTTTGTTTTTCCTTCGATGATTTCAAAGTGAACTTTTACAGTGTCTCCTACGCTGAAGTATTCCGCGTTAGGTTTCTTCTGCTGTTCTTCAATAGTCTTTATAAGATCCATTTTTATCTCCTATTTGCCGCTGTCTTTTGTTCTTGACTGAACATAACGCAGCTTGCTTTTTTGCTTGCGGTCATTCTTGTATGTTACAAAGTCCGTAAGCGTCCCGATCATTTTTTCTGCTTCTTCTGTAAGAGTACCGTCAGTTCTTGCCTTTTGAATCAGATCCGGTCTGTTCCGCAAGGTTTTCTGAAGGCTCTTAAAAAGCCGCCACTTTCGGATTTCTTCATGGTTTCCGCTGCTTAAAACAGCCGGCACTTCCATGCCTTTGTATACATTCGGCCTTGTATACTGGGGATATTCCAAAAGGTTGCCTGAAAAACTTTCTTCATCCAAGGATTCGCTGGTTATTACGCCGTCAACAAGTCTGTAAACTGTGTCTACAATAACTGTAGCGGCAACTTCTCCGCTGGACATTACGTAATCCCCTATGGAGATTTCCTCGTCAACGTAGGAGTCAATAATCCGCTGGTCGATACCTTCATATCTTCCGCAAATCAGGACAATTTCATCTTTCCGGCTGAGTTCCTGAGCTTTTTTCTGTGTAAAAGGCTTTCCGCTTGGCGTAACATAAATAACATGCTTCGTCTTTTTGTATGCTTCTACACTGTCCAATGCCAGTCCTAGAGGTTTCGGGAGCAAAAGCTGTCCAGCGCCTCCGCCGTAGGGAGCGTCATCACAAGTGTGGTGTCTATCAAAGGCAAAATCCCTGATATTGACCAAATCGTAGGCAATAATTCCTTTCTCTACCGCTTTCGCCATGATCGAGCTTGTAAAAAAAGCGCGCGGAATTTCAGGAAATAAGGTCAGCACAGTAAATTTCATAGGAATTACTCCAGAATCCAGAGGTGCATGAGCTGCATAGTTTTATTTTCAATATCGACTTTGCCAATAAACTGGTCTTTAAATGGAACAAAAACTGTTCTTGCTCCGCCATTTTTATTTAACTTAACCGAATCGTCCAAAAAACTGCAAGCCTCGGACAGCAAAATCTCAACGAGATAACCTGATCCGCCTTCCATTACGTTTGTGACTGTTCCAACAACTGAATTTTCGTCAATTGCCGGTGCGGTATTATCCGCCGTTTCCTTTTTATACCATACCGAGCATCCTTTTAAATCCTCGATATACCACTCATTTTTCTGCAGTTTATGAGCGTTTTTGCGCGGAACTACGATTTTCCACCTGTTGTATCTTGCAGCTTCTTCAGGTGAATTTATTCCAGCTAGTTTCATGTACAGAGTGGATGCCGCTTCCTTTGTTGATTCAACTTTGAAAGTTTTTTCAGCTGTTCCGTCTGACAAAGCCACTTCTTCCATACTTGCAAAATGCCCGTACTCGCCGGAAGTGCTTTCTACTTTGAATTCGCCCGTTATTCCATGGGAACCGCGGACAATGCCAACTACAAACCGCTCTGTCATCGCATTCGATGCCATCAGTCCAGAATTTCCAGGCTGTAATGCTTTCCGTCTTTATTTGACGTTGCGCTTAAAACAGTACGCAGAGCTTTTGCAATACGACCGTATTTGCCAATAACCTTGCCAATATCACCTTGTGCAACGCTTAACTGAAGAACAGGTCCGCGCTCGCCTTCGGTTTCCGTTACAGAGACTGCATTTGGATCATCGACCAATGACTTTGCAATAAATTCAATCAGGTCTTTTTCCATGTTGTGCTCCCTGTAATTTATTTGGTGATTTTTGTTCCGTCAGCAGCCAATCCGCCCTGTCTGAAAATCTTTTTTACGATTTCTGTAGGCTGAGCTCCAACGCTGATCCAGTATTTGGCGCGTTCTTCGTTGAAAGAAGTCTGGCTTCCTTCTGCAGCGATTGGATGGTACTGTCCGATTTCTTCGATTGTTGCGCCATCACGTGGTTTTGCTGCGTCAAGGACGACAATGCGGTAGTCTGGGCGTTTTTTTGTGCCCATCTTCTTTAGTCTGATTTTGACCAATTTTTTCCTCCGATATGAGTTTTCCACACTAAACAGTGTGAACTAACATTTTAGTGAAAAGATTCAGTAAATTCAAGAGATAAAAGCATTTATGGCGCAGTTTCATTGTAAAAAATACTGCTATTCAATAGGTTTAATTTCGAGTTTTATAGTTAAAGGTCATTGTCGGGCTAGACCCGATAATCTATTGAAAATTTTATCAAGATTTCCGTGTCGTAGCGCAGGAATGGCTCTATGCTCTTAAGAAGCAATGTTTGTCCTGTAAAATATTTCTTTAAATTTTCTGTTTTCTTTGCGCAACTGATTGCTCTTTGCGTTTTTCTTTAACTTGCTAACTGAAAAATTCTTTGTTATCATAAAGTCATCTTTAAGAACTCAATTTAATTTTTGAATTGCGAGGTTTCAAATGGCTGAATTGTATAATCCGAATTCGCTTCCTGCTGATTTTGTAAAAGTTTACGGCGGAACAGAAGATTCTGTAAAGATTTTTTCTTCACCGGCAAGAATTAACATTATAGGCGAGCATATTGACTACAACGGCGGAAAAGTTTTCCCTGCTGCGATAAACCGCTATCTTTATGTTGCCATCAGAAAACGCAATGACACAAAAGTTGTTTACAACGACCTGAAATTTCCTGGAAGATATGAATTCGACATCAATGACGACTTTAAATATGCCAAGGAAAACGGATATGCGAACTATCTGAACGGAATTCTTTCCCAGATGAAGGAAAAAGGCTTTAAATTTGACTGCGGATTTGAAATCCTCATGGAAAGCAATGTTCCTGCGGCCGGCGGAATTTCATCTTCTTCTGCGCTTGAATGCGGATTCGCCTATGCTGTAAGCGAAACTTTTGGCTTTGGAATCGACCGTGTTGAAATTGCCAAGCTTGGCCAGATGAGCGAGCATAATTTTATGAACGTAAACTGCGGAATTATGGATCAGTTTATAATTTCCACAGGAAAAAAGAATACTGCGATTGTCCTTGACTGCAATACGCTTGAATACGAATATGTTCCGCTTGAGCTTGGAGACTACAGATTTGTTGTTATGAACACAAACAAGCAGCGCCGCCTTGCAGACAGCAAATATAACGAGCGCAGAAGCCAGTGCGAGGAGGCTTTGAAGATTCTTCAGGACGGAGGCGTAAAAATTTCCGCATTGTGCGAGCTTTCTCCAGAGCAGTGGGAAAATTCAAAATCCTTGATAAAAGATGAGCTTCTTGTTCGCCGCGCAAAGCATTGTGTCTATGAAAATCAGCGTGTAAAAGATGCCGTGAGCGCATTAAAAGCCGGAAATCTTGAAAAACTTGGCAAGCTCCTGAACGAAAGCCACGAGTCGCTTAAAAACGACTATGAAGTTACAGGAATTGAGCTTGACACTCTTGCGGAAACTGCGCAGAAACAGGACGGATGCATCGGAGCAAGAATGACTGGAGCTGGCTTTGGAGGCTGCGGAATCGCTCTTGTTCATAAAGACAAAGTTGAGCAGTTTGTTGAAAATGTTCAGGCTGAATACAAGAAAGTTGTAGGATACAAAGCTTCATTCTTTGACTGCGAAAGCGGCGACGGAGTTTCCCACTTCAACTAAAATAGTTAGTCTGAAATCTGAATTTTATTAAAAATTGCTCTTAATTTAACTGTCATTCCCGTGCAGTTCGCCGCAAGGCGGACGTTGACACGGGAATCTTTAGTGCTATTGGATTATCGGGTCAAGCCCGATAATGACAGTTAAGTATAAAATTCAGCATTCGTCTTTTTAAGCTTTTCAAAATTTATTTTACTTTCTAAAGTTATTTTCTTCTATATAATAAACTATACTATTTGACATTCTCTTTCTTATATATTACTATAATAAATCAATTATTCTAACTAAATGATAGGAGAAAATGAAATGTCAATGAATTTGATATTGTTCATTGTTCTCCCTGTAGCAGGAATACTTCTTGGATGGACAATTCGCTGGGTTTATGCCAGATTTCAACTTTCCGCCTCGGAGCAAAAAGCCGAGCGCGTTAAACAAGATGCAATAAAAGAAGCGGAAGCTCAGAAAAAAGAGATTCTTCTTCAGGCAAAAGAACAACTCATTCAGGACCGTAATCAGCAGGAAAGGGAGAACCGTGAGCGCCGTACAGAACTACAGCGTTATGAAAGCCGTGTAAACAAAAAAGAAGAGCTTCTTGAGCAACGGAATCAGGAGTTTGAAAAGCGCGACAAGGAATTTGCTTTAAATGTAGCGGAACTTCACAAGCGCGAGGCTGTTCTTTCGGAAGAAGAAGGAAAGCTTCGTGTGGAGCTTGAAAGAATTTCGGGGCTTACTGCGGAAGAAGCAAAGGCTCTTATAATCAAGAACCTTGAAAATGACGCCCGCCATGATGCTCAGTCTTTGCTGAACAAAATTGATCAGGAAGCTCAGCTTAATGCAGAGAAAAAAGCGCAGGAAATTCTTGTTTCAGCCATTCAGCGCATCGCAACAGAAACTACAAGCGAAATCACAGTCGCAACAGTTTCCCTTCCAAGCGACGAAATGAAAGGCCGCATTATTGGACGTGAAGGCCGCAACATCCGTTCTTTGGAAACTTTGACTGGCGTTGACATTATTATTGATGACACACCGGAAGCTGTTGTTATCAGTTGCTTTGATCCTGTAAGAAAAGAAATTGCGCGTGTGGCTTTGGAACGTCTTATTATCGACGGAAGAATTCATCCGGCTCGTATAGAAGAAATTGTTCAAAAAGTTACCCGCGAGATTCAGCAGAAGATTTATGAAGAAGGCGAAAAGGCTTTGTTTGAGCTTGGTTTGCACAGCATGAGTCAGGAAGCGATAAGAGCTATCGGTCGTCTTTACTTTAGAACAAGCTACGGACAGAATGTTCTTACGCACTCAAAGGAAGTTGCGGAGCTTGCAAGCATTCTTGCGGCTGAAGTTGGAGCGAACAGGGAACTTGCAAAACGCGCGGCATTGCTCCATGATATTGGAAAAGGCGCGGAAAATGACAGCGACCAGAACCATGCAGAAGTTGGCGCGGAAATGGCACGAAAGATGGGCGAAGATCCTCGTGTAGTCAATGCAATTGAAGCGCACCACAATGACTGCGAGCCTCAGACAATAGAAGCTGTTATTGTTCAAGTTGCCGATGCGATAAGCGCAGCCCGACCGGGAGCAAGACGAGAAACTGTAGACAACTATGTTAAGCGTCTTGAAAATCTTGAGGAAACTGCAAAGAAATTCCATGGAGTAGAGCAGGCCTATGCAATTCAGGCTGGCCGTGAGCTTCGCATTCTTGTAAACAACGACAAAATTCCAGATGAGCAGGTTAAAGATCTTGCAAAGCAGATTGCAAAGCAGATTGAAACTGACTTGCGTTATCCTGGAAGAATCAAAATTACAATGATTCGCGAAACCCGCATTATTGAATACGCAAGATAGTTAACCGTTAAGTCCTGGAAAATTCCGGGGCTTTTTTTATTCTTGTAGATTCAATTTTGAGTTTTAAATTTTAGTGTCATTATCGGGCTTGACCCGATAATCCGCTGGCAAGATTGCCGTGTCAAGCACGGCAATGACAGCCTTGTTAGCATAGGAATAACTGTTTAGTAGCTGTTTTTATAAAAACTTGACATTCGACCTTGTGTTCTTAGATGCTCAAAATAATTTGTTTGACAAAATGCGTTTTAAGGGGCAGGATTTTATTATGACAGATGTTGAAAATCTTGAAAAAATAATCCGCGACATTTTTGGTGTAAGAAAAATCATCAAGAAAAAACGGAACACAAACAAATGCATTCAGCCTCTTAACATTTATCCGCTGAATATGTTTGCCTTCAATTTTATAAATCGTCTTACCCGGCTAAATGAAAAATTCAAGGACAATAAAGATGCGCTGAACACAATTTGCGAGCGCGTTAAAAATCTTGGCGAGGCGAAAGATTCAGGCTGGGCAGGACCTTACAGCGAGCTTGTTGCTTTGGATTTTTATTCGCAGTTTTCAGAGTTCCTTGGAATTTCTTATATAAATCTTCTTGAAATAAAGCAGCATAAGGAAAGCATTCCGGCAATAAACGGGCAGAAGGAAAAAATCGACATTGACTTGTGCCTTTCGTTAAAAAATGAGAAACTTTTTACTGATGTAAAATCTTTCAACTGCGTGCATCAGATTATTTTTGACAGGATTTTTGAAGCGGTGGAAAATTACGCTGCGAAGGAATTTAAGAAAAACATTTTAATCGGAGTTGACAACCTTTCAAGCCTTGACTATCTTGATGTGAAAAATTCTCTTGTTTCAAAGCGACACGAAATTGAGCGGCTCTTGAAAAATGCAGTGAAGAAAAATCAGAATTTTGTTTCGTATTTTTCTGATTCAGGACTTGCGTTTAATTTTAGAATCAGCTGGCCGGGCGAGCTTTTGACTGTGAAAGATTATTCTCCTTTTGCAATGGCTCAGGCTTACAGATACAAATTTCTTGACTATGGAAACAAGCTTGTGGACAACGAATATTCGCTTATTACAATGGTAAAAAATCCCTGGTTCAATGAAGAAACTGTGGATTTTGGAAATTTCAACAATATGTTTTACCGTTCGCTGAGCCGCCGCACTTTTATGGAGCTTGCAAAAAATGATTTTCCTGCAAAAGATTATTCTTCCGCCTATAAAACTGAAAAAATAAAAGTCTGCGATGTTTCAAAAAGCATTGCCGGAATTGTTTTTATTGACGACAACAGCGTGCGCTCAAAATATTACAAAAGCCTTTATTCCGCCTACATTTATTTGAATCCGAATTACAAAAACAAAACGCCGCTTTCAATCCGCAGCATGGAAAAATTTTTCCGCAACAAATACGAGGTTCAGATAAAAGACTTTGACGACTTCAAGTGGGACAACTATTAAGAAATTAAAAATGCTCTGCTCTTTTACATAAATTAAAAATGTGTTATAATTTCCTCTATTATGCAGAGACGCTTTGTCCTTTCAGTAAAAATTGTTTTGTTCGGAATTATTTTCTTTGCCTTGTCTTCAATAATAGCTTTTTTTATCAAAAATGATTCTGATGCTTACACTCGAATTCTCATGCATGAATTTAATAATCAAGAAAATATTGATGTGATTTTTTGCGGCGCATCTCATGTAAGCCACGGAATTTATCCAAAATTAGCTGATGAAAAATTCGGCTTGAATACATTTTGCACAGGAACACCTTCTCAAGGCATAGATGGAACTTACGCCATTTTATCCGCAGCTGTAAGAAAATATAAAATACAAAAAGTTTTCTTGGAAATGGATTTTGCTGTGGCTGGCCGAGGTGAGACTTCATTTTTTCAGAAAACGCCTTCTACAAGCGCTTATTTGGTTTCGGAATATTTGAAAGATCCAGTGGTAAAACTTGAATATCTTCTTACTGTAACAAGTCCAAAATATTATTTGAATTCACTTTTGCCAATTGGAAAAGACAAATTGCTGGATTTGAATCCTTTGATTGTTTTTAAGACGATAAAATCAAAAATAGACGGCTCTTATTACCAATATGTGTATTCTGGAAAAGATTTTTATGCAGGAAAAGGTTGTATTTTTGATAGAAAAGTTATTGCAAATGGAACTTTTTCATCTGGATTTGAAAAACCAATTCCTGTTGAAAAGATTTCAAGTGAATGGAAAAATACTATAAAAAAAATCGTAAAGCTGTGCAAAGAAAACAATATAAGTATTGATTTCTATTCAAATCCGAGCAGTGATTTTTACCTTATGGAAAAAGGCAATTACGATGAATATGTTTCTTTTTTACGCTCTTTTTTAAATGAACTTGGTTACGAATATTATGATTTTAATCTTTGCCAGCCAGAATTTTTAAATCTTGAAGACTGCGATTTCAGCGATGACAATCATTTGAACAAAACAGGAATAGAAAAATTCACATCTGTTTTTTGCGATTTCTTTAATGGAAAAATAGAAACGGATAAACTTTTTTATAAAACCTATTCTGAAAAAATTGAAAATCAACCAAAGAAAATTTATGGTTTAATGTTGAAAGAATCCCCTGACAAAAAATCAATCGAAGTAAAACCCGTTATAAATCATGAGGGGGGGGGGACTTGTGACTTATACAGTTTATGCTTTGTATAATGGAAAGGAAGAGCTTCTCTTTGAAAATTCTAGTAACAATATTATAGTTTATCCTGCCGCAACTTCTGGAAAAATAAAAATCTTGAGTTTTTATGACGGAATTCTTAACAACACTGTTATAGAAGATTACACAGCTTTTTGATTTTGGAGAATTTATGAATTTTAGAACTTGGTCATTTGGATTTTTTCTTATAATTTCACTTTTTTGTTATTATAAACTTCCAAAGAAATTTCAATGGGTTTGCATTTTGATTTCCAGCGTTGTTTTTTATGCTTTTACTGGAGCTGTAAATCTTATTTTTATTTTATTCAGTTCTTTTTTGACTTTTTATGGAGCTAAAAAAATAACATCGTATAATCTTTTGCTAAAAGAAAAAAAATCTGTTTTAACAAAAGAAGATTTCAAGATTAAAAAAGAAAGAATCAAGCATACAAAAAGAATTATTCTGTTAATAGTGTTAATTCTAAACATTGGTCTTTTGGCATATTTAAAATATTGGAATGCCTTTGTTTCTTTCTTGGACAATTGCTTTTTATTCAATTTTGATTTTCTGAAATTTTCTGGATTTAGAGGAATTCTTCTTTCTCTTGGAATTTCATTTTATACGTTTCAGACAACCGCATATTTTATGGATGTCTATAATGGAAAATATGAAAATGAAAAGAATTTTCTGAAATATTTTACGTTTGTTTCGTTTTTTCCGCAGCTTGTCATGGGACCAATCAATCGTTTTGACAAGCTTGGAACTCGGCTGAAAGAAGAGCATAATTTTGATTTTGAGAATATTAAGCATGGCGTGCTTTTGATTTTGTTTGGCGCAATGAAAAAATATTGCATTGCTGACTTGCTT
>CAVKBG010000010.1:0-56941 GCA_963654755.1 Desulfovibrionaceae bacterium
TCTTAATTAAACTCTGCCATTTACACAGATTTTATGACAGGGTCGTATCAGCATAATGGATTTGTGTGATGCAAGGTCTGCACGGATTCCCTTGTCAGGCAAGGGAATGACATAGCCGTTTTCCTCATTGCCGTGGTTCGCTTTCTCTGTCATTGCTGGGCTTTAAACTTTGTCATTGCCGAACTAGCCTTTTGTCATTATCGGGCTTGACCCGATAATCTCTGCATGGGCGCAGTAATAATTCTGCTTATTGACGGTCGAAAGGGACGCTTATTGGCTTCTAATAATTACGCTTATCGGATTCCGAAAGAGAGGCATATTGGATGTCAAGAAAGATAATGGCATAAAATCTGTTCATACTGTAAAAAAGCCGTTAGGCTTTTCCAATCCGTGTGGCAATTACTTTTCATTGTGCATTTCTTTTTAAAGTGGTAGAATGGCGCATTATGAAAAAGAATTTGTGCGCGCTTTTGAAGTCGCTTGGCTCGGAAGAAACTGATTATAAGATTGTGGCGGAAGACGGAATTTCTTCCCCAAAGAATACAGATACTTGCATAGAAGGCCTTGCTTTTGACAGCAGGGATGTAAAAGAAAATTATTTATTTTTTGCTTTGCCCGGAACTCATACAACTGGCAATAAATTTATAGCGCAGGCTGTTTCTTGCGGGGCTAGCGCAGTTGTTTTTCAGGATGAAATCACGCAGGAAGAGCAGTCGCAAATTAAGGCGGCTTTGGCTTTCTCTTTAAAAAATGTTGTTTTTATAAAAGTTCCTTCAGCACGGTTTGCAATGTCGCCTGTAAGCTCATGCTTTTATGACAATCCTTCTTCAAAGCTTGTTGTCTACGGAGTTACAGGAACGGAAGGCAAGTCTTCCACTGTTTCGTTTATATGGCAGCTTTTGCGCCTGAACGGAATTAAGGCGGGCTTTATTTCCACAGTTCAGTATTCGCTTGGAGGAGACGCTATAGACAATCCGCAGCACCAGACAACGCCGGAAGCTCCTATTGTTCAGCGCGAGCTTTACGAAATGGTTTGCAACGGATGCACTCACGCTGTTGTGGAATCTTCCAGCCACGGATTGAGCAAAAAACTTAACAGGCTTGGCGATGTCCTTTTTGACTGCGCTGTTTTTATGAATGTTACGCTTGAGCATTTGGAATTCCACGGAACTTACGAGCAGTACAAAAGCGACAAAGCGAATTTGTTCCGCGCACTGGATTTGCATAATCACGAAAAAACAATTGCCGGAGTTGCAACAAAAGTTCCTGCGTTCGGAGTTGTGAACTTGGAAGATCCTGCGGCATCTTATTTTGCTTCCTGCACCAAGCACAAAACCATAGGATTCACCACAGAAGGAAAGGCAGGCAAGCAGGCTGCTCTGGGGCTTTCATCTCCGCCGCTTCCAGAAATTCCAAAAGATATGCCTTATTTTTCATGCAGAAATATAGCTTCGGCAAGATTCGGGCTTGCGTTCAGCATTCACCGCTTTGAAACTCACGATTCCCTCAACAACGAAAATTCTGTTGTCCATGTAAAGGCTTCTGTTCCGGGAGCATTCAATGCGTACAATATAACTGCCGCGATTTTGGCTGTGCACGGAACAACTGGCATTTCAATAGAAAAACTTGCTTTGTGTGCGCAAAAACTTACGAGCGTAAAAGGCCGCATGACTGTAATTGACGAAGGGCAGCCTTTTGAAGTGATTGTGGACTATGCACATACGCCTTCGAGTTTTGAGACAATTTTTCCGCCTGTAAAGAACCGCGCCATGGGCAAGATGATTTGCGTGTTCGGCTCTGGCGGTGAACGCGACACAACCAAGCGTCCTCTTCAAGGTGAAATTGCCGCCCGCTTCTGCGACACTGTTATTCTTACAGATGAAGATCCGCGCAAGGAAGACAGAATGACGATTATTGAGCAGATTGCTTTGGGTGCAAGAAAAGAAGGCAAAAAAGACAATGTTGATTTGTTTCTTGTTCCAGACCGTCCGCAGGCAATCAGAAAAGCGTTCAGCATGGCAAAGGAAAACGACATTGTGCTTCTTCTTGGAAAAAGCCATGAAAATTCTATAATTTACGCCGACAATGCTATAAAGTACGATGAAATTTCAGAAGCAAAAAAAGCTTTAAAAGAAATGGGGTTTGCAAAATGAATGTAGTTTTAATATACGGTGGAAAATCTGGAGAGCACGAAATTTCGCTTTTGTCATGCGCCTCGGTAATCAGAAATATCAGCGCAAAACACAACGTTTCTCTTATTTCAATTTCCAAAGGCGGAAAATGGTATCTTGAGGATAATTCAGTTTTTGAGAGAGTAAGAAACAACCCGGAAGCCGCTCTTTGCGTGCATGAAGATGAAAGCCGCGAAGTTAAAGTTTCGTTTGGGCGCGGAAAAGACAATGTGTTTTTTGCCTGCGGAAATTACATTCCGTGCGATGTTGTGTTCCCGGTTCTTCATGGAACTTACGGCGAGGACGGAACTGTTCAGGGCGTGTTTGAAATGGCTGGCGTTCCATTCGTTGGATGCGGAGTTTTGGCTTCAAGCGCGGCAATGGACAAGGAAACTACAAAAATTCTTTTAAAGAACGCAGGAATTCCTGTTGTTCCGTATATGTGCCTTTCAAGAAGCCAGATAAATTCAAGTTCTCTTTATGACAAGCTGATTGAAGAGGCGATTGAAAAACTTGAATTTCCGCTTTTTGTAAAGCCGTGCGCCGCAGGTTCAAGTGACGGAGCAAGCCTTGCCCGGAATAAAAAAGAGCTTTCGTTTGCGCTTATGGAAGCGTTCAGCTGGGACAACAAAGTTCTTATTGAAAAGGCAATTGATGCGCGCGAAGTTGAATGTTCTGTAACAGGAAACTCTGTAACGGCGACTTCGGAAATTGACTGCACGCTTTTAAAAGCTTACGGTCCTGGCGAAATCGTTCCAAAGCATGATTTTTATGACTACGATGCAAAATACAACGACCCGGACGGTGCTGAGCTAAAAATTCCTGCTCTTCTTTCAGATGACAAACTTGAGTTCATAAGGGAAACTGCAAAAAAAGCGTATTCTGCAATAAACGCTTCAGGCTTGAGCCGCGTGGATTTTTTTGTAGACCGCAAGACTGGCGAAATTTACCTGAACGAAGTAAACACAATTCCGGGCTTTACAAAAATCAGTATGTTCCCAAAAATGTGCGCTGCTGACGGATTGGAATATTCTGAACTTATTGATTATCTTCTTGAAGAGGGAATTGAAAATTTCAAGGTAAAACAAAGCCTTTGCACTTCAAGATAACAAAGTAAAATTTATTTAAACTAGGAGGAGAAAAATGCCGCATATTTATCCGCATGGATGTTATTTTAAGTCGCTTGATGAAATAAAAGGAAAAAAAATTACCATAATGGGGCTTGGTCTTAACGGCGGCGGGGAAGCCTGTGTCCGCTTTTTTTTAAGGCACGGAGCTTTTGTTACCGTTACCGACATGAAGACTGCCGAACAGCTTGCGCCCACACTTGAATCTCTTGCAAAAGACAGATTCCTTGACAAGTCCAGGCTTCGCTTTGTTTTAGGCGGACATAATATTGAAGACTTTTCCAATGCGGACTGCGTTATAAAAAATCCTGGCGTAAAAATTGAAGGCAACAAATTTCTTGCAGCTGCAAAAGCAATTGAAACTGACATCAGCATTTTTTTGCGTTTTACAAAAGCTCCTATAATTGCGGTTACAGGAAGCAAGGGAAAATCCAGCACAGTGAGCGCGCTTTCCTACGGACTGAATCAGGCTGGCTTTAAATGCTTCTTGGGCGGAAACATTACTGTAAGCCCGCTTTCGTTTCTTGAAAAAACAGACGGAACAACTCCTGTTGTGCTTGAGCTTTCTAGCTGGCAGCTTGCGGATTTGCGCGGAAGAAAACTTTTAAAGCCAAAGATTTCTATAATCACAAAAATTGTTCCAGACCATCAGAACTGGTACGGCGACATGGACAGCTACGTGGAAGACAAAAAGCTGATTTTTGCTGACCAAGACAAGAATGATTTTACAATCCTTGATTTTGACGAAGACAACTATCTTAAAGAAACTGCTTCCCCAAAAAGAGGCTGCCGTTGCTGGGGCGACTTGTTTGCGAGCGAGACAAAAGCCAAAGTCCTTAGATACAGCAAGGCACTTTTGCCAAAGGGAATTTTTGGAGCTTACTTGGAAAAAAGCGGTTCTTCCTACAAAGGCATTGCGCGTGTTCCTTCAGAATTTGTAAAGCCAAGTTTAAAGGAAAAGACAGTTCTTGAAGAAGTTGTTATGGAAAGTTTGCAAGTTCCGGGCGAGCACATGAGAGCAAATGTTTTGAATGCCAGCCTTGCAATGTATCTTATGGGAGTTGCTCCGGCTCAAATTTGCACCGTGATGGGGCAGTGGAAAGGAATTCCTCATCGTCTTGAAAAATTCTACGACTGGAAAAGTCCTTCCGACGGACGCAAAGTTGTCTTTTACAATGACAGCTGCTCAACCGTTCCAGAAGCGTGTGCGGCGGCAAGCCAGTCATTCGATCAGCGTGTTGTTCTTATTGCCGGCGGAACAGACAAGGGGCTGGACTTTCTTCCGCTTGCAAGATGTCTTGACCCGGAAAACAATACAAAGTTTCCGCCTTACGAAATCTATTTGCTTTCCGGCACTGGAACAGACAAACTTGTTTCTATGCTTGATGAGCGCGGCGTAAAATATGAAGGCCCGTTTGATTCCTTGCAGATTCTTCTTGACGTTCTTAAAACCTGCCTTATGTTTGAAAACGCAAGCCGCAACTACGGTGAAGTTTTTTCTGATACTTGGCTGCCGGTTGTCTTTTCTCCGGGCGCAACTTCATTCGGAATGTTCTCCAACGAATTTGACCGCGGCGACAAGTTCAAATCCCTTGTAAAGTCAATATTTCAGGAATAAAACTGTTAAAAACTGAAGGGATACATTCTAATGCCTTTAGGAAGATTCACTTCAGGTATTAGGGAGTATTCCTTCAGAATTTTTCTTTACTTTATTTATACTTTCAATTCTCATTTAAAATCAACAATTTTCTTATAAATATTCTAAATATTAAAAACAGGTCTTGACAAAGTGCGGGGGGGGGTACTATTTATTAACTTTTTTGTAAAAGGTCAAGGAGTTAATAAAATATGAGCAAAGAAACTGTTTTGGGAAAAACTTGCATAGCTGCCGTAAAGCTAATTGTTGATGAAAAAACAGATCCGGAAGAAGCTTGGAATAAGGCGATTCAACTTTATACACATAGCCTAGAAACGCAAATAAAAAGCTGCCCTAAAAATGCCTTTGTTGATTTGTGCGCTTCTGGATATATAAAAGGCATAAAAAAGCAAAATGATATTGTCTTGTCTGAAAATGGAAAAATCTCAATAGAAGCTATAAGTATATTAAGAAAAGATAATTGGAAAATAAAATCAAAAATAAAATTTTGGTCTGATAATTTTAACCGTTCTCATCAAGGGCAGCTGGATGTTATTTTAGCTCTAAAAGAAAATAATTTGCTTGTAGATTAATTTTTAGGAAGGAAAATATTATGGAATTTTTAACATTAGTGGTTGTTAGTTTAGTATTGCCTCTTTTATTGTCTCCATTAATAGTTCCGGCAGTTACTACAGCTCAAGTTATTCCTGGTGAAGAGGAAACAGAGAAACGCATTGAGAAAGATACTGAAACAACTATAACAATTACAGAAGGTAATGGACAGACGGCAACGTATACATTAGAAGAATATGAACAGCAGAAGAAGGCAGCTAAAGAAGCAGAACAACGGGCGACTGAAGAAGCAGAAAAGTGGAATCAAGAACAACGGAAAAAACGTGAGCTTTATCAAAAATTTGGAAGCAAGTATTTTGTACATTATTATAAAGTTTATCCAAAATTAAATGGAAAAGACCCTGTTGTATATGGTATTGATTTTTGTGATGAAGATCCTTATTCATATTCACAAGATATTTATTATACCTACGAATATAAATATTATTATAGTCTAACTGATTATTTTTCGTTTGGTAAAGTTCTTCAATGGATTGATGAGAATATTGTATTATATGATTTTTCAGCTCGCAAAACTTCATTTTATGATCAATATCTTACTAATCCTCCTAGGCAAGGAAGTCATCTTGGAATGGTGATAATTGATAGAAGCATTGATGCAAATCCATTTCACAGAAGCGATGTTTTTTATCAATATATAGGTGTTTATGATTACACTACAGTTTCGGGGATGTATAATGTTGTTCCTGTATTTAAAATTGTTTATCCGTTAGATCCTGATAAACTTAATTAATTATTGTTTGGTAAGGATAAAATTAGTTTTGCAACAAAAAAAAGGAATATCTCAATAGTATCTTTTGTGTCATTTTAAGATTGCCGTATCAAGTACGGCAATGACATTTTGAACTTGTTGGATATTCCTTTAACATTTATGCTGTTTGCAGATTATTTATGACAAATCTTTTCTTCGCATTCCTTGTAAATTGCGCTTGTCTTTGCAACAACATCCGCCGGAATTTCCTTGATGTTCGGGTCGCCTGCAAGGTTGTTTTCCTTAAGCCAGTCGCGCACAAACTGCTTGTCGTATGAAGCCGGGCTTCCGCCAACTTTGTATTTGCTCAAATCCCAGAAGCGGCTTGAGTCTGGGGTAAGAACTTCGTCGCCAAGCACAAGCTCGCCGTTTTCATCCAAGCCGAATTCAAACTTTGTGTCCGCAATGATAATTCCGTTCTTGTATGCGTGCTCGTAGCATTTCTTGTAGATTGCAAGCGCAGCTTTTTCAATTTTTGTTCCAAGTTCCTCGCCCAAATCTTTTTTCATGTAATCCAAAGTTACGTTAATGTCGTGGCCTTCCGCTGCTTTTGTGGAAGGAGTTACAATCGGCTCGTCAAGTTTTTCCGCCTGCTTGTATTCCTTTTCAAACTTGTGTCCAAGGAACGGCTCGCCTTTTTTGTAGGCTTCGTACATTGAACCGAACATATATCCGCGCACAATAACTTCGTAAGGAATCATCTTGAGTTTTTTTACAAGAATTGTCCTTCCTTCAAATTCAGGCTTCTGGAATTCTTCCGGCATATCCTTTAAATCTGAAGAAATCATGTGGTTTTTAACAATGTCTTTTGTGTAGTCAAACCAGAAATTCGCAAGAGCGTTCAGAACCTTGCCCTTGTCCGTAATCATAGTCGGAAGAATCACGTCAAACGCGCTGATTCGGTCTGTTGTGACGATGACCATTCTTCCATCTTCCAAATCGTAAACTTCGCGGACTTTTCCGCTAGCATATTTTTTCATATATTGAACTCCTGTTTTATAGAACGAAAATATTATAAATCTTTTGCTGATTTGAATTCAAGTTAGTTTGACTTCTGCAAAAATCCTTTCTTTACGAGCGGAATCAGCATTCCTCCGAACGCATTTCCTATTGTCATTATAATCAGGCAGAAAAAGTTGTGCGCTGTCCAAGTGCGTGAAACTGAAAAATAGAACATATCGGCGATGCTGTGCTCAAATCCGCTTAAAATAAATGCCATTACAGGAAGAAAAATCGCCAGAACTTTTCCAACCGGATTTTCAATTGTCTTGAATCCGTCCGCGGCAATGAACATTAGGATTCCGCAGAAAAACGACAAAACAAGAAGGCTTAGAGGCGTGTCTGCTGATTTTACCGCGCACATTGCGGCTGCCTTTTGTGCTATTGAGCTTGCTCTTGTACAAAGAATGAGGGTGGCAAAAACAAATGTTCCTGCAAAGTTTCCAAGCCAGATTAGCGCGACTTCTGCTATGTACGAAGGCTTTTTTTCAACAATGTAGCCGACTTTTCCTGTGTAAAGGTAGAAACCGAAGTTCAGGATTATAAAAAGCCCGGTTCCGAATAAAAATGCGCCTGCGATTTTGCTTTCGCACGAAAGAAATGCTGTTGCGCCGATTCCGATTGCGATTCCAGTCATAAACGAGCGCAAGATAATGTTAAGCAATTTTGATTTTATTGAATTTTCCATGCGCCGATTTTACTTTTTTTTGTGATTTTTGTCTTTAGCGGAATATAATAAAATTCTTTTCTTGTGCAAAATAAATTGTAAATTTTTTATTGTATGATATAATTAGCCTAAATATTTAATGTCATTATCCAGCTTGACTGGATAATCTAATTATAAAAGATTCCCGTGTCGTAGCACGGGAATGACAGTATTGACTGTAATTAATCAGTTTCAAATGTTTTCGTCTGTAAGGGCGATTTTATTTTACTGGAATTATTGAAATAGGTTTAAATTATGAAAAAAAGAACTGGTGTTGTAATTCCGCTTTCGGCGTTGTACACAAAAGATTGCGCTGCCTGCGGAGATTTTCTTGCGTTGAAAAATCTTGCTGATTTCTGCGAAAAGGCGGGATTTTCTGTTGTTCAGCTTCTTCCTGTGAATGATACGGGAACTCAGTCTTCGCCTTATTCGGGGCTTTCTGCGTTTGCGCTTCATCCGCTTTTTATAAGAATTAACGCTTTGCCGGAATTTGAGGCGGCTTTAAAGGGAAGCAAGCAGTTTTCTTCGGCGTATAAAAATTTTGAAAAGAATTTTACGTACAAGCGGCGGTTTGACTATGACGCTGTTGTAAATGAAAAAAATCAGCTTTTGCATCTTTTGTACAATTATATAGAAAAAACTTCTGCAAAATCAGAAAACGAAACTATGCAGAAACTTCCGGCTCAAATGGAAAAATTTATCCGCGCCAACAACTGGATTATTCCTTATGCGGTTTTCAAAAACATAAAAGACGAAAATATGCAGGCTTCCTGGAAAAGCTGGGACGAGCAGGTTCGCAACATAAGCCGCGAAAAAATAATGCTCAAATGGAACAATAAAGCCAAAAAATCCAGTCACAATTTCTTTGTCTGGTGTCAGATGCGGGCAAGCGAGCAGTTTAAGGAAAGCGCGGAATATCTTCGCTCAAAAGGAATAATTTTAAAAGGCGACATTCCGATTTTGATGAATGAGGACAGCGTTGACTGTTGGACTTATCCTGAATTCTTTAGGCAGGACTTGCGCGCTGGTTCTCCGCCAGATGGAGAAAATCCGCTTGGACAAAACTGGGGATTTCCAACTTATGACTGGGAGCGGCTTGAAGCAGACGGATTTGCTTGGTGGAAAGACAGAATAAAAGTTTCATCTCAATATTATGACGCGTTCCGAATTGACCACGTTTTGGGCTTCTTTAGAATTTGGGCTGCAAAGGAATCTGAAACAACCGCTTATCTTGGACACACAGTTCCGTATTCGGATTTTTCAAGGAAGGACTTGAACGACTTGGGATTTTCTGACGACAGAATCAAATGGATTTCTGAACCGCACATTCCGACCGGGCTTATTGAAGACATAACTTGGAACCATGACGAAGCTGTTGCGTTCCTTGAGCAGGTTTGCGACCGTGTGAACAATGAGGAGCTTTGGAACTTTAAGAAAGAAATTTCTGGCGACAAGGAAATTTATTCTAAGAAATTCTGTGATGATGAGCGCAAAGATTCCGCAGTGAAAAATGCGCTTGCTGAAAAATGGCGCGACCGTTCATTGATTCAGATTAAAAAAGACAAATTCATAAAAGTTTTTACATTTGAAAAATCTTCAGCCTGGAAAACTTTAAGCTGGGACGAGCAGGAAAAACTGAAAAATCTTTTTGCCCAGACAGAAGAAAAAGAAAGCGAGCTTTGGAAGCAGCAGGCTCTTTCAACTTTGGGCGCGATTGTCCATGCTTCTGACATGATTCCTTGCGCGGAAGACTTGGGCGTTAATTTAAAAGTTATGCCGGAAGTTCTTCAAAAGCTTGAAATTCTTTCGCTTAAAGTTGTGCGCTGGTGCCGCGAATGGGAAAAAGACGGACAGCCTTATATTCCGTTTGACCAGTATCCATCTTTGAGCGTTGCAACAACTTCTGTGCATGACAGTTCAACTTTGCGCCAGTGGTGGAATTCTGAAAAAGACAGCGTAAGAGCATTTTTGTCTGCGTGCAAAACTGAAAACTGCCCCGATGCGAATTCAGCCTTTACTCCTGACATTGCGGAATTTATTTTGAAGACTGTTGCGAAATGCGCAAGTTCGCTTCTTATAAATCCGCTTCAGGATTATTTGTTCCTTGAGCATTGCTTTTATCTTGAAAATGAAAACGACGAGCGCATCAATGTTCCGGGCAGCGTAAACAGCTTTAACTGGACTTATAGAATTCCTGCTTCAATTGAAGAAATGTCTGAAAACAAATCTTTGATGAACAAGATAAAAACTGTGGTTCAGCTGCACGACAAATAAAATCAAACTTTTTTATTGGAGTTAAATATGAAGATTTCTTACAATGAATTTCACATCAGCCGGAAAGTAAGAGAAGAATGCAATTTTGAAGATTCGCTTTTTTCTTCTGCTGGAAATGTTGTTTTTGCAAACTTCAAGGCTGTGCATAAATTTCAGACAAAACTGAATGAGCTTTTTGACAAACGCGGCCAGAGTGAAAAAAAAGTTTCCGCAGGCTCTTTGAACGCAATGGGACTTATCGATGAAATTTTCCATTACGTTTGCATGATTTATAGAAGAGACAAAGCTCCCGATTGCTTTAAAAATCTTCTTGCCGACTTGGACAGAAATTTTTCAAAAGTAAAAATCGACAAATTGCTTTTGCAGTTCATGGAAGAGTTTCCTCCTGTGAAAGTGTTTAACAATAAAATTTCCGCGGAAGAATTTTTAGAGCAGAACTGCATTGATGCTGGCACAAAAATTGAACGCTCAAACCGCGAGCAGGTTTTGGAAGAACTTGTGATGCTTCATCTTGCAAATGAAAATCCGGCGTTTCATCCGTTTGCAATTTTGTTTGATGATTCAAATCTTTCCGCAAATGCTGACTACATTAAAACTTGGAATCAGATTAAGGCGTTCTTTTTGACTCAGCCTGTTTTTGGTCCTAAAAATAATTCGCTTATAAATATGCTTAAAGAGCCGGTTGTTGCTTCTCCGACATCTTTAAAAGGTCAGCTGGATTATATCCGCACTTATTGGAGCGATGTTCTTGGCGAATGGATTCGTCGTCTTCTTGAAGGAATCGATACAATTTCTGAGGAAGAAAAAGCTGCCTGGCATCCTACAAACGGCGGCGATGTTTCCATGGAAGCTTACACTTACGATGAAGAAAATCTGATGAAAGAATACGAGAGGTTCAGTCCTGACCGTGAATGGATGCCGAAAGTTGTTTTGATGGCAAAGACTGTTCTTGTGTGGCTTTATCAGCTTTCTAAAAAATACAACCGCGATATTTCACGCCTTGACCAGATTCCAGATGAAGAGCTTGATGCTTTGCGCGATGAAGGATTTACTGGGCTTTGGCTGATTGGACTTTGGGAGCGCAGTTATGCTTCAAAAAGAATCAAGCAGATAAACGGAAATCCAGAGGCGGCGGCTTCAGCGTATTCTTTGCTTGACTATGAAATTGCAGGAAATCTTGGCGGATGGCAGGCTTTGGAAAACCTTCGCTACAGATGCTGGATTCGCGGAATTCGTCTTGCAAGCGACATGGTTCCAAACCACACTGGAATGGACGGAACTTGGGTTACAGAGCACCCGGATTATTTTATAACAACAAAAGAATGTCCGTTCCCCGGCTATACTTTTAATGGAGAAAACTTGAGCCGCGACGGCCGAGTTTCAATTTATCTTGAAGATCATTATTATTCAAAAAGCGACTGCGCAGTTTGCTTTAAGCGTGTGGACAATGCGACAGGAGACGTTACTTATATTTACCACGGAAACGACGGAACTGGAATGCCTTGGAACGACACAGCTCAAATCGACTTCTTGAATCCAGTTGCGCGTGAAGCCGTTATGCAGCAGATTTTAAAAGTTGCCCGGAACTTCCCGATTATCAGATTTGACGCCGCGATGGTTCTTGCAAAAAAACATATCCGTCGCCTTTGGTATCCGGAGCCAGGACACGGAGGAGACATTGCAAGCCGCAGCCGTTACGCTTTGACTTCCGCGGAATTTGAAAAACGCATTCCAAATGAATTTTGGCGCGAAGTTGTTGACCGTTGCGCACAGGAAATGCCGGATACACTTTTGCTTGCCGAAGCATTCTGGATGATGGAAGGATATTTTACACGAACTCTTGGAATGCACCGTGTTTACAATTCTGCCTTTATGAATATGCTCAAGAAGGAAGAAAATCAAAAGTACCGCGATACTGTAAAAAACACAATAAAATTCGATCCGCAGATTTTAAAGCGTTTTGTAAACTTTATGAACAATCCGGACGAAGAAACTGCTGTGGCTCAGTTTGGAAAAGGCGACAAGTATTTTGGTGTCTGCACGCTTATGATTACAATGCCTGGACTTCCAATGTTCGGACATGGCCAGCTTGAAGGCTTTGAAGAAAAGTACGGAATGGAATACACAAAAGCCTACAAAGATGAAAAAGTTGATCAGGATTTGATGAACCGCCACTGGCACGATATTTTCCCTCTCATGCACAGGCGTTACCTTTTTGCGCCTGTTGAAAACTTTTTGTTCTATGATGTTTGGGACAACGGAACTGTAAACGAAAATATTTTTGCTTACTCAAATGTCGTAGGCAACGAGCGCACAATTGTTTTCTATAACAATAAGTATGATCGCGCTCAGGGCTGGATAAAGCAGTCGTGTGAGTACGCTGTAAAAACTGGCTCAGACGAAAATGACAAAGTGATGGTTTCAAAATCTTTGTCTGAAAGCATGGGATTCACTTATGGCTACAATCACTATGTAATTTTCCGTGAGCACAGAAGCGGACTTTGGTTTGTGCGCAGAAGCGATGACTTGATTAACAACGGAATGTTTGTTGCTCTTAACGGCTTTGAATATCAGGTTTATCTTGATGTGCAGCAAGTCGTTGATGGCGCGGACGGAAAATACTTTAAACTCAATGAACTTCTGAACGGCTCTGGTGTTCCTGACCTTGAAATTGCCTGGCAGGAATTCCGCTACAAGGATTTGTTTGCCGCTCTTAAAAATTTCGTTACAAAAGAATTTATTCAGGATATTCACGCTTTGTTCTCTAGCGATTCTGAAAAAGAATTCAAGCTTGAAAACAAAGAACCAACGTCGCTCAAAAAACTTCTAAAATCTGCAAAAGAAACTGCTCTTGCTTACTACGAAAAAGAAAACGAGTTTGCGCTTGAAGAAGAAAAACTTGCACCTGAAAATTCAAAGAAGAAATCAAAGTCAAAAAAATCTGAATCATCTCTTGAGCCTGAGCAGAAATTCAAGGCATTTGAAAAGTGCGTTGAATATTTGTACGAAGCTTATTCTGCGCCGGAAGATGAAGATTCGCCAAACAATCTTGAGCTTGAAATTTCTTCTGGAATCAAGTTGAATGAATTCAGCGCGGAAATTTTGTGCGCCTTTGCAGCGGTTGCTTCAGCTGGCGGTGAAAACTGCAAGAAGTGGGGCTACAGCCGAAAACTTTCTGAAATAATCGAAAGCGCAGGTTTCTTCAATTCAGAAATGAGAAACAACTTTATCCGCATTTTTGAAAGCATGAAGATAAGCAGCCTGAACTTTGGAACTTCTGGATTTGTAAAGTCAACATACACTGTGGCTAAGTCTCTTGTGGATTCTGAAAATTCATTTGTTCTTACAGGCGCAAATGAATTCAACGGAGTTCGCTGGTTCAACAAGGAAAAAATGGATGCCACACTTTGGTATGCGTTTGCTTCCAACTGCATGACAAGCAAGAGAATTCTCCGCGAGCAGATTTTCAGGCTTTATAGAACTTTGTTTGCTTCAAAGGAACTTGCTGAATACAAGTGCGAGCAGTTTACAGAAGCCGTAAAACCCGTGAAGATGCCAGCTCCAAAAACAGAGAAGGCAAAAAAATCTTCCGCGGAAAAAACTGATGCTAAAAAATCAGCTGTGAAAAAAACTAAGAAAGATTCAAAGAGTTCAAAATCGAAATAACTGAATCTGTATCATCCGGGGCAATTGGAGCTTTGTCAAGTTTGACAGGCTTAAATGCCTCGGTGATATTGTTCGGCATTGCAGGAGATTCTCCTAAGTTGTGCATAAGAAAATCTTTGCTAAGTGCAGGCGAGTCTCTTGCAACAAGAACAACTGCTCCGTCTTCTTCCGCGGCAACATCGCTTCTTTTTAAAACTGCCGCATAAGCCGCCGCTGTGTCGTGGTCTGCATAGACTTTGTATTGCATAAAAAGTTTTTTGCAGGCTGCTTCAACTTCCTTTTCTGAAACTGCCGCCGGGTAAACAAAACTTCTAAGCATAAGCGAATTTGCCTTGAAAATCTGTTCAAGCCTTTCTATGTTTGAAGGCGAAGCCGGATCTGCAGGCGTGCGTTTTTCAAGCGGAATCATGCTGTTCATAACCATGCAGTTTCCGCCGGCATCAAGAGTAAGTTCCGGTGTTGAAGGAACGATGAATCCGTTTACAGGAAGAGCCATTCTCCAGCCGTAAAGTCCTGAAACAAGATTTCCGTAGTTGCCAGCAGGAACGGCATAAAAAATGTCTCCGTTTATAATTCCCTTGAGCCTTGAAAATGCGAATGTGTAGAAAAATGACTGCGGTAAAAGTCGGCCGATGTTTGCTGTGTTTGCCACCGTAAGTCTGAGTTTTTTTACAAGCTGCTTGTCTGAAAAAATTTCCCTTACGATTTTGTGGCAGTCCTGTTCTGTTCCGTCTATTTCAATTGGATAAATATTTCCGCCGTTCCAAACAAAACTTTTTTCATCGATTCCGCGCAGTTTTCCTTTTGGAGCAAGAAGCACAGACTTTAGAAGTTTTTTTCCGTCGATAGCTTTTGCCATGCACGCTCCAAGTTCGCCTGTAGTCGCGTCGAGCAGAATGGCTTTTTTTCCGTCCATCTGTAGAATCGTTTCCAATGCGGAAGTTAAATAAGAAACTCCGAAGTCTTTAAAAGTCCCAGTTGCGCCGTGATAAAGCTCAAGAATAAAAAGATTTTTGTCCAGCTGCCTGAAAACTGGATCTTTTGGAAATGCGTGAGTTGCAATTGCTTCGCAGATTACAGGGCTGAACTCTTCATTTATCATTGCGGAAGTGAGCGCGCCTGCAAGAGAAGCGAATGTTGTTTTTTCGTTTGTATAATAAATCCAGCGGCGCAAATCGTCTGTGTCGTCTGGAACGTAAAGCCCGCCGTCAGAAGGAATGCAGTCCAAAACTGCCTGTTTGAATCCTACGATATTCCGGGCATCACGTGTGCTAAAAAATTTCATTTATGTTATCCCCAACCATTTTTGTTATTCAAAATAATAACATTTTTGGGGGCTTCTTTCAATTGAAAGGCTTGATATGGAAAATTTTGCTATTCCTGATTTTGCTGTTCTTCTGGTTTTGGAGCAGGAGCGGCGGTAGATTTTGCAGCGGATTTTTTCTTCTTTGGCTTAGGCGGACGTTTTTTGTACCTTACGACGTAGTTTCCGAGCGAGATAAAAAAAATTGTAAGAATTGCAGCTGTAATAACGCGTATATCTTTTAAAACTGAAATGCAAAGATTAACAAGAGCCGTAATGTCCATATTGAATTTATCGGCAGTTTTTAATATAAACTTACTTGAAACATTCAATCTTTCATTGGAGCAAAAAATGACTGGAATCATAGATTACAATGCAGGAAATATAAAAAGCGTGGAGCATGCGCTTGAATCCCTTGGCGCTCCTTACATTCTTTCTGGAAAACCTTGCGACTTAAAAAATGTTGACCGCGTGATTTTTCCCGGAGTAGGAGATGCGGCTTATGCGATGCAGCAGCTTAAGTTAACAGGATTTGATTCTTTTCTGAAAGACTGGGCGGAATCAGGAAAGCCGATTTTAGGAATTTGCCTTGGCTCTCAGATTGTGTTTGACTACAGCGAGGAAGGCGACACAAAATGCCTTGGACTTTTAAAAGGAAGCATAAAGCATTTTTCATCTTTAAAGGAAAGTGGATTTGATTCAAGTTTAAAAGTTCCGCACATTGGATGGAACAATGTTTCGTTTGCAAACGGCGGCTCTTCACTTTTGAATGAAGTTGAACCTGATTCGGATTTTTATTTTGTGCATTCCTACGTGATTCAGCCGGAAGATTCTTCTATAGTAAAAGGCTATGCGGACTACGGAATAAAAGTTCCTGCCATAGTTGAAAAAGACAACATTGCGGTTTTTCAATTTCACCCGGAAAAATCAGGAAAGCCCGGGCTTAGAATCTTGAGAAACTTTGTGGCTTCTGACCTTTCAGCAAAGGAGGAATTTTAAAATGCTAAAAAAACGAATTATAATCTGCCTTGATGTAAAAGACGGACGCACAACAAAAGGAATAAAATTTCAGAACAACATCGATATTGGCGATCCTGTGGAAATGGCGGCTGAATATTACCGTCAAGGTGTGGACGAGCTTGTGTTTTACGACATAATGGCAAGCGCGCGCGGAAGAGGTCCTATTCTTGATTTGATTGCAAGAGTCGCTTCTCAAGTTTTTATTCCGTTTTGTGTTGGCGGCGGAATCGGAACTCTTGACGACATTCGTTCTACAATTCTTGCTGGAGCTGAAAAAGTTTCGCTGAATTCTCAGGCTGTAAAAAATCCGGAGCTTATAAAGCAGGGCGCACGTGTCTTTGGAAATCAGTGCATTGTTCTTGGAATGGACGCTGCAAAAGATTCTCAAATGCCAAGCGGCTACAGAGTTTACATTAACGGCGGAAGAACAAAGACTGAGCTTGACGCAAGAGAATGGGCGCAAAAAGCAGTAGAGCTTGGAGCTGGCGAAATAGTTTTAAACTCAATTGACGCTGACGGAACAAAAGAAGGCTATGAACTGAATCTTACAAAAATGATTGCGGAATCTGTACCGGTTCCTGTAATTGCAAGCGGCGGCGGCGGAACTCCTTCTCATCTTGCAGACGTTCTTACAAAAGGAAAAGCGGACGCTGCCCTGATTGCCTCAATGGTTCATTCAGGAGCGTACACAGTTTCTTCTATAAAGAATGAGCTTTCCAAAGAAGGAATTCCTGTAAGGCTTGTTTGACTTTACTTTAGCAGATTGCTCCCTCGTAAATAAGTCCCTGTTCTCCGTCTATGGAAACAGAAAGATTGTCTTCAAGGATTTTGCAGGCATCGGGAACATTTTGTATATAGACTAAATTCGGATTTACAAGTTTCAAACTTTCCTCTTGCAAGTCGCTTCCAGATTCAGAAATAACTCCGTCTATAATTCTTAATACTGGAATGAGTTCTTCTGTTATTCTTTCGCAGACGAGAATTGTTCTGTGGTTTAGTTTTACGCTATCGCGGATTTCAACAATGTCTTCCGCATGGATTATTCTTCCGCAGATTTTTTGCTTTTCGCTGTTGCAGAATCCGAATGAAGTTCCTCTTGCGATTATGTTTCCTACAACAAGCACTCGAATTGTGTTTACCATGAGCGGACTTGAAAGCGGGATTCCTGCGCACACAACAACTCTGTCTGAAAGTTTTACAAGGTTGTTTTCAATTGCAAGTTTTACAGCATTCTGAATCATCATGTCGGAATCTCCTGCGATTCTGCAAAGGACTGGAGTTACTCCCCACTGAATCATAAGCTGACGCTGAACTTTTTTATCTGGAGTTACCGCAATTACGATTTGCTCCGGCCGGAAGCATCCAATCATCCTTGCAGTGTTTCCGTGAAGTGTAGGAATGATGATTGCCTTTGCCTTTATGTTCTTTGAAAGTTTGTATGCGCTATGGGCAACCATGTGTCCTACTTCTGTTCCAGGAACATAGTCTGAATCTATTTTTCTCATGTGCTCTTTGTATTCAACAGAATCTTCTGTTGTGCGGGCAATCAGCGCCATCGTTTTTACAGATTCAACTGGATATTTTCCGCCTGCAGTTTCCCCGGAAAGCATGAGCGCGTCTGTTCCGTCAAAAATTGCGTTTGCAACATCTGTAAGTTCCGCTCTTGTTGGGCGCGGATTTACAATCATCGAGTCGAGCATTTGAGTTGCAGTGATTACAGGTTTTCCGGCGGTGTGGCAGCATCTTATAATGGCTTTTTGCGCAAGCGGAATTCTTTCTGTCGGAAGCTGAACTCCCAAGTCTCCGCGTGCAACCATTATTCCGTCTGCTTCGCGCGTAATTTTTTCAATGTTGTTCAAGCCTTCTTCGTTTTCAATTTTTGCAATGACACGGGCTTTTGCGCCTACGGATTTCAAGTATTCCTTAATCTGCACAACTTCTTCCGGGAAACTTACAAAGCTTGCAGCAACAAAATCAATGTCCTGCGTTGCCCCGAATTTCAAATCTTCTTTGTCTTTTTCCGACATGATTGGAAGCCCGGCATGAACTCCGATTAAATTTACATTTTTTCTGCTGCCGAAAGTTCCGGCGTTTGAAGCCTTACATATAATTTCTTCGCCTTCAACTTTCTGAACAACAAGTTCAATCAGTCCGTCGGCGATTAAAATTTTTATTCCAGAAGAAACTTTTTTTGCGGCTTCTTTCCAGGAAATTGAAATTCTGCACGGCTTCCCTTCCGAAGCATTTACGCAAGTGCAGTCGTCTGTTGTAACAATTACGGTTTCGCCTGCGGAAAGCTTGATATTGTTTGTTCCGTCTATAAGTCCAGTGCGGATTTCAGGGCCTTTTGTGTCCAAAAGAATTGCAACAGGAACATCTATTTCTGCGGAAACACGGCGCACTCTGTCCATCGCTTGCTTGTGCCAGTCGTAAGTTCCATGCGAAAAGTTGAATCTTGCTATGTTCATTCCTGCTTTTATCATTTCGCGGATTGTGTCGTCGTTGTCGCAGGCAGGTCCGATTGAGCATACGATTTTTGTTTTTCTTGTAAGCATTTTGTTCTCCGATAAAAAATTATTTAGCAATGTATCGCGCGCGGCTTGTTTCTGTTTCAAAAACATCGATTGCATAAAGCCATGCTTTTTTTCCGTCTGTTTTTTTTAGCAAAGGAATTTCTTCTATAATATGATTGTATATGTAAATGGCGATTCTTTCTGCGCTTGGATTTTGGTCAAAGAATTCTATGTCGTTTAAATTTGTGTGGTCAATTGCGCCGCAAACTTCCCGCAAAGTTTTTTTCAGCTTGGTAAAATCCAAAAGCATTCCGCCTTTGTCAAGTTCTGTTCCGTGGACGTGCGCATAAACTTTGTAATTGTGTCCGTGAAGATTTTCGCATTTTCCGTTGTAGTCTTTTAAAAAATGCGCCGCGCTAAAATCAGCAGTAACTCTAACTTCAAACATATCAATTTTTATTATACAGTTTTTGCCCTTCTATGAAAATTGAATTTTCAAACTTATTGCCTTTGTTTTAAAAATGAAATAGTCAGCCTTTGCAAAAAAGTTTATAATTTAATGTCATTATCAGACTCGACCCGATAATCTAATACAACAGATTCCCCGTGGCATGGGAATGACAATAAAATGTTTGTTTTTATGAAAAAGCTTTTGTTTTTGATTTTAATCCAGTTTGCCTGCGTTTTTTCTTTTGCGGATGATTCTGATTTTTCCCAGAGTTATGAAGAAAAAGTTCTTGTGCCTTTTGGAAGTTCCAGAAAAAAATTGCTAGAACCAAAGCAGCAAATTGTGCGTGAAAAAAGTTTTCCATTTTTCTCTAAATATAAATTTTCAGACGGAAAAGAAATTTCAGAAGAAGAAGCCATGAAGCTAATCGGCGGAATTTCAGAAAACAAATCAGTCATAAAAAAAGAAAAATTTTGGTACTGGACAACTGTTGTAAATGCGGCTGTTGCGGGCGGACTTTCCGTAGGATGCATTGACGCGGACAGCACAAAAGAACTTGGCGCATTCGGAATTCCCGCCGCGATTTTCTTTTTGGGAGCAGTTGCAACAAACCGCCTCTCTGCCCATTACGAAAAAAAATCCTTGCAGAACTACAACGATTATGTTGAAGAATATAACAAAAGGATAACAAATCACGCTGAAAATATAACAGAATAGAAGAAAATTTGTTGACAGGAAAAATAACTTTTTGTTATAATGAGGCTAAGGAGTATTTTTATGGTACAAAAAGCTTTTTTTGTTTCTATGTCATTGCTGTTGTTCTTTTCTTGCAGCAATTCAGTTTCGGATTCCAATTCAACTGATGAAAATTCTACCTCTTATGCAAAGTATAATTTTGGTAGTTATTCAGAATTTGGAAGTGATTTGGACAAAGCGTTCAGAGCGGTTGATTCTAGCAGGGCGTCAATTTCTTCTGAAGACGATGCTGATTATTATGTTCTTCCTGAAGACCAAACAGGAACTGAATTTCTTGTTGAAAGCAAATATGTTTCTGATTTGGCAGCTACATATATTCAGGAAATTGAAGAAATTCTAGGTAAGGATTATTCTGAACTGGAAGAATTTTTAGATGAAATTTCAAAGGTTGAGTTAAGGGCTTTGGAAAATCTTACTGGCACAGATTTGGACAATGTTATGTATTTTGCTGAATCAACAAAAACAACATTTGCATATTTTTCTGAAATTGATGATGATATCGTTGGTGCGCACGGCTTAAAATCATGGCTTAAGAAAAAGGCTAAGAGAATTTACAAGGCTTGCGTGTCTGCTTTTATTGGAGTTGTGAAAGCTTTAGCAACAGGTTCTGATGTAATAAAGGGTGCTGTTTCTGGTGCAAATGCAGGATACAATAAAGATGCTGTAGTTGTTTCTGGTACTATAAGATTTTAGCATCTATTGGGAGTGTTTTTATGAGAAAGTTTATTTTAGGTTTTATAATGATGATATTTTGTTTTTCAGTTTTTGCACAGGAAGATAAAGAAAATGAAATATCTTTTTCAGAACAAACTGCTTTTCAAAAAATAATTCATCAAGAAGGATTTTTTTCTGTAAATAAGTTTCAGTTTTCTGATGGAACAAAAATAAAAAATAGAAAGGAACTAAATGTTGCTTTATATAACGTTCCAGAGGCAAAAAGTCTTTCAAAAAAAGCTGGTTTTTGGCGTGGCATGACATGGCTTTCAATTGCTGGTGCAGTTGGGTTTTCTGTAGCTTCTGCTTGTGTTGATGATACAAATTCTTATGTTGCTGACAACCTTGCTATTGCGGGAGCAACTTGTATTTATTCACTTTTTTTGTTCCCGGTGTTTGAATACTCATACAGAAATCGTGCAGTAGACAAGTATAATCAGTTTGTTTTTGAAAATTAAAATTTGAATTCCCATGCTAAATTGCATGGGAATAACTATTAGTTTAATACTTTGTTTTTATCTAAAAAGTAATAAGTTGGAGTGACGTGAAAAAGAGTTTTATAGTTTTGCTGATTTCTGTTCTTTTTTGTGGAAATATTTTTGCGCAGGAATCTTCTGGCAATGAAATTGCGTTTCCGCAGATAATAGTCCGTTCTGAAAATTTATTTTCATTTTCGCAGTTTGAATTTCTTGACGGAACAAAAATTAAAAACAACAAAGAGCTGAATGTTCTTTTAAAAAGTGTTCCCCAAAATGCAAAATTTGTAAGAAAGGCTAATTTCTGGAAGACAATGACTTTTGTATCCACGGCGGCTGGCTTGGGATGCTTGGGCGCAACAGCTTTTGTAGACAGCGATTGTGCTGTGGAAAGTTTGTGTCTTGGAGCTGTAGGTTGTCTTGTGCTCGATTTGTTCTCTTGCTTTATGAGCGTTTCTTATAAAAATATTGCGCTTGACAATTATAATCTTTATGCTTTGCAGTTGGAGTGGCAGCGTTAGAGGTTTTGCCTTATGAGAAAGTTTGTTTTAGGTTTTATTTTGCTTCTTTGCTTTTCTGTTTTTGCGCAGGAAAAAGAAAACTGCGGAATTGTTTTTTCAGAACAGTCTGCTTTTCAAAAAACGGTTCATCATAATGGGCTTTTTTATTTGGATGAAGTTCAATTTTCAGGCGGAAAAAATTTAGAAACCAAAACGGACTTTAATGTTGCCTTGCGCATTATTGAAGAGGCTAAGTTTTTGTCAGAAAAAGCTGATTTTTGCCGGAACATGACTTGGGCTTCTGTCATTGGCGCAGTTGGCTGTACTGCTGTTGGCGCGTTTAATGAAAATCTTTCTTGCGGCACGGAAGATGCTTTGTTTGACATTGCTTCCAATTGTGTGCTTTCACTTTTTTATTTTCCTTTGTGCGAATCTTCCTACAGAAATGGCGCGGCAAATAAATATAATCAGTTTGGATTAGTTAATTGACAAAGGAAATAACGTGTGTTATAAAATATGCACAGGAGATTTTCTTTATGAACAGAAATGGATTTTTGTTTTCATTGTCAGCTTTGCTAGATGCCTTAGACTGCGATTCTTCTTTTGATTCAGAATTATTTGAAGAAAGCTTGGACAGAACCGAATATTGTTCAAGCCAGAATTGGGAAGATTACACGGAAGATGCTTTGTGGGACAGAGGATTTCCTTTGCAGACTGAATTTAGCGCATAAAAATTTGAACTAAAATATTCCCTGTGCTGTTTTTCCTTATTCTTTCAGCGCAGGGATTTTCTTTTTTAAAGACCTGTTGCTTCGTCAATTCCCATCATTATGTTCATGCACTGAACTGCCGCTCCGCTTGCGCCTTTTCCAAGATTGTCAAAACGGCTTGTTATTGTAATGCGCTCGTCGTTTCCGCAGACAAAAATCTGCATATTGTTTGTTCCAGCCAAAGTGTTTGCCGCAATAAAATTGTCCTGCAAAATTCCTTCGCCAAGAAAATCCGCAGTTTTTACAAAATGGCAGTCCTTGTAATGCTCCTTGAAAGTTTCGCAGATTTCTTTTGCGCTCATTTTCTTTTCCAAAAGCCTTGAATAAAGCGAAATTGTAACGGTCATTCCCTGAAAGTAATCGCATACATAAGGATTGAAAATTGGCTTGTAATTTAAGCCGCTTACTTTTTGCATTTCAGGCAAGTGCTTGTGTTCCTGTGTAAGGGCGTAGAGGCGCGGACTTTTTAGCTCAGGATTGCGGTTTGGATCTTCGTACTGCGCGATTGCTTTTTTTCCGGCTCCTGAATATCCTGAAACCGCATGGCAGACAACAGGATAGTCCGCAGAAATTATTCCATGTTTTACAAGCGGAAAGCAAATTGAGGCGAATCCTGAAGCGTAGCAGCCCGGCACTGCGACTCTGCTTGAACTTACGATTTTTTCACGGTGCGCAGGAGAAAGCTCAGGAAATCCATAAGCCCAGTCAGGATTTACGCGGTGCGCTGTGGAAGCGTCTATAAGTTTTGTCTTTGGATTTGTGCAAAGGCTTACGGCTTCTATGCTGGCGGCATCTGGAAGGCACAAAAATGTAAAGTCGGATTCATTGATAAATTTGGCGCGTTCTGCTGAATCTTTGCGTTTGTCTTCATCGATAAGCAGAATTTCAATGTCCTTGCGGTTTTCAAAACGCTCGTAAATTTTTAAGCCTGTAGTTCCTTCTTTTCCGTCAATAAAAATTTTGTATGCCATAAGTCGCCTCTTTTTGATGTAACTTTATAGAGTCAGTTTTTTTTATAAAAGATATATAGCCTGAATGTCGAATTTTGAAAAGAACAGTCATTTATGTGTCATTCTCGTGCTACGACACTGCGATGTTTACGCAGTAAACTCGGTCAGGAATCTGTTGTAAAATTACAATAGATTATCGGGTCAAGCCCGATAATGACATTAAACTATAAAACTCGAAGTTTAGGCTATATAGAATAAAAACTTAGATTGTGCATCAAGTGCTGAAATGATATACTTTAGGAATGAAAGATTCAATATTTATGAAAAAAATTGTTTTTAGCTTTTTGGTTTCTTTTGCTTCAGTTTGCTTTTTTTCATGCGCGTCAACAAAGGTTGAAGTTCCAGACAATGCTTCTAGCCTTGAAATAATTCAGCTTGCGCAGACTGCATTGGACAAGGGAAGCTCAAAAAAATCTTTGCAATATTATGAAATTCTTTTGCAGCGTTACGGAATGAACACTGCTGTTTATATTGAAGGCCGCTACGAAATTGCGCATATTTATGTAAAGCAGAAAAAATACAGCAAGGCAGAGCCAATCATAAACGAAATTCTTGAAATTTATAATGCAAGCCAGCCTGGACAGTTTCCCGGCGCATACAGAAAACTTGCCCAGAAAGACTTTGAAAAAATTCAGAACGGAAAACACAATTAGTCCGCGGATTTTCCTTTTTCATCAGGAACGATAATGCAGTCGAGCGTGATTCCTTTTTCATTTGCAAGCTGCATTACTTTTTCCTGTGTTATTTTTCTTGGACCTCTTGGCTTTGGATGCGGTTCAGCGTCTCCAAGAAGAATGATTTTTCTTTGCGCGTCATTTCTCCATTCATAGAAATTTATTGAGGCAAAAAGAGCTTCGTGAACGGCTTCTGGAATGTCGCCTCCTTCGTTTCCGTGGATTATGACGGAATCCAGCTGCTTTTTGATTTTTTCAGGCTCTCTTGTAAAGTCGAAGAATTTTACAGGAAGTCCTTTGTAATTGTAGGAATCGTTGTAATCCCTGTAAAGCAAAAGCGCAATTCTTAAATCCTCAAATTCCTTTGCTTGCTCAATGAAAGATGGAATCCATTTTCCGCGCAAAACTTCCAGATCGTCTTTCATGCTGCCGGTTGTGTCTATTGCAAGCACGATGTCCGCCTTTGTTTTTGGCGTGATTTTTTCTACGGAATCCAGCAAGTCCTGAACAAGATTTTCCGGCTTGGAATAATACAAAAATCCGCCGCCTTCATTTGCAAGCTGTGAAAATTTTTCTACCGCCAAAGGATTGTAGTCGTCAGTTAAAATTTGCTTTTCTTCTTTCTGCGGAATTATCTGCGGCTCTTCGTTTACTTCAGGCTCTGAAATTTCTTCAAGCGCGGCTTCAACTTTTGGAGGCTCTTTTTTCTTTGGAGCTTCACCTATGTCGAACATAAACGGATTGTCCATGTATTTGCCGGTGTAGTCGCCGTAAGGTTTTTCAAATGTGCGGATATTTATAAAAACGCCTTTTCCGATTTGAACTGAACCGTTGCGCGACCAAGGATAGCCAAAGTAAAGCGTGTTCGGAATAAAAATGTGAAATGCCTGTCCAAGCTCAGGATGATTTTCTACAGTTGAAGAAATCAGGCTGTATTTGGAATATTCAGAATGAAGTTCCTGTCCGTTCAAGTAGCGGATTTCGTTTCCGTTTGTTTCGTTCCATTCTGCGGCGCGGTAAGCGTAGTTTGGCTCTTTTCCGTTCGGATCTTTTGTGGTTTCAACTAGCATTACGCTATTTATTGAAGGTTTTTTTCTTATAAAAAGGTCAACTCCTTCACGTTCGCCTGAATCTGAAAATCTTTCCTTTACTGATATGTCGCTTGCTAGGATTTGCATTTGCGGCTGTTCCACAATTCGTGTCTGCTGCGCGAAGGCAATTCCTGCCAAAATCATAGTAAAAAACAAAATGCGCTTTTTCATGCTTTTATTATCGGAGCGAATTTCCTTGAGTTAAAGCGTAAAATTTATTTCTATTAATGTCATTATCCGGCTTGACCGGATAACCTGCTGTAAAAGGGATTGCCAGATTAAGTCGGGCAATGACAATAAAAATCAAGCAAGCGAATGTCTTTTCTCTGTAATAAAAAATGTTTTGAAAATTTATACGTTGAAAATTGAAAAATGTGTGTTATAATAAGAATCTCTAAAAAATGCAATTTTCAGGGACATTTTTAGCATTTTTAAGATGCCGTAAATAGTTCTGGTTTAGGGTTTGTTAAAAACCCTAAAAACGGCTGGGTCAAGGTCTTGAGCGTAAGCGTACCTTGACCAGACGTATTTAAAAAATAAAGGCGAAGATATTTTGGACACAAGCAAAATTAAAAATTCAGATTTTTCTCAAGTTGATATTTCTTATTTTTTTAACAATGATGAAAATATAAAAAATGAAATTATTCAGACTGGAATTATTGTTTTTACAGATTATCAGCAGAAACTTATAAAAAAACTTCAGGATGCGCTCGAAAAAACTGCTCCAGACAGGCTGGCGCGGCTTCAGGAAAGGCTTGATGACGTTACAAGTCTTGCGCAATCGATTGCACGGTTTCCGTCTTTGCTTGAGCGGGCGAATACAACAACTTCCACAAGAACTCCGATGGCTTTGGTTGAAAGCATTATTTCGTATCAGGAGGAAGGCGATACAGTTCTTCACATGCCGTCAAAGGCCATTCTGGGAAAAGGCTTCCTTGTGGCGAAAATTCACACTTTTTTTTCAATGTCGAAGCTTGCCAAAAACTATGCTTTAATGGACGAAAAAGAAGTCAAGGAATATTACGACGAGACTGTTTCCATGATGTTTACGCTTATGGCGGAAGATGTCTACATGAACCTCATAAAAGACAAGTCTGTTTCTATTGATTTGCGCCGGGAGCTTGCAA
Source organism: Desulfovibrionaceae bacterium (assembly GCA_963654755.1). Classification (GTDB taxonomy): domain Bacteria; phylum Spirochaetota; class Spirochaetia; order Treponematales; family Treponemataceae; genus Treponema_D. Next base: position 26,366 of record CAVKBG010000010.1, read on the forward strand.
ATTCTCTTATAATTCTTTGGGAACACAGAAGCGACCAGACAATTTCTGATATTGCGCCAGTTTTGCAGTCGGTTTGGTCTGCCCGCCGCCGTCTTGCGCCTGCCTTTGGCTCTATGATGGGAACAAGCGAGCTTATGATGGTTACGTTTCAGATGGATGACCAGTGGGGCGCATTTATAAAGGAAAAACTTAGCGAGCCGGATGTTGCGCAGGCAATGGAAGAGTTCCTTTTTGGCGTTTCTTATGAGCAGATTCTGCGGTTAAAAGGAATTTTGCGTGATCAGGGCGTAAAGTCGATTGGCCGTGATGAAGTAAGCTCTTATCTTGGCGAGCGTGTAAAAACAGACATAAATCTTGACTACAGGGACTTTTACCTTTTGTACACAGTCCGCCGTGATAACGCAAGAGCAAGGCAAAGGCTTCATATTGAAGGTCCGAAAAACACTCTTGAAGACCACTTTATCCGCTTTATAATGGAAAAAAATCAGGAAAAGCAGAAGAATGATACTTTTGCAAAAGTTTGAAACTCATTAAGATATTTCAGGTAAAAAAATGAGTGAAGACGAAAATAAAAGACAATACCAGTTTGGGGAAAAATTAAGAGCCGTCCGTGAAAGAAAACATTTGACGCTAAAAGCTGTGGCTGCACACGCAAAAGTGAGCGAAAGCCTTGTTTCCCAGATTGAACGAAATAAAGTTTCTCCTGCAATTGACACTTTGCTTGACATTGCCGATGCCTTGGACATAAGCCTTGAATTTCTTTTTGAAGAATACAGCCGCCGCCGTCCAGTTTCTGTAATTCACCGTGAAGACCGCCGCAAAATCAACGAAGAAGATGTTGTTTACGAAGAGCTTTCCGACCCGTTTTCCGGCAATGGTGAAAATTCGTTTGAAAGCTACACGATAAATATTCCTGTTGGAAGCCGCACTCACCGCGGAAGCTACGGTCATCTTGGAAAAGAAATGGGGCTTGTTGTTCAGGGCGAAGGAATTCTTCACTACGGAAACAAAGAAATTGCTTTAAAAGAAGGCGACAGCATCACGTTCAACGCAGGCTCTCCGCATACTTTGGAAAACACAGGCTCGACTGAATTAAAGGCGATTTGGATGGTTACTCCCGCCCAGAAATTCAACGCATAAATTTTTTGTCTTAGCGTCGCCATGTTTAATTGTAAAATCCTGCCTGCTACATTTTTCACGTTGAATTTTTAATTGCTTTCCTATATATTATAATATGAATTCTTATTTTTAAATAAAAAAGGTGATTTTTGTATGGAAAATAATAGCTTGGGTGAGATTTCTTCATTGACTCCTGCAGTCCGTCCAATCAGGATGGGAATCGATGTTGGTTCAACTACGGTTAAAGTTGTTGCGCTTGGAGAAAATGACGAGCTTTTGTACGGAGCTTATGAACGGCACCGGGCTGATATTAGAAATACAATTATAACTGTTGTAAATAAAGCCTTTGATTCGCTTGAAGAAGTCCTTCCGGCGAAGGAAAATCAGACTGTAAGCGTAAAAGTTACTGGCTCTGGCGGACTTTCTGTTTCGCAGTGGCTGAATATTCCGTTTATTCAGGAAGTTGTTGCCGCTACTACCGCTGTAAGAAAAATTATTCCGCAGACGGACGTTGTGATTGAGCTTGGCGGCGAAGATGCGAAAATCACTTATTTTAAAGGCGGAGTTGAACAGCGCATGAACGGAACTTGCGCCGGCGGAACTGGAGCTTTTATTGACCAGATGGCGGCTCTTTTGGAAACAGACGCTTCCGGACTGAATGAGCTTGCCCGCGGAGCAACCACGATTTATCCGATTGCCGCCCGCTGCGGAGTTTTTGCAAAGACAGATGTTCAGCCTTTGATTAATGAAGGCGCGCGCCGTGAAGATATTGCGGCTTCTATTTTTCAGGCGGTTGTAAGCCAGACAATTTCGGGGCTTGCTTGTGGAAAGCCAATCCGCGGAAACGTTGCATTTTTGGGCGGACCGCTTCACTTTTTGGATCAACTTAGAGAACGCTTTGTAATTACATTGAAACTTGGGGCGGAGCAGACAATCGTTCCAGAAAACAGCCAGCTTTTTGTTGCTTCGGGCGCGGCTTATTCAGCTGAGCGGGAAATAAAATGCGTAACTCCTTCTAGCAAAAACGGCACATTTCCTACTATAAAACAGTTCCGGGAAAGCCTCAAAAATCTTGTGGGCGCAGAAATGCAGGAAGTTCAGCGTCTTGAGCCTTTGTTTACAACTCAGGAAGAACTGGATGAATTCAACAAGCGCCATTCGCAGGAAAAAGCCAGCACTGGAGACTTGGAGTCAACTGAAGGTCCTGTTTTTCTTGGACTTGATGCCGGCTCTACAACAACAAAAGCGGTTCTGATTGATACAAAAGGACGCATTTTGTGGCGTTTCTACGATGTGAATGCCGGAAATCCTGTTGACTTGGCTGTAAAAGTTCTAAAAAGCCTTTATAAAATTCTTCCTGAAAAATGCTACATTGCGCGTTCTGTTTCTACAGGTTATGGCGAAGCTTTGTTTCAGGCTGCCCTTGGGGTTGACGCTGGCGAAGTTGAAACTATAACGCATTACCGGGCGGCAGATTTCTTTGTTCCTGGCGTTGAATTCCTTTTGGACATTGGCGGACAGGACATGAAGTGCCTTAGAATGAAAGACGGCGCGATTGTTTCCATTCAGCTTAATGAAGCTTGTTCTGCGGGCTGCGGTTCGTTCCTTGACAATTTTGCGCGCACAATGGGAATGAGCGTTCAGGAATTTTCAAAGATTGCGCTGATGGCAAAAAAGCCAGTTGACCTTGGAACTCGCTGCACGGTTTTTATGAACAGCCGTGTAAAGCAGGCTCAAAAGGAAGGTGCGGAAGTTGCGGACATTTCAGCGGGACTTTCTTATTCAGTAATAAAAAATGCGCTCTTTAAAGTAATAAAACTTCGCAAGGCAAGCGACATCGGCAAAAAAGTTGTTGTTCAAGGCGGAACTTTCTTTAACGATGCGGTTCTTCGTGCGTTTGAAAAAATTGCAGGCGTAAATGTTTATCGCCCGGATGTTGCGGGGCTTATGGGAGCTTACGGTTCTGCGCTTATTGCAATGGATCAGTGGGAAGATTTGCGCCGTCCAAAGCCGGATGATCCTGACCAGACTCCAAAATTTGTAAAAAGCGGCATTGCGACTTTGAATCAGCTTGAGTCATTTAAGGTTGACCTTGAGCTTCGCCGCTGCGGAAAATGCTCTAACAATTGCCTTCTTACAATAAATACATTTTCTACTTCTGGAACTGAAGGCGGAGAAAAACGCGCTGTAAGAAAATTTGTTACAGGAAATAGATGTGAGCGTGGGGCAGAGCTTGAAGAAAAGACTTCGGTTGTAGATGCAAGCAACAAACCTTCCGAAGATGAAACTGAAAAAAATCTTCCGAATCTTTTTGAGTGGAAATACAAGAGGCTTTTTGGATATTATATTCCGCTTAAGCCGGACGAAGCTGTTATGGGCGACGTTGGAATTCCGCGCGTTTTGAATATGTATGAAAATTATCCGCTGTGGTTTACTTTCTTTACAAAACTTGGATTCCGTGTGCGCCTTTCGCCTCGTTCTAGCCGCGCAATTTACGAAAAAGGTCTTGAAACAATTCCGTCTGAAAGCGTTTGCTATCCTGGAAAAATTTCCCATGGCCATGTGGAAAGTCTTCTTCAGCAGGGAATAAAATTTATTTTTTATCCTTGTGTTCCTTACGAAACAAAAGAAGATCCGGGTGCTGGAAATCATTACAACTGCCCGATTGTTACAAGCTATCCTGAAGTTTTGCGCAATAACGTTGAGCAGCTTCGTCAGGATGATTCAGTTTTGTTTATGAATCCGTTCCTGCCAGTTTATGACAAGCAGCGTTTAAAGGAGCGTCTTTTTGAAGAGCTTTCTCCTAAGTTTAAAAAACTTACCCGGCAGAAAATAAATGAAGCTGTGGATGCGGCTTGGGCTGAGCAGGAAAAATTCAGAAAAGATGTTCAGGAAAAAGGCGAGGAGGCCCTAGAAGAAACAATCCGCCGCGGTGCAAATGGAATTGTTCTTGCAGGACGTCCGTATCACCTTGACCCGGAAATCAACCATGGAATTCCAGAAATGATAAACGGTCTTGGAATGGCTGTGTTCACGGAAGATTCTGTTGCGCACCTTGGTTCTATTGAGCGTCCGTTAAGAATTATTGACCAGTGGACTTATCACAACAGACTTTATCGCGCCGGAGCTTTTGTAAGCGGAATGGCAAACTTGGAGCTTGTTCAGCTTACGTCTTTTGGCTGCGGGCTTGATGCCGTTACTTCTGATCAGGTTGACGAAATTATGAAGTCAAAAAGCAGAATGTACACGCTCATAAAAATTGACGAAGGCTCAAATCTTGGCGCGGTAAGAATTAGAATCCGCTCTTTGATTGCTGCTGTAAAAGCCCGCGAAAGAAACAGAACAAAACTTTCTATAAAATCAGCTTCGTACAAACGTCAGATTTTCACCAAGGAAATGAAAAAGAAGCACACGATTATTGGACCGCAGATGAGCCCGATTCACTTTAAGCTTCTTCAAAAAGCAATGGAATATTCCGGCTATAATTTTGTTGTCCTTGACGCTGTAGATCCGATGGCTGTTGAAACTGGACTTAAATATGTAAACAACGACGCTTGCTATCCTTCAATTCTTGTTGCAGGCCAGATGATTGCTGCTCTTCAAAGCGGAAAATTCGACTTGAACAACACGAGCCTGATTATTACGCAGACTGGAGGCGGATGCCGCGCTACAAACTACATTGGATTTATCCGCCGTGCCTTGAATGACGCGGGATTTAGCCAGATTCCGGTTATTTCCATGAGCACTCAGGGATTTGAAAAAAATCCGGGCTGGACTTATACTCCGGGAATGCTTATAAGGCTTGTCCGCTCTATTATGCTTGGCGACTTGCTTATGCGCGTTTTGTATAGAACCCGCCCTTACGAAGCTGTTTCTGGAAGCGCAAATGCTCTTTATGAAAAATGGAATGCAAGGTGCGAAATAGCATTGAAGTCGCTTTCCGTGCTTAAATATAGAAAGCTTATCCGCGGAATCATAAAAGACTTTGACAATCTGCCTCTGCTTCCTGTTAAAAAGCCACGTGTCGGCGTTGTTGGTGAAATTCTTGTTAAGTTCCATCCAACTGCGAACAACGATATTGTAAATGTAATTGAAAGTGAAGGCGCGGAATGTGTTATGCCGGACTTGGCAGACTTTTTGTTCTATACTTTCAGCACTGGAATTTTCCGGCACAAGCAGCTTGCGTTTGACAAAAAAACTGAAAAAAATGCGCGGCTTATGGTTTGGGCTGTTGAGCTTTTCCGCGGATACATAAAAAAGCAGCTTAAAAAGAGCCACCGCTTTGATCCGCCGAATTTGATTTACGACATGATGAAAGGCGTTGATGACATTGTTCAGCTTGGAAACATTACTGGCGAAGGCTGGTTCCTTACTGCGGAAATGGTCGAACTGATTCATTCTGGCTGTCCGAGCATTGCCTGTGTTCAGCCTTTTGCTTGTCTTCCGAACCACGTTACAGGAAAAGGAATGATAAAGGAATTGCGCCGCCGTTACCCTGAATCAAATATTTCCGCGATTGACTATGATCCGGGTTCAAGCGAAGTTAACCAGCTGAACCGCTTAAAGCTTCTTTTGAGCAATGCGCCTGTTGGCAAGCATCCGGATGAAGAGGCGGACGGAATGATTCATCAGCCGGATAAAAAAGTTGTCAAACCGGAAATTCAAATGGCGGAAGGCGCTTTTATAGATCCAGAGCCTGTTGAAATGAAAGACGTGCCTGTAATCTAAAAGCTTTTGCATTGTTTATAAAATTAACTGGAGCTTATTTTGAAAAAAAAAATTTTAGCTTTCTCTTTTGCCTTTTTGTTTTTTGGATTTGCGTTTGCTGAATACAACAGTTTTGCAATTCCAGATTCTGCGGAAATACGGCGGACTATAGTTGACTCTTGGATTTCCGCGCCAGTTTCCGAAGTTAGAAATTACAAAGAGGATTTAAGAAAAAATAGAATCGGCGAAACTTTTCAAATCCGGATGGAAGAAAACGAAACTGAATTTTCAGTGATTGTTGCTCCACGTTCAGAGCTTGATGTTGATTTGATAAACGGAGACAGCCATAGAATTGTGCGTGCGGCTGTTTATCCAAGAGGCGCGGCGGGAAGCTGGATTCTTTTTAGGGAAAAAAAGAGCGGCAAGCCTTTGCGCATTGAATGGCATTTTAATCCTGATTCAGATGTGTTTCTTGTGTTTCGTCCGCAGGCTCAAAAAACTTTGGTGGACATGAACGTGTTTGGCTCTTTTGCCGCAAGGTCAGTTCCGCTTGGTGTTCCTTTTGAGCGAATTTATACAGCCGGATTTCAGGATGTAAAAAACTGGACTCAAAAAACTCTTCCTTGGGAAAAAGTTACAGTTGAAACTGGACTTTACCGTGATTCGCTTATGATGGCAGGAATTATAAAATCGAATTTGGATTCAATTGTTTTTGCCGAAGATGCCTGCTACGATTCCAAGGGAAAACTGAAATCTGTTATTACGGGCAAAGATTACGTTTTAAAAGATGAAAGTGGATTTGAAATTCCGCTTGATGAAAAAAAACATTATTTGTCGGGCGCAGGATTTTTAAAATGGATTATCGATGGAATTGTTGAGCCTGCAACCGGGCTTGGAACTTCAATTTCTGATTTGACAGAGCCGACTGTTGAATTTGATTCTGTTGGAAAAATCGGAGTAATGTCTCAGGAATGGAATTTGTATTTTACTTTGGACTGGTGCAGAAATCTTGCGGCAAAAGCATATTCCATCCGTTCAAGAAGAAATGTTGATTTTAAATCTGCCGGACTTGACGTGAATAAAAATTATTTTGCGTCGGAAATTTCTGGCGGAAAAATTTCAAATTCTTCTGGCTACATAAAAAACACAGGATATTCAGCTGAAAAAATAAAATCTGTGCTTTACGTCCTTGCTGTAACAGAGCCTTCTTGGTTTTATCTTGCCGCCATTCGCCAAGGTTCTTATTTAAAGCCTGATGAACTTGTCTTTAATAATTGCGCTGTTTTCTTTCCTTATTTTGACAACAATGGAAAATTCGGCTGCTTTGTTTTTGAGCAGGGCAAAGAAATTTCATTGGAAAAATTTTTAGAAAAATACAAAGACGCATATATTCACCTTGAGCGAGTAAAGTCGTTAGAGGCTTTTTTCCCTTATGAAAAAAAATAAAGTTCTAAAAAATTTATTGATATGTTTTTTTGTTGCTGCTGGAGGAGCTTGCTTTTCTTTTTCAAAAGATTCTGCTTTGTTTAAGAAAATCGATTCAGCTTATTCAGGCGCATCTTATCCGGCTGTCATTGAATATTCTTCCCAGCTGCAAAAAGAATTTCCTTCTTCTCCATTTTTAGAAAAAGCCTTGCTTTACAAAGGCGAAAGCTTTTTTTATCTTGGACGTTTTGAAGATTCGATTCAAATTTTGAATGAGTTGTCTTCTTCGGAAAAAAATGAAACAAAAATTTTTGCGCAGTATTGGAGAGGTCGTTCAGAATTTTCTTTGCAAAATTTTAGCGTGGCGTTAAATTCTTTTTATGCTGTTGCTTCAGTTTCTTCTGACTTTAATAAAAAAAACAAAGAAATAAATTTTGTTTATAAAAATTCAATTTATTATGCAGGACTTTGCAGCTATTCTTTGCGGCAATACGAAAAATGTATTCCAGTTTTTGAATCAATAATTTCAAGCAACGAATATGACAATGATGTTTTTTGCAATTCTTTGGAAATTCTTTTTGACTGCTACACGAATGAAAACGAGCATTCAAAACTTGTAAAAAAATACAAAGAGCTTTCGCCGCAAAATATTTCTTGCTACTGGAATCTTACTTTCGCCGCCGGAAATTCTTTTGAAAAACTTGGACAAAAAAATGAAGCGTTTGCTTGCTATGAAAAAATTGCTTTAAATGCAGAACTTCCTTTGTCTGCTCAGGCATTGCAAAAAGCGTATTATGTTTCTGAAAAAGATTTTCCTGCATTGATTGAAAAAGCAAAATCTGCATTGTCAGGTGAAACTTTACTTTTGTCAGAATTTTGGATTCGGCTCGGAATTGACTCTTTTGAAAAAAATGATTTTGATTCTGCGCAAAAATATTTTTCAAGTGCGGAAGAATCTGATTCAGAAAAAAAATATTCCTCTTTGATTGGACTTTATAAAGCCGAGCTTGCTTCTGAAAATAAAATCGCAATTCTTGATTATTATTCATCAGAAAATTTTGATAAAAAATATTACGCGGAATATGAACTTGCTTATGCACAACAGTACGCGGCTTTGGGAGATTTTGAAAATTCTCTTGTTCATGCAAAAAATGCTTATGAAAAAAGTTCTACAGAAAAAAAACAGCTTAAGCAAAAATCTTTCTATTATTACTGCCTTGGACTTTATTCAACAGGAAAATTAAAGCAGGCGATTTCTCTTATGGAAAAGTCAAAAGAAAATGCTGAAACAGAAAACAAATATTTTTTTGCGCAGAAAATTTTATATGCAAGATGCCTTGCTGAAAATGGAAGCCTTGAACTTGCTGAAAAAATTTATAAAGATTTTTTTGAAAAGTCTCAGCTGAATAATGAACAAAAATATGATTATGCAAAAATACTTTTTTCACTTGTAAATATGAGCGAATGTAAAAAAGTTGCGGACACTTCTTCTGTTTCTGATGCAGTTTACATTTCTGCTTTGGCTTCGTTTAATATGCAAGACTGGAAAAATTCTTCACAAGGATTTTCTAAGTTCATTGCTGAAAATTCAAGGTCTCCTAAAATTTCATTTGCGGAATTTTATTATGGATATTCTTTGTACAAAATGGAAAAATCCTCGGAAGCATTTAATGTTCTTAAAAATTTTTCTGAAAAATATCCTGAAAGTTCTTTGTGCTATTCATCTTGCATTGTGTCTGCGAATTCCGCGCTCAAGAATTTTGATTTTGAAAATGCAATTGCTCAGGCAAAGAAAGCCTTGGATTTTTTTTCATCGCAGAAGGAAAAAGAAAATGCGATTTTGCTTTGCGCTTCAATTTATTCTGATTCAGAAAAATATCAGGATGCTATAAAATTTCTTGAGCCTTATGCAAAAGATTCTTCTGAATTTTCTATTCGTTGCCGTTATCAAATTGCGCTTTTGAATTCGCGTCTTGGAAAAATTCCTGAAGCAGATAAAATTTTTTCTGAAATACAAAATAAATTTTACAACTCTTCTTTTGCAGATGAAAGTTCTTTTAGACGAGCGGACTTGTATTTCAATTCAAAAAATTATGAAACGGCAGCAATGCGTTTTTCTGAATACCAAAGAAAATTTCCTAAAGGAAAATTTATTGATGCTTCGTATTATTATTCAGCTGATTCGTATAGAAAATTGAAGCAAAATGAAAAATCTGTTTTGCAATATAAAATTCTTCTGGAAAATTTTTCGAAAAGCACTTTCATTTATAATGCTAGAAAAAATCTTTCAGAAATTTTTGAAGAACAGAAAAAATATGAAGACGCGCTTGAACAGCAAAATGCAATTCTTTCAATTGCAGATTCCGAAGAGCAAAGAAAAATTGCGGAACAAAAAATCAGTTTCTTGAAGAATTTGATTTCTGGAGAAAATTCAGAACTTGCATTGCTTGAAAAACGTTATGCCGAAAATTCTAAAAATTCAACTTTAGAAGGAAGAATAGCAGGAACTGAACTTGCAGAATTTTTAATGCAAAGTGAGCAGTCCAAAAAAAATGCTTTTAATCTTGCGGAATTACTTTTTAAAATTCAATCATCTGAAAAAAATCAGGCTGCTGAAAGTTCTTACGCTGCAAGAACTGTGTTTGTCTGCGCAAGATATTTGCGTTTTCAAAATAAAAATAAAGAAGCTGCGCAAAAATTTTTGGTTTGCGCCGAATTTGCTAGAAAATCTGGAAACGACGAGCTTGCGCAAAAATCAATTTATGGAGCGGCTGAATCTTTTGATGCTGCAAAACTTTATGCTGATTCTGAAAATTCCGCAAAAACTTTGCTGGAACTTTATCCGAAAAGTAGTTACAAATCCGCTGTTCAGAAGTTTATAAAAAATAATTAGGAGCAAGTGAAATTTAAAATGAAAATTGTGAAGAATATATTTTGTTTTTTTTGTGCTGCTTTTTTTTCCGCGCCTTTGTTTTCTCAAACTGAAAATGTAACTTTGCCGGATATAACGACGACTGTTTCTGGTGAAGTTGTTACAGCCGGAAATGAAGCGGTTCCTGATTTTTCTAAAATTATTCCAGTTGATAAAAAAGATGATTCTGCGCTTCCAATTTTTTCGGAGGAAAATATTAGCTTTGATGAAGAGCCTGTTGCTGATTTTTCTTTTGGAGAAGCAAAGACAATTTTTGCGCAAGGACTTGTTGGCGGCGGATTTCCGGGAGATTTTATCGGAGATTTTTCTGTTTATAAATCCATTGGTGAAAATCCTTTTAAAATTGAATTTTCACATTTTAGCAAAAATGGATATGGAAAGCATAAGGCTGGCGACGGATTTTTTAACAGCAGCACAAGGCTTTTCGCTGAAAAAACTATTACTGCAAAAAACACGGATTTTATAATTGGCGGCGAATACAAAAAAAATGAAACTGGTCTTCAATCTGCAAGTCCGTTTTTTTATGATTTGAATTCTCAAGAAGCTTTTGGAAAATTTTCTGTAAGAAAAGATTTTTCACATGGATTTGGATTTGAATCTAAAACTGGCGGCTCTTGGTACAACCGATATGCTGGAATTGCCGATGGTGAAAATGATTTTTTGAAGCAAGAAAAAAATATTGATGTTGTATATTTAAATCAGAATTTGAATTTTTCTTGGAACGGAAAAAATTTCTTTTTTGATTTGAATGGAAAACTTGATTATGGAACTCTCGCTGGAAATTTTGATTCTGTTGAAATTGAAAATGTTTTTAGAGCGGAAGCATTTGCATCTGCTGGATGGAAAAATGATTTTCTTGAAATTTCAGCATCTGGAGGAATTGCTGGCGGCACTGAAATGGGAACAAAAAATTCAATTCCATTTTTTGATGCAGGAATTTCTTTTGCAGGAAAAGATTCTCCTTTGAAAAATAGTTTTTCATTTGAAGTTCGTGGAGGTCTTGATACATATTTAAATTCGCTTTCAGAACTTGAAAATAAATATAAATTTTCGCAGCTTGTTTCTTTGCCTTCTGAAACTTCTGATTGGTTTGTGAATGCAAAACTTTCTATTCCTGTTTCAAAATTTGCTTCAATTTATTCTTCCGCAGAATTTAGAAAGACAGCTTTTGAAAATGGAACTTGGGAAGCCATTTATGATTCTAAAACAGATTCTGGAATTTTTGAAATACTTTCATCAGACAGAACTCTTTTTTCTACTGATTCAGGATTTTCTTATTTGTGGAATGTTTTCACTTTGAGCGCAGGTTGGAAGTCGCATTGGATCCATGTTCCGTCTGATGAATTTAAAAATTATATTTCAACTTCCGTTTCATTTGACTCAAAAGAAAAATCTTGGGGCTTTTCAATTTCTTTGCAGGAAGATATTGATTCCTCTTCTGACAAGTGTCCGTTGCTTGGCGGTGAAATTTATTACAATGTAAAAGAATCGATAAAGCTTTCATTTGAACTTTCCGACGCTATAAAATTGTTTGCTGGAAAAGACAGAAACTTTATGGAAACTGATTATCTTGTTCGTGCCGGCTGCGCATCTTTGTTTGCGAAATTTTATTTTTAAATTGAAATTTTTATTTTGGTTTTTATAGGAGCTAAAAATGTTTGAGATTTTAAAGAGCGGCGGAATTGTTATGGTTCCGATTATTGCTTGCGGATTAGTTGCTGTGTTTATTATTGTTGAGCGGTTTCATTATTTTTTTTCAATAAAGAAGCGCGATGAAAAATTCAGCAATGATATTGAAAATTGCATTTTAAAAAATGATTTTCAGACTGCGGAATCGGTTTGTGTTCTTGCAGATACTCCTTGCGCAAAAGTTGTAAAGAGTGCTATTGAGCATAGAAATTTTTCGGAACGTGATTTAAAAGAATTTGTTCAGTCAAAATTGGATCTTGCTGTTCCCGAATTTGAGCACAATCTTTCTGCGTTGAGCACAATTTCAAATGTTTCCACTTTGCTTGGATTGCTTGGAACTGTTACTGGAAACATCAAGGCTTTTGGTGTGCTTGGAAATGGCGGCACAATGGGCGATCCTGCTTTGCTTGCCGGCGCAATTGCTGAAGCTTTGGTCACAACTGTTGCCGGACTTGTTGTTGCAATTCCTGCAATTATTTTTAGCAGCTATTTTAATTCGCAAGTTAACCATAGCATTACAAGAATGGAGCAGACTGTTACTTCTGTTTTGTTCCGTCTTACAAAAAAGGGCGAGGCTTAAAATGAAAGTTTCCGCGCGCAAAAAAACAAAGCCGGTAGTCGATTTGTCTCCGATGCTGGATGTTATTTTTCAACTCATTTTATTTTTTTTAGTTTCAACAACATTCAATTTGCTTCCTGCGATAAATGTTAATTTGCCAAAAAGTTCCACTTCGTCTGGAGCTGAATCAAGCGGCATAACAATTTCAGTAGAGGAGAACGGAAGCCTTTGGTTTAACGATGAAAAAGTTTCTGAAAAAAAATTGTCGGATTTGCTTTCGAATTTTGACACAAAAGAAATTGAGCGCAAAAATTTTCCTGTTTTAATTTCAGCGGATGAGAATGTAAAAAACGGAAAAATCGTTGAGCTTTTTGATATAATCAGAATGAGCGGATTTTCTTCTGTTAGTTTAAGGACGAGCGGAAAAAAATGACAAGTCTTGAACGGCGCGGAAATGCAATTGCTTTTGCGTTTACTGCATTTTTCTTTTTGGCTTTTTTAATTTTTTCTCTTGCTGTAAAATTTAAGCCGCAGGAAAAATTTCAAGCCTTGACAATAAATCTTACGTCTTCTCCTGTTGAAAAAAAATCTCTGCCGGAAACAACTTTGCAGAAAAAAAACGTTCCTTCAGAAAATCAAAATTTGAAAGAAGTTGAAAAAACAAAAACTGTTGAAGCAAAAAAAATTCCTGAAGAAAAATCAGTTTCTCAAAAAAATGAAATTGTAAAAAAAGAATTGCCCGCTTCTTCTGAAAAGCAAAATACTTTTGAAGAACCCAAAATTAAAAAAAGCGTTGAGCAGCTTATGGCGGAAAATAATTCTTCTTCAAAAAAAACTGCTGAATGGAATGAAATTTTTTTTGATGATTCACAAACTGTGCAGAGCAAAAATATTTTTGAAGCGCAAAATAAATCTTCTGTAAAAAGTTCAGTTGAAGGAACTGCCGCAAAAAGTTCAGCTGAAAAAAAATCTGGAGTTTCATCTTCTTCCGAATCAGCTAGAAGCGGAAATGAAAATGTTTCAGAAGAAACAAAAAATTCTTTGGCGAATATTAAAAATACTTTTTCTTCTTCTGTTTCTGGAAATATAAAAAGCAAGACATCTGTTGCTTCTCAATCTGCGGGCGGAAAACTTTCTATAAAAATGTCAGACGGAAAATCAAGAGAACTTTTGTATCCGAAAAATCCTGTGATATTTATTTCGGAAGAAAACGCAAAACTTGTTGATGAAACAAAAAAAGTAATTGTCCGTTTTAAAGTTCGTGCGGATGGAACAGTTCCGCTAACAGGAATTTCAATTGTGCCGTCATCGCTTTTGCCGCCGCAGATTCAGGCTGAAATAAAAGAACAAATTCAGCTTTGGAGATTTTCCGAAGAGCCTTCTGGACTTGACGGAACTGCTTCTTTTGATTATACGCTTGAGATTCGATAATTATTTTTATATAATTGAAATGTATGTTCGAAGGAATTGAAGCAGTCGCATTTGATATTGACGGAACTCTTTATCCGTCCTGGAGACTTTATCTTCTTATGCCGCTGTATGTAATTAAGCATTTAAAGTTTTATCTTCATTATAATAAAATCCGCAAGATTCTTCATAGAACTGCGCCGTTGTCTGATTTTTATGAATTTCAGGCTAGGCTTTTTGCAGAGGAAACAAAACTTTCTGCCGCTGAATCAAAAAAAATTATAAATGAAGTTTGCTATGAGGGAATAAAAAAATTTTTCAAAAAGATAAAACCGTACAGCCATGCCTACGAATGTATAAAAGCCATGAAGTCTGCCGGATTGAAAATTGGAATTCTTTCTGATTTTCCGCCGTCGCAAAAAGGCGATATTTGGGGAATAAAAGAACTTTGCGATGTCTGCATTGGCTCAGAAGAATCGGGAGCTTTAAAGCCTTCTATTTATCCGTTTGGAATTTTGTGCAGAAAACTTGATGTTCCGCCGGAAAAAATTCTTTATGTTGGAAACAGCAAAAAATACGATGTCTTTGGCGCGAACAATGCAAAAATGAAAAGCGCGTATATTCTTACAGGTTTTCGCCGGCTGTTTGGAATAAAACTTCCAGAGGCTGATATTTCATTTAAAAATTATCGTCAGCTTGAAAAAATTGTGTTAAAATAGATAAAATTTCTTTTTAAATAAATTTGGGCGGGAAATAAAAAGTGATTACTATATTAGGAATTGTCATTGCGGTAGTTTTGTCTGCGATTGTTTCTGTTATTATTCAGCAGACTGGTAAAAATGAAAATTCAATGGAAAAAGTCAAACGCTATGCAAATCAGCGTCAGGCTGAATTCGACGAGTATTTTGACAAGCAGACGGAATCCATAAAACTTCTTGCAAACGATTTGGACACAAAAGACATTCAGGTTAAAGCTGCGATAAAAAGAATGCAGATGCAAATTGATGAGTGCCGCCAGACTACAGAAAATTTTGAAAATCCCGTTCAGAATATTGAAAACATAAAAAATAAAATTGAAGCCTACGATAAAGTTTTGCAGAATCTTATGGAAATGACAGCCGCAGTTGAGCAAAATCTTGATTCTGTAAAAAAAGAAGCACTTGTTGTGGACAAAGTGAATTCCAAGCTTTCCCGCCAAAACCAAATTCTTGAAGCTGTAGAAAAAAAAGTTTCTGATGTTACAAAGCAGTTCTCTGTGAAAAATTCTGAGCAGCTCAAGGCGATTGGTTCTGATTTGCTGAATCAATATGAGCAGCGCGCTTCGGAAATTGATGCGACAACAGAAAAAGCCATAAAGCAAAATCAGGCTATTATGGAAAAAATCGAAGATGACATTCGCCAGGCATATTCCAAGGCAATTGAAAATGCAAAGCAGCTTGAAGATGAATCATTTGCAAAACTCAAAGATGAATCTCAAAAAAGAACTTCAGCCTGCCTTGATGAAGTTGAAGCCCAGACAAAACAAATCACTGCGATTATCGACTCAAGAATTTCTGAAACTCAAAAAAGCCTTGATGATAAAACAAAGACATTCAGTGATTCTTTAAAAGAACAAACTTCCGCAATTGAAGAAAAATTTAATGAGCGCACACAACGCATTACAGAAATGATTGACGCTCGCACAAATGTTCTTACCGGTACTTGGACAGAAAAAATTGAATCGCTTGAGCAGGAGCTTAAAGAAAATTCTGAAAACTTTGATTCACGTTTGGAAGATGCTGTTGCCGGACTTGACAGTTCTCTTGCTGAAAAAACTGGCGCGCTTGAAGATAAAATAAATGAATCCGCTGGGACTTTTGAAAGTGAATTTGCTGATAAAATAAAAGAGCTTTCTGACATTGTTGAAAATTCTACTTCAAGAATTGAAGATGAATGTTCTGGAAAAATTTCTGAAATTGAAGAAAAACTTGAACAGTCATCGTCTGGCATTCAAAATAAATTTTCAGAAAAACTTTCGCAGATTGAATCTTATTTTAATGAAACTTCAAATTCGATTGAAGCCGGATACAAAGAGCGCGCTGATTCACTTCAGAATGAACTGGAAAATAAATTTTCTGCTTTGCTTGAAACTTTCACGGAGCAGGCGAAAATTTTTGAAGACAAGACTTCATCTTTTGAAGATAGCGTAAAACAAAAATCTGACATTTTCTCTTCTGAACTTGAGTCGAATATTTCCGATTTTTCGGAGCGACTTAATTCTGAAATTTCTTCACTTGATTCGCAGCTGGAAGAAAAAACTTCAAGGCTGGAAGATCTTTTCAAAAACAATGTTGCTTCCCTTGAAACTGAATACAATTCAAAAACTTCTGAGCTTGAAAATTCTTTAGAACAAAGCTACGCTGATATGTTCTCGAATATTGAAGAAAGAATGAAGGCTCTTTCAAAATCTTATGAGGAAAAATCTTCTTCAATGGATTTGACTTTTGCGGATAAAAGCCGTAACGTTGTTCAGTTTTTTGAAGATAAAACCCGAGAGCTTGAAGAAAGCTATGATTTAAAAACAAAGAAGCTAAAAGAATCTTTGGATTTAAATAATGAAAACGCAGAATCCGAGATGAAGAAAAAGTCCCAGGCGCTTATTGCCTTATTCAATGAAAAATCTTCAAATTTGGATTTAAAGCTCAAAGATAAAATGCGTTCTCTTGATAGTGATTTGGACAAAAATGTTGACGAGCTTAATGCAAAAATAAAACAAAAAACTGGAGCGGCAAACACTTCATTTGAAAATGCTATTTCAAAAATCGAAAATGAAATCCGCCAAAAAACAGCAGCTCTTAATACAAGTTTCACTGATAAGTTTGATTCGATTGACGGCATATTTAAAAAGAAGCTTGAAGACATAAACAACAAGGCTCTTGCAATTTCCACTGAAATTAAAAACCGAACAGATGGACTTGAAGATGATGTCCGCAGAAAACTTTCAAATCTTACAGAGGATGTGAAGAATCAGACTGCGCAAGCTGTTGAAAAATACAAGACAACGACTTCAACTTACACACAGGACATTGAAGACAGAACTGATGTTTTGCGAAAGGAACTTGCGGAACGGACAGAAGCTCTTGAACGCCAAATTCATGAGCGTGCGCAGGAAATTGAAAAGAAACTTATAGACCTTGAAAACAATGTTGAAACTCAAACTTACGGAGCGATGGAGCAATACAAGTCCACAACTTCTGAATATACACAAAAAATTGAACAGAACACCAAGTCTTTAAAAGAGGAGCTTGAAAACAAAACCCGCGATTTGCAGGAGCTTATTGATCAGCGCACAAATGAAATTCAGTCTCTTTCCGAAGATGCAATTGTGGACGCAAAAAATCGCTTTGAAGATGTCCAGAAAATAATTTCCACAAAGACGGATGAAGTTTCTGGAAACGCTCTTGCTTACGTTGAAGATGCGCAGAAGCAGATTGAAGAAAAAACTGACAGCCTTGTTTTGGATGCGAAAACTGCAATTGAAAAAGTTCAGGAGCAAATTTCAAAAACAACAGAAAGTGTAAATGAAATTACGCAGGCATTGAATCAAGATGTAAAAGTTAATTCTGAAAAACTGGAAGCCTTGCAAAATTCAGTTGAAAGTCAGGCTTCTGAACTTGAAAAAAAATACGACGGAATGTTTTCTTCTATACTTGAAAAAGCGCAAAAAGATGAAAACGATGCTTATGAAAAATTCAGCAATTTGAGTTCTGCAAATCTTGATAAGTACAAAGGCGATGTTCAAAAGCGCGTGGATGAAATGCATTCCGATATAAAAACTTCCCTTGGTTCTCTTGATGAACAGACAAAGTCGATAAAGGAAAATATCGACGGAACGCTTTCTTCTATTCTTTCACGCTACGAGCAAATTGAAAACAACGCAAAAGAAATTTCTGCGCGAATAGAAAATGAAAATGAAAACAATTCTGAAAAGCTCAAAGAATTTTCTATGTCGATGCAAAATCAAATTGATGAGCTTAATGGAACTTTGATTTCGTCTACAAAAAATATTTCCGCTGAATGTGATGCCCGTCAGACAAAATGCCTTGAAGCCTTGGACAAACAGCTCGATGCTTACAAAAAGGAAATGGAGTATAGGTTTAAAAAACTGAATACTGCCGGAGCTGACGTTGACAAGCTTGAATCTTCTTTAAGAAAACTTATGGATCAAAGCCAGAAAAAAGTTATAGGCGACTTTGAAAAATTTTCTGAAGGCGCGGAAAAAACTCAGGCTGATTTTGAAAAATCAATTGTTGCAAAATATGAAAAATTGAAAGTTGATTTGGATTCAGTTCAAACTTCGCTTGATGAAATTAAAAAAGATTCAGCTGCCAAACTTAGCGCAAAAGTCAAAGTGTTTGAAGATTCCTTTACAACTGATCTTGCAAAAAGACAGGATGATGTTGTTCTGAAACTTTCTGACTGGAAAAATAAATTTGACGCGCAGTTTTCTGATTTTACAGCCGAGTATGAAGTTAAACGTGAAGCTTTGGAAAAACAATATGACGATGCTCTTGCAAAAAGAATTTCTGAGCTTACAAAGAAAACTCTTGAGCAGGAAAAGAAATTCCAGACTGCGCTTCTTTCCGGGCAGACAACTGTTCAGGAGCAAATCAATACAGTGAATCAGAAAATCCATGATTTCATCGAGCAGTATAGAAATGAAATTCAAAAGACAATTGAAAATGCAGATGAATATTTAAAGACTGAAACTGACAGCTACAATGAGCGCATGAATGGTCAGCTTGATAAAATTGAACATGACTTGAATTCCAAGTTTGAAAATTTCCGTGAGATTCTTCTTTCAAAACAGGAATCCCAGTCGGCGACAATTGATGCGGCTGTACAGGAATTTACGGCTTGGAAAAATAGTCTTAAAGGAAAGTACGAGGATGCTTCGCAGCAAATTGAAGATCAACTCAAGCTTCTTGCTGATACAAATGATCAAAAAATAAATGACTTGCAAAAAGATTTTTCTGTTGCGGCAAACAAAGCTACAGATGTTCTTGATGACTACGATAAAAAATCCAAGGCGGCACTTGCTGATTTCCGTGAGCAATATGAAAATATGATTGCAAATGTGAAGAAGTCAACTGCAGATCAGGAAGATTATGCTGACAAAAAAAGCAAGGAACTCAAAAGCAGATTTGACAAGCAGACCGATGAATATATGCGTGTTTACAATAATGCTTTTGATAAAATCGGCGAAGAGGCGAACAAACTTCAATTCCAAATTGATGAAATAAACAAAAGCATTGGAACTTTCAAAACTGAAACAGCGGTTTTTGACAAGGCTGATATTTTGAAAAAGCAGCTTGAAACTTCTATTGATGATTTGAACAAAAAAATTTCAGCAGTAAAGAATTTTGAAGAGAAGCTAAATGACTTGTCTGCTCAGGCGCAGCGTCTTGAAAAATTTGGCGATGATGTTAATTCACGCTTGAATGCGTATAGTTCTGACAAATCTCGTTTGGACAGCATTGAATATAAATTCAACACGCTTATGAATTTGAGCAGTGGAATGGATTCAAAAATTCAAGAGCTTACTTCTATGAGCGATGATATTTTGAATATGCAGGCGAAGGTCGGAAAATTTCAGGACAGCATTTCAAATGTTCAGTCAAAACTTGAGCGGATAGAAAATAAAAAAGAAACTTACGATCGTGTTGCGGAAGAAGTAGACAGTTCATTTGAAAATATTTCGCAGCTTGAAAAACGTCTTGAAGAATGCTCAAGCAAAGTTAATTCTCTGCCGGATGAAATCAAGTCGATGCAAAATCACATTGATAAGATTATGAAGAACAGTGGAAAAATTAATGATGCCGTTGATAAAATAACTTCTTTGCAAAGTCTGATTGATGATGCGGAAGAACGCATTGCAAAAATAAAAGATTCGCGTGATGGAATTCTTAACACGGAAGTCAGGTTGCAAAAACTTTATTCTGATGCCGATAGCAAGTTGAAACTTCTTCACGATATTACAGCGAAGGAAGTTGGAAGCAAGCCGTCTGCGGTAACGGGTTCAAATATTACTCCGCAGCTGAAATCAAATGTCATTAAGCTGAAAAAAGACGGCTGGAAAAATGCTGAAATTGCAAAGCGCTTAAAGATTGAAGAAAATATAGTAAATCTTATTCTTGAAATGGGAACTGATGAATAGAAAAAAAAATCCGCAATTTATATTGCGGACTTTTTTTATAATTCTATTCCATCTATTCAATCTGGAGCGTCATGTTTGCAAGTCCGTGATAGTAGTTCACGGTTTGTGCGGTAAAGCGGTAGACGCAGTAGTCGGGATCGTCCACGCCTTGCGGGTAGTACATTTCAAATCCGTTGCGCCAGAGCATTGCTTTTGTTTCGTGGTCGGTGCAGACTTCGATTGTGCCGGTGAAGAGCGCGCCCTTGTATTTGTCCTTTGTGTCATCAACGTAGTACACGCAGGCTTTGGGATTTGCCCTGAACTGAGCGACGCGCCGTGAGCTTGTGTTCGTCGAAAAATACTGAACCTTCATGCTTTCGCTTTCAAGGACGAGCATTCCCTTAATCTGCGGAAATCCTTCTCCGTTCACCGAGCCGACATAGGCGACATTTGCGCCTTTTCTGAGTGCGATGATTTCCTCTCTGACTTTTTCTTTATTCATTATTATCCTCCTATAGATAATTATTAAGATTCTCAAGCACTTTCCTAAGAGCCGATTCAAAGCTGAAAATTTCCTCATCTGAAAATCCTCTGTAAAAAATTCTGTTCATCTGCTCGGAAACCTTGTCGTACTTTTTCCGGAGTTTTCTTGCTTTCTGGGTCAGCTTGATTCTGACCGTCCGCCTGTCCTCCGCGCTGTACGTGCGCACCGCAAGCTCCTGCGACTCAAGCCGATCGAGCATTCCGGTGAGCGTTGTTTTTGCAAGCCCTGTTTTTTCCGAAAGTTCCCTGATAGGAATGTCGTCGTTTTCCCAGAGTACAAAAAGAATTCTTCCTTGCGCTCCGTTGAATTCCGAGATTCCCTGCTCATCCAGAAGCTCTTCAAAAATGCGCCCCTGAATCTGCTTTATCTTGCTGATGTAAAATCCTCCGTTCGTTTTCTTTAACAATCTGATTTCCTTCTGGTTAAATTTGTACGATAAAGTATAGTACTATATAGAACTGTTTGTCAAGATGAAATTTTGTAATATGTGAAAAAGAAAAGAGTAGTGTGGCAAGGAAATTTTCTAGGAGTCTTTGCCGGATTCCGTTTATTCGGTTTTCACAACTTATACTGCATAAAGTTCTGGTTGTGGACGAATCCGAAATCCGTGTACAGTTTTACGCCCATATCTGACGCCGTTATCTGAACTGTTCCGCATCCATAGTCTTTCGTTTCTTTTACAATGCGGCTCAAAAGTTCCTTTGCGATTCCTTTTCTCCGGTAATCTGGATTTGTGAACATGCTTGAAAGCAGCCCGATTTTTCCGCTTGGGCAGGCGAAGTACGGCGGCTTTTCCACGAAAGACATTCCGCTTGTTCCTACAATTTTTTCTCCGTCAAACGCAAGCCAGGAAACAAAAGTTCCGTCCGCAAGGTGGCGAAGGTAATAATCTTTAAGTGCAGGCCGCAAATCAATGTCTTCCTTTGCACCTTCTTCCCGAAGCTGATTGATTCTCATTTCGATAAAAGTGTCCAGCTCATTTTCTGTAAGTCGTTTGTATTCTATTGGCATTTTGAATTTTCCTACTATAAAAGTCAATTATAGCAAAAATCATAGAACTGTGATATTTTCAAGGCATGGAATTTTTGCCAGTTTTGATTTTTGTTGCTTTGCTTGCATTTTTCATTTTCCTTGCTAAAAATCGTGCAAAATTAAAAGGCAGAATTGGAGAAATCAGTGTTGCTAGCCGCTTAAATTTGCTGAATCACAATGGCTATAAAATACTGAACAATGTTATTCTCCAGACTGAAAACGGCGGAACAGTTCAGATTGACCATATATTGTTTCGGTTTACGGAATTTTCGTGATTGAAACGAAAAATTACAAAGGCTGGATTTTCGGAAATGAAAACACGGAAAACTGGATGTAGGTCATCTACAAAGAAAAAAATCAGTTCAGAAATCCCATAAAGCAAAACTGGTCTCACGTTTATGCGCTGAAAAATTTGCTTGTCGATTTTCCAAACGTAAAGTTCATTCCGATTGTCGTTTTTACAGGAAGCGGAATCCTAAAGGAAATATCCGCAAACAGCATTGTTGTTTATGACACAAGACTTTTGCGAGTGATAAAAAATGAATCAAGAGAAGAAATTCTTTCGCAGGAAGAAGTTAACGGCATTATTCAGCTGATTGAATTGAACAACATTGAAGACAGAAAAACTGAAAAACAACACGTTAAAAATATCCAAAAAAACATAACCGAAAATCGTCTTAAAGCGAAAAATCAGATTTGCCCGAAATGCGGCAACGAACTGAAACTTAGAAGCGGCAAATACGGAAAATTTTACGGCTGCTCAAACTATCCGTATTGCAAATTCACGATGAAGTATTAGTACATTTTTGGAAAAATTCAAAATACATCTTCATTAACAAAAAGATTTATAATTTTTTTTTACTTCCCCGCAACAATCTTTCTGTGCGCCTTCAGTTTTTTAATCGCCCAGTCGTAGTGGCTGCTGGTTGTGCTGATAAAATATGCGCCGAGGTTCGTTGTTCCTGTCCAGGCGAAATGCTTTTTCGCAAAAAGTTCCTCATCGGAAAAAGATTGTGCAAGTTCCATTAGTTTTTTGTGCGATTCGGCAAAGTTGGCAAGGGCTTTTTCTGTCGTAATATTTTGACAGTTCTGCCAAATTGCGCGGTTCATGTCGCCGTAGTTTTTCCAGTTGTATGGTTCGGGCAAAAACTGGTACACAATCGCGTTTTTTCCGTTTTCAGATTTTCCGCTAGTTTCGTTTTTTGTGTTTTGAGCAACAAATTTCAAAAGCAGTTTGTGCCATTCAACAAGGTGGCAAATCACGTCGCGAGTGTTTTTGTCGCGGCTCCAGTGAGCTTCTTTTTTGTTCAACGAAGAAAAGTCGAACAACGTGGATTTTTCGTCTTCGCTCATTGACGCGATAAATTTTACAAGCTCATCATAATTTTTTTCTGCAAGTGTGAGCAGGTCGGTTTTATTCTGCGGTCTTGGCATGGTTGTCTCCATTTAATAAAAACTAATTAAATTAGTTATTTTATAACGAGAGATTCTTCTTTTGTCAAGGAAGCGGATCGGTAAAACAGTGTGAAATTCACTTTGCGATTTTTCAGCATTCACACCGTTATAAAAAAGTACTTGACTTTTTTCAGTCACAGCGAAATCATTCTTTGTCGCCTGTTATGTAGTAGTCGCAGAATTCACCGCCGCTTGCAATTGTTTGTTCGCGATGCAGAATTCCGTGCTGGAGCGTAATCATAACTTCGTCCAGCTCGCAAAGCAGAGGCATAAGCTCGGAAACGTCCAGTTTTTTTGTGTAGGCGCAAATCGGGCATCGTGTAATGCGGTAGTAGCATGCGCCTTCGTGCGGAATTCCGGCAAAATCCACCTTGAATGAAGTAGGGTACTGCTTTTCTTTTTCTTCCGTGTACCACTTTGAGTATTTGACGATGTTCTTTTTGTTTTCAGCTTTGCCTTTTTCCGTGTTGAGATTGGTTCTTGCAAAATACCACTTGATGTGATAGAGCGAGCGGCGCATCATTTCCTGCACGTTTTCCGGCGGAATCTTTTTTTCGCTTGCGATGTACGGCGCAATAAATGTCAATGCAAAAAGCTCGTTGTAAGCCATCGGGTTGTCGTCTCCGATGTTATCGGCATTTTTTACTAATTCCCTGTAAACTTTCTTGCTTTTTTTCATAATTTGAGAAGCGTATTTTTTGTCGTATTTTTCCGCCAAAACTTTTTTTATAGAGCCTTTGAACATCCAGAAATAAAATCCGTTGTATTTCATATCACTTCACCTCCTGTGATTTGTCCCGGCATTTTTTCAAATTTTGATTTTACAACAGCAAAAACTGGAAGCTATAAACTTGTTGCCATCTGCATTATCATAAAATTTTACTTCAAGCATTTTTTTCTCCGTTCCAAAACCCAACTTTATCTTTCCAGAACAAATCTTGCAAGTTCAACGTTGCCGTCTTTTTCTGTTGAAACAATTTTGAAGCCGCACTTTTGCGTGTAGAACTTTACGTTTTGACTTTTATCGATGGGCGTTACCAAAGTGAATTTTTTCCAGTTTTTATAGAAAGTTTTTACAAATTGAATCGCCTGCGTGCCCAAGCCTTTTCTCTGAAACTTAGGAATTATGCACAAGTTACCAATTTCGTAAATGTTTTTTTCAAGCTCCTTGCAGGAAATGCAGCCGACCGCTTCGCTCTCGCACAAAATTACAAACTTCGGATATTTGATTATCGATTCTTCCATCATTTCCTTTGTTTTCCCGTACCCCGGACATTCTCCGTATTTTAGGTAGTCGTTGTAATAAGAGGCGTTGTAAATTTGAACTAGAAGTTCCGCGTCTTGGGGAGTTGCTTGTTTGTATTCTATTTTCATGGTTTGTTAATACCTCAAATTTCGAGTTTTGATAAAACTGTCATTCTCGTACTTACGTTATTCTGTCATTGCCCGGCGTGACCGGGCAATCTAACAAAAATGCTTTATTCCCAGCGGAAGAAGCAGGCGGAAAGAACTGTGCAGAGCACACCAATTCCAAGTATTACGCAGACCGGCAAAAGAACGCTAGCTGTTCCGATTCCGAGAAATGTGTTCTTCATCATCGTTATTCCCTGAGTTAACGGAAAAAAACTGACGACATTCTGCATTGCTTTCGGCATAACTTCAAGAGGAAGCGTTGTGCCTGAAATAACGAGCATCGGAAAATAAAGGATACACGCAATGTCGCTTGCCTGCTTGGTGTCTTTAGCCACGCCGCCCACCAGCATACCGACTGAAAGAGTTGAGAGCATGGTAAGTGCCCAGCTTCCGAGGAAAGCCCAAAACGAGCCGTGCAATTTTACGCCCCACAAAACTGCAACAATAGAAAGCGTTGCAAGGGATGCAGCGCAGTAGACGACATACATCGCAAGTTCCACGCCCAGAATGAACACCGGGCTGAGCGGCGTAACGCGAAGCCGCTTGAGAATTTTCATCTCTCTCAAGCCCGAAACCGCCAACGGCAGCCCCATCAGTCCGCCTGCACAGATTGCAATTGCGTCGACCGCTCCGAAAGACTGCTCCAAAAAAGTATAATCCGCGCCGTCGTAAGCGGGTTTTCTTCCATATATAATGCCGAAAATTATGAATATTACAAGCGGCATGATTACGGCGAAAATCACCATGTTCATGTCCCGCAGGCTGAGCTTCAGCTCGGTTTTCAAAAAAGTAAAAAATCGTTTCATTTGTCCGCCTCCTCGTCTGAAAGTTTTAAGTATGCGTCCTCAAAGTTTTCGCAGCCGCACTGCGCCTTTGCCTGTTCCACAGTTCCGCGGAAAACGGCCGTTCCCTTTTTCAGAATGCAGATTTCATCGCACAACGCCTCGACTTCATCCATAAAGTGCGAGGTCAGAAAAATCGTAAGCCCCTGTTCTCTAAGCGATTCAAGCGTTTTCCACACACCGCTCCGTGCCTTTGCGTCAAGCCCGGTTGTAAGTTCGTCAAGAAAAACAAGTTGCGGCTGCCCGATCAGTGCCAGCACGATAAAAAGGCGCTGACGCTCTCCGCCCGAAAGATTTTTGACCGCAGTTTTTGCCTTGTCGCCAATTCCGAACTGATTGCAAAGCGTGCGCCAATCGGCACTTTTTCGGTAAAGGCTTGCGGTTTCCTCGCAAAGTTCACAAACTTTGATTTCCTTATGATAGTCGCCATTCTGAAACTGAACGCCGATTTTCTGGAAAAGTTCGCGGCGGCATTTTTTCGGGTCTTGCCCCAAAAGTCGGACTGTTCCGCTGTCAGCCTGCTTTGTGCCGAGCATACATTCAATCGTCGTGCTTTTTCCGGCACCGTTCGCACCCAAAAGTCCGAACACAGTTCCGCTTTTAACCGAAAGGTTCAAGTGATTGACGACGGTTTTATCGCCATAAGATTTTGTAAGTCCTTCTACAAAAATTGCTTCGCTCATTTTTTAATCCTTCTTCATAACTGCCCGCAGCTCGATATATCCGCGCTCGCTTCGTGGTTCCAGCTGAATCCGCGGGTTTTCGTCATCCCAACAGTAGCCGATGACGGATGGATTGTAGCTGTTCATTGCCGCCTGAACTGTGCGAATTGCCTCGCAGTAATCTTCCTCGCGGAATGGCTGACCTTGAAACATAAGATATTCCGCTTCCAGCAGATGAATTGTGTCGAAGCCTTCGGGAATCATTCCCATGTAGCCGGTTTCGACTTCCACGCCCTGAACGTAGGTTGATGTCCCCGGCTTTTTGTACTTTTCGGGCAGCCACATTGAGACAGGTTCTCCGCAGAGCGACTTCATGCTCATAAGAATTCCCCAAACGTCGCAACTGACTTCCTCGCAGTAGGGAAAATAGTCTTTTGCCTGCTTGCCTCGTTTGATAATGCACAGGCGTTCCGGCTTTTTGACGGCCTGAATGAAAATCGGTTGAATGTTAGACACGTCGATGTTCTCCTTTCGTAATTCACGGTATTTTGCGCCATAAGGAATGAAGAACGGAACAGGAATTGGATTTTTCATGTAATCGCTCGGATTCAAGCCGAACTCGCGGAAAAATGCCCGTGTGAAAGTGTCCACGTTGGAAAAGCCTGCATCGAATGCCGCGTCAATGATCTTGACATTTCCGCTTTGAAGCTGCTTTGCCGCCTGCGTGAGCCGGTACTTGCGGATATATTCCGTCGGCGTAAGTCCAAGAGCTGCTCGGAACAGCCGATAGGAATACCAGGGAGAAAACAGCGACGCGCGCGCCAAATCCGACAAGCTGATTTCTTCCGCATTGTTCTTTTCGATATAATCCTGCATCCGCTGGACAGCCAAAACCTGTTCTTTCATTCTTTTTCCTTATAGGTGGACATTATACTGCGGCGGAAAATTATTCTCTCGACTTTTTTTGCTGTTTTTCCTGTTCGTTCGGAAAATGGCTTTCACGGAATCTGCTTCGGATTCTGATTCGTGCGTCGGAGGCAGTTCATTTATTCAGCCTAAAAACTTGAAGAGACGGTTATTCATAAGGATAATTATGCTCGGATTTTGACTGAAATTCTTTTAAGCTGACGATTTTCATGTTTTTGTTGAATTCAATAACGGACACGCCGTCAAATCCGCTGAGCTCATTGTTGTAATCACATTCAAAATACCATTCTACAGCCGTGAACACATCTTGGTGAATAAAATTTTTTATTTCCCACTTAAAAACCGTGCCGTTTTTATTCCAGTCGGAAAACCATTTTAAGACTTGAGGCAATCCGTGATATTCTGGGCCGTAGCATTCAGTGTAAACAATATCATCAGAAAAAATGTTTCCCAGCGGTTCGATGTTTTTATCAAGCCACGCTTGGAAATAGCTTTTTACAATGTCTTCTTTTTGCATTTTGCACAGCTCCATCATATTTTTTCATTTCAGCAAAAACGGCACGAGATAAAACGGTTTCAGCAGCAGATTCTCTTCGTTTCCCACATCTTTCTGTGATATTAGATACGTCTTGCTGATATTCTGCGAAAATTTCCTGCAGAATTCTTTTATTGATTCATGTTTTCCTGAGCCGGAAGATTTAATTTCAAGCGCGTCTATTTTGCTTCCGTCGGAAATCAGAAAATCAACCTCGTAATAATGAGTGCTTCCATCTTTTTCCCAAGTGTGATAATAAAGTTCCCTTCCGGTCGATGCAATCATCTGCGCTACAAGATTTTCATAGAGATAGCCAAGATTTGCCGGCAATTTATCCGAAAGAAGTTTTGCGTAAATTTTATTTTCTGTTGCCGGGCGGTCAATAAACATCAGCGTAACAAACAAACCTGTATCAGAAAGATACAGGTTATAGCTGTCAAAGTCCTTTGTGTCGGCAAGGCTTGCTCTTGGATCCGTGGAATTGTAGCATGGCAGAACAGTTTTTGAGTCGATTAACTCATATAGCAGTTCATCCGCTTTGGTGTTGTTTCTTTTTCCGATTGCCGTGGTAATCCGATATTTTCTTGTGTCCTTTGCCAGCTGAGCCGGAACCGCATGATACAATGCCGAAATTCTTCCCGACGGATCAATTTTTTTGAAATCCTCTTCATAAAGACTGATTATCTGCCTTTTTATCATGTCAATTTCCGAAAAATTCTTTCCATTTATATATGCTTCAACCGCCTGAGGCATTCCGCCCGCCGCCATGTAAACTCTCAAATCCCTCATCAGTTTGCGGTTTGTCGCCTGACCGATTGCTTTTTTGGAACCGAAAATCTGACGCAGAAGCTCAAAATTTCCTCCTGTCGCATCGCAGAATTCCTCGTAATCCATAGGAAAAACCTGAATTTTCATTTCCTCTGACGGAATCAGAATGTCCTTTACATTTTTCCGTATCGAAATGAGCGAGCCTGTTTCCAGATAACTGTATCTTCCGTCCGCCACGAGGTGCTTAATCGCCTGCCGCGCCTTCGGAAAAAGCTGCACTTCATCAAAAATTATCAGCGACTCATGTTCATAAAGCGTTGTTCCTGTTTCCGCCTGAAGACGCAGGAAAAACACATTCAGATTGCCTATGTCATCAAAACAGCTGCGTATTGTATCCGTTGCCTTTGAAAAATCTATCAGAATGTAGGATTTATATTCATTCTGTGCAAAATTTTCCGCGATTGTCGATTTTCCGACACGCCTTGCGCCTTCAAGCATGACGGCATATTTGTCCGCATATTTTTCTTTCCATTCTAAAAGTTTTTGGTACGCTTTTCTTTCAAAATACATAATTCATCCCGGATATAATTATGTTGTATCACAAAATGTGCGTTTCTTCAATTTGTATATATGCTATTTTGTGCATTTCTTCAATTTTTTTATTGTATGATTAGGGGCGAAATATGGAAAGATGAAGAATACGTTGCTGTGCTACGCTCTTTTCCCTCGCAGATTCCGCTTTACAGCTTCTTTTCCATTAAATCAAAACGCCCTTTTCTCCATTCGGTAGCTCCGCGGACTTCGTAGCCGTTGTTGCGGTACAGTTTTTGCGCAAAAGGATTTTCCGTGAAGACATCAAGCCGGATTGACTCATAGCCCATGCTTCTGATTTGCGATTCAATTTTGTTTAGCACTTTTTTTCCGATGCCTCTGTTCTGAAAGCCAGGAGAAACACAAAATCTGTGGAGAACCAATGAAGTTTCGCGCGGATATTTCCATTCAGCATTGTTGTACGCCTCATCTGATTCACCGCTTACCACGTACAAAGCAACGATTTTTTCATTTTCCTCCGCAATATACAGATTCCCCTTTCTGATGTCAGCTTCAAAATCCTCCGCGGTCGGGTAGAGCTCGTCCCACTGATATATGTTGTGCTTTTCCATTTCTTTAATCGCTTCCTGAATCAGGGCGGTGATTGCTTCAATGTCTTCGGGTTTTCCCAATCTGTATTTTATGTCGTCAAGGGCTGAATCCGTGTTTTGCTTTGATTTTAGTTCGTCTGCCATTTCTGCAATGTTTCCTTTTTGGTTCATGAAGATTTATTGAAGTGAAAATTTCTGATTTGCCAAGCCGAGTATATCATATCCGGCATGACGGATAAACAAAGTTCACAAACTGAAATTCACCGTTCGCTCATATATTTTTTTATTTCGGCGGAAGTCAGTTTTCGCACTTGTGTGTGCGGATATTCTTTGTATTTTTCAACGCTGAAAACAGGAGACATTCGGCTGCATTTTTTGTCTTTTTTCTTTTTGAGAAAGAGTTCCAAATCCTCGTTTGCGGCGAAAATTTTATAAGATAGCCTGCCTTTGCTGTTTTCAATCTCGTAAATGCCGCATGAGTTTTTTGTGGTGAAGTCGGCTGTCCGCAAGTAAAGTTTTGCTATTTCCAATGACTTGAAGGGAAAATTCCATCTTTGCAGGCCTCTAGCCGAGTCGCATTCAATGCAAATGCACCGTCCGCAAGTTCCGCAGATATATTGAGTGTGATTTTCAAGGCATTCCAAGGGATTCAGCAGCGGCGTTATTCTGTTTTTGTCGGAGTAACATTCTTTGCACATTTTTTTCGTCCCTTATTGATTATAACTTCTCTTTTTGTTTTATTCCATTTTTCTACAATGATTTTCGCATTGATTTCAAGACTTCTGTCGCCGTCCAGTTCGATTTTTATGCACGGAAGATTTTTTATCCATTCTTTTTGTTCGCCAAGATTCGGAGAGCCGTCTGTTTCGTATCTTCGGTTGCTTTCCAGAAATTTTTGGTGGCTTTCGTACAAGTCTCCGCCTTCAAGTATTCTTTTGCCGAACCGTTCCATTGCCCTTTTGTGGACGCGCTGCAAACGGATTTCAGGCCCGGCATAAAGAAAGACCATCATCTCAAACTTGTCATCGAACGCCTGATGAAAAGAGCTCATCGAGCCTGCCATCACGAAATGTGCGTAAGGCTCAATGTCGCGGCTCAGCCGGCTTATTTTTTCCGCCTTTGAATACATCTGAGTGTATGGCTCGGGCGTGTCCTTTTTCCAAATATAATCGTCCACGTCAAAATACGGAAAGCCCAGTTTTTCCGCAACGATTTTTCCAAGCGAAGTCTTTCCGCTTCCGGA
>CAVKBG010000011.1:0-39823 GCA_963654755.1 Desulfovibrionaceae bacterium
TCATCGCCGAACATCGCCCGGAACTGAAAAATCATTCCCTCAAAGTTGTTCCTGAAATTCGGAAATCCGCAGCCGCAGATCATCACATATTTTTGCCTGGAAAAATCGCCGCGGCTCTCATGCACAAACCGTCCGCCCTCGCGCCTCATCGTCATCCGGGAAAGAGGAAGCAGCCTGTCAACAACGGCCTTGAGTGTGGAAGGCATTCCGTAAGCATAAAGCGGAAAACTCCACACAATCACGTCCGCCGCAGAAACCTCCGGAAGGATTTTTTCCATGCCGTCATTCTGAACACATTTTCCGCCGCCGTTCATGCAGGAAAAACATCCGGCGCAGGGACGGACATCTTCTTCCGCCGAATTCACAAGAATGATTTCGTTTGTCCCGGACAAATCCATTCCGTCAAGAAACGCGCGCGTTATATGCATCGTGTCGCTTTTCTGAATTTTCGGACTTCCGTTGAACACAAGAATTCTCATAGCTTACCTCGCGCATGGAATTCTACATCCTCAACGGTGAAGGCGCAACATACTTTCCGTAGAGTTCACTCTGCGTTTCTTGCAAGCCTAAGCCCGCCGGTCTTTACGTAGGACGGATCGGATCTTCTGTAGCAGGACTCAAAATATGAATAGGACGCGTTGTAGCCGCCTTGTTTCATGCTTTTGTAAGGATATATTTCATATTTCCAGTCATAGGGAGAGCCAAAATCGTAGCACCATTCGTAGGCGTTTCCGGCAAGGTCGTAAAACCCAAGCTCGGAAGGAAGTTTTCCGCCCTGCTTGTGGATTCTCATTCCGCCGTTTGCAGGAATCTTGCACGCGGAATTACGGTCATCCCAGCCAGCGGCAGTTTTTTCATCTCCATTTTGCGCTGAATTACTCATATTCCAGCCGTAATTTCTTGCAACTTTTGACGGTGGGACTGGTGTAACTCCCATGATTTCGTCCATAAGAGTGGGCTTTGAGTTTCCGCTACAAGGGCCGGTTTTGTCACCGGGAGCATTTTTTCCACCTATAAAAGAGCCGTCCCTGCATTTGCGCGCGGCATATTCCCATTCGTAAAGATACGGAAGCCTGAATCCGTCCGCATTTTTGTTCACATAGGGATTATCAATATTTCCTTTGGCAAGACTTGTCATGTCGGTTTTCTTCGCAGAACCAAACGGAAGCGGACAATCTGCGGTTGTTACTGGAACTCCATCCGCATAAATTGAATTCCTAAGCGGATTTTTAAAAGCAGAATCCGTGTAGTAAACTGGAGTAAGATCGCACAATTCACTCAACGCGTTGCACCAAACAACAGCGTCTCGCCAGTTTATTCCGCACACAGGAATTCCTTCATCCTGCGGTTCGCCACCTTCGTTAAAAAGCTTGCTGTTGTTCAAATCTCCGTACTGACCTTCCGCACCGGCATTTTCAAAAGTATATTTTTTTTCTCCGCGCGAATTAGAAGTTGCCCAATTGTACACAAAACGCCACACATTGTAACTCACCTCGAACTTTGACATGCTGAACGGCACAACAGCAACAGTTTTTGTAACGCTTTCAACATCCTCGCCAAGAACAATCGCATCCGTATTCAAAACACTTATCATGTCGATTTTTAACTCTGAATCTTTAACTGAAAACTGCGACTCTTCCGTTCTGGGAGCAATTTTGTAATAAGCGTAGTCGTTGGAATTATCGCCTGAAAAATCACACGAGAAAAACAGAACGCAAACCGCGGGCAAGGCAAAAAGAAATTTTTTCATATAAAGATTATATTACAGCAATGGAAAATTGAACACAGAAATTTTCAACGCCATTCCCAGATTGCAGAAAAGCGGAATAAAAGCTAAGATTGCAACATTAATTAATGCGAGATTGTCGGATCAAGCCCGACAATGACATATCAGTTTGTCATTCCCGTATTTCTTTTTCATTGTCATTCTCGCACTTGTTGCGGGAATCTATACATTGCTTTACGAGAGATTATCTGGTCAAGCCAGATAATGACAAAGAAGTTGGATAATGACAAAAGCATTTTAGGAGAGAACATGAAAATAAGCATTCTTCTTTTTGACAAATTTGAAACGCTCGATGCATTCGGACCTGCCGAGATTTTCGGGAAAGTTCAGGAATTTGAACTTGACTATTTTTCAGTTGAAGGCGGAACTGTAACAAGCTCGCAGAATATTTCCGTTGTAACAAAGCCAATCACAGAATCAAAAGAAGATTGCGTATGGCTAGTTCCCGGCGGCGAAGGAACACGAAGCCTTGTTCACGACGAGGACTTTCTTTTTAAATTAAAACAACTTGCCCAAAAATCAAAGTTCTGCCTTTCGGTTTGCACAGGCTCTGCCCTTCTTGCAAAATGCGGCGTGCTTGATGGAATCCGGGCAACTTCAAATAAAAGGGCATTCGACTGGGTAAAAACAACTTCGCAAAAAACACTTTGGATTAAAAAAGCCCGTTGGGTCGTCTCTGGAAAATTTTACACGTCTTCTGGAATCAGTGCCGGAATGGACATGGCATTGGGTTTTGTTTCTGACATTTTTGGAAAAAACAAAGCGTGCGAAATTGCCAAGCGGATTGAATACATCTGGAATGATGACCCGGAAAAAGACGAATTTTCAGCAAATTAAAAGGAAACAAAAATATGATTCAAATCAGAAAAGCAACTGACGCGGACATAGACGCACTGATAAAAGCACGCTGCCGTACAATGCGCGAAGTATGTGGCTTCGGTGAAGACTATGAATTTTCCGCCGAGTTCATGGAAGCAACAAAAGAATATTTTTTGCACGGCGACGGAACAACCGTAATCGCAACAGACGATTCTTCCGGAGTACCGCAAATCGTGGGAAATGCGACGCTCTGCTACACAAACCTAATGCCGACGTTCTCGCACCCAAGCGGAAAGCGCGCCCACCTTATGAACGTGCACGTTGAAAAAGAATTCCGCCGCAAAGGAATCGCCCGCAAAATGATTGAGCTCCTTGCAGACGAGGCAAAAGAGCGTGGCGTTACCGAAATCAGCCTGGACGCAACCGACGACGGCCGAAAACTTTACGATAAAATGGGCTGGCACACAAACAACGAGGCTATGGTGAAGGATTTATAGGAGAAAAGGATTTGTCTAAAATTTCATTTTCAGAAAAAATCACGAATGAGGCTCAAGCAGCCAGTCAATTATATTTTTATCCTCGGCTTTTGAGTTCATTGTAAACTATATTTTCAAGACTTACTCCAATGTCGATTTTTTGTAAAAATTATGCTATTATATGTAGGAATATATTTGGAGACGCAATATGTGCAAAAAAGCTGAGATGGAGTTTTCAATTTTTATGATACATCAGCTTGCTAAAAAATGGCATATGACACCCGCCGATGTTTATCATACATTAAACAAGACGAAGATACTCGATAACTACATCATAAAATATTACGATGTGCTTCATACGCAGGGAGAAATGGCTTTAGTCGAAGATATTTCTGATTTTGCGCGTGAAAAAGGAATTGCTGTATGACAGTTTTCCACGGTTCCAACAAGGAAATTCAGACTCCTGATGTTTCTTTTTCTAAAAACTATTTGGATTTTGAAAAAGGGTTCTATGTTACCACTTATCAGAATCAGGCTGAAAAATGGGCTTTTAGAAAAGCCGCTCGATACAACGGAAAGCCAACTGTAAATGTTTACACGCTGACCGAAAATTTTTCAAAGTTCAGAATTTTAAGGTTTGACAACGAGAATGAAAAATGGCTTGATTTTGTATGTGCATGCAGAAATGGTGACAATCTGAATGAAGCCTATGATATGATAATCGGTAACGTTGCCAATGACGATGTATTTAAAACAGTGGACATGTATTTCCGGGGCTTATGGGATAAAAAAAGAAACATAGAAGAATTAAGATATTATAAAATGAATGATCAAATCTGCATCGTAAACCAAGAAGTTCTTCCTGCTGTTCTGAAATTCGAAAAATCCTATTTGATTGAAAATAAATGAACGATTCAAAAAATTTAAGTGAAATTTATAAACAGAATCTCGAAACAGATATTATCAATTATCTCGCAGCAACATTAAAAATCGATTTGCGGGAGGCTATGGATAAATACTATTAATATTATTCCAGTAAACTGGCAAAACAAATTGAATCAGGTGAAAATGGAATAGAAAACCTAGACTATAAAAATCTGGCAGAAGATTTAATCGAAAATGAATTATCTGATTGATTCATTCTCAAAAAAGCGGAAATAAATAGACTGTTTCAGCTATTGCGGTCCTCCTACCTAAGAAATTACTCCACTTACTACCATAATGTTATAACAGACCAAACCGATAAAAAATGCAACTTATACGGTTCAAACGTACTCAATTGATAAAAATATAAATTTGTTCAGTACAGAAGGACAAAAATATATTTTATAGAATTATAGCCACGAACAGAAGCGTTCTTAACTTTACAAAAGAGAGCACACAAAACAAAAACGCCGAATTTTCACTTGGTATTTTGAGATTTTACAATGAAATTTCAGGCTTAAAAAACAGCCTCTTTACCGCGTAAATCCGCATTATTCCGTTATGACTAGTGTCATTCGAGTTGTCTAAATTTAATTTTATTTTATATTTCAATTTTAAATAGAATCCAGCCGTTCCAGTTCCTTAATTAAATCCTTGTTTAATTCCTGCTTTATAAATTCTTCTTTTATTCGGGAAATAAATCTTAAATCCATAAATAAATGCGAAAGAGTGATTAATAATCCTCCAATATCTAAGTTTTTAGGATTGTTAGTAATCACTGTTTGAATTATATTACTCGTTGATGCTATAGAATTTGAAATCAAAAGGATTTTTCGAGTACGAACCTCATATAAATCTTTATTAATCTTTTCTTTATTGAACAATCCTTGCACCAATCCAATTATCATGTCAATAAAAATAGAAATTCCAGCAGAAGCGCCAACAATTTTCAAATCTCTTGAAAAACAGAGTGCATCATAATTTGATTTGTATAATTTACTTGCAAATTCAGGGTTTATTGCTTCTAAAACCGGCAGAGGAAGTCCAAGTTTTGTAAACTCATCAGATTTTAGATGGCAACCTTCTGCAAAAATTGCGGCAGGTAAATTCAAAGAATCAGCCTTGCACATTTCAAAACTCTCACCAAAAAGTTTTGCAAGAGAAACTGATTCGGGAGTAATCATCATTTTAGGCTTTCTAATGACACGATTCGATTTAAAATCTTCGAATGTTATTGTATCAGTCAGAATATTTGCTGTTCCAAAAATCCATCCAAGAATCGGGTCATGTCCCAGCGTACGGATTCTATGATAACCGGCTTCCATATTTCTATTGATAGAGGGAGAACCTTTTGTAATATCATACGGCGGAGTCTGATAAAGAATATTCATCCAATAGCCATGCCCATGATTTTCGTGATTCTCCTTAAATTCGTTATTTGCTCTACGATGTTCTTTTTCTATGGATTTATCATTATGGGCAAGTCTGTCATCAGGATTGAATCTGTTCCCATAATCAGACTTTTCAGCGACATGACTAAACAATAAAGATTTTGCAGTTTGTAGAGCGGTTGCAATCCCCAAAAAAATCAGATCTGTTTTATTTACAATGCTAGTTTTATGCGAGAATTCATCATGAATTGCATCAAGTCGTTTGTATGCTTCTTGAAATTCTTTCTCAGAAAGCAAATCCTCCAATTCGATGTCATTATGAATTTCCGCATTAGCCTTTTTAACCAAATCATCATAAGATTTTATTTCTTGAATCTCTGATGAAAGTTTCTGGTCTTTTTTAATAACAGGTTTATTTGGAAGAGCATATCCAAGCGACTTTAAAAGAACTTCGCTTGAATTTATGGATTCATCAAGTTTGTCAATCTGAGAAGAACATTGTTTTTCCAAAGAAAAAGATTCATTCTGGTTCATTTTTAGAACCTTGTTAAAATCTTTTTCTCTGTCAGTATAATTATATTTTCCCATAGACTATGCTAAGTCATGCTTTAAGTCTTTTATTGCAGCCTGCAATAATGTATTAAGTGAAGTCAAATATTCTGTTCTTTCCTTGCTTTGACCTAATTCATTTTTTAGAACCACAAGAATAGCATTTTGTTTTTCAACAGCCTTTGTATATAAAGAATATTTTTCCTCCGCAAGTTTCTTGTTCTTTATATGAGCTGTTATTCCGATTGCTGCACCTCCAAGTATAACAGCAGGAGCAGCCAACACTGCTACTCCCGTTGACATTCCACCTCCAATAACAGCACCAGCTGCTTTAAGTCCGCTTGCAATTCCTGGAGCACTTAATCCTACTACAGTACCCCCAAAATACAATGCCGCAAAACTTGCAACACCGCCTGCACCAGCTCCCAACGCACCTGCAAGTGTTTCCGAGATTGCAGAAGTTGCTATTGTCCTTGATTTATTATTCAAAGCTTCGTTTGCTTCGTTAATTACTTTTCTTACACTAGTAAGACTTTTAGAATCCTTAAAATTCATTTCTGATTTTTTCATAAAATCCTCCAATTTTTCCACCAACATAAAATATTGGTATATTTCACAAAATACAATATATTATATTGATTATGCTGTCAACAAATCCAACATTTTATAATATGAAAAGAACCTAAAAAATCCTTCATAATATATTGTATGCAAAAATCGCTTGAAGAAATTTTTCGGGAAAACCTCAGATTTTACAGGCAGCGGGCAAAATTGTCGCAGGAAAAACTTTCTTCGCTTCTTGACAAAAACATAAACTACATAAATATGATTGAAAGCGGAAAAAGCGTGCCTCCACTTTCGATGATTGAGCAGATTTCTTCTATTCTAAAGACCGAGCCGCATTACTTTCTGGAACCGGCCGAAGAAAATTCAGCGTTTGACAAAAACTCATTCATAGAAACTGCTTCATTGCAAATCGCAGAAAAAGCAAAATCAATTTTGGCGGACTTGCTTGAATAGTTCTTATTCAAAAACGAACAGCGAAGGATTTATAGGAGAAATAGACTTGTCTGCAATTTCATTTTCACAAAAAATCACGAACGAACAGATTCTCAAAACCGCAATGAAACAGTCAGCAATTGACCTTAGTTGCAACGAAAATGATTTTCTTCTGAGCAAAAACAAAGTCGTCATCTCAAAGGAAAATGCGGACGCACGCCGGTATCTAAAGCTTCCATTCGCCGCAAACCTTGTGAGTTACGGAAACAACATCGTCGCCTCATGCTCGCCCGAACTCTGCGCAATCGTTGAAGAATACATTTCGTCTTTCGTGTGGTATCACTGTTTTGAAACGCCGAACATGCACGTGCTTTCCCAAAAACTGCGTCAGCTCGGATTCGACGTGTGCTTCATGGCGGAATACTGGCTGCCCGACGTGAACAAACTTTTTTCGGAAACTGAATCCGGCAAGAACAAAAACTCATTCACCACAAAAATTCTTGAGCCGTGCGATTTTCAGAACCTCTACGTTGACGAATGGAGCAATGCTCTGTGTGCAGACAGAAAAAATCTTGACGTGATAGCGGTTGCCGCATTCGATTCTGATTCGCAAAAACTCGTTGGACTTGCCGGCTGCTCTGCGGACTGCGACACTATGTGGCAGATTGGCGTTGACGTTCTTCCAGAATACCGCCGCAAGGGAATCGCCTCCACACTCACAATGGAACTTGCTAAAGAAACTCTGCAACGCGGAAAAATTCCGTTCTACTGCTGCGCCTGGTCAAACATCGTTTCCGCCCGGAATGCAATCAAAAGCGGCTTCCGCCCCGCCTGGTGCGAACTAACCGCAAAACCAATTGAAGAAATTGAAAAGATGAATGAGAAGAAATAGAAATTTTCTTAACGTTCCGTATTTTTTTCCACTGTCACTCTCGTACAAATTTGCCGCAAAACAAACGTAGATATGGAAATCTCTAGCAAAGCAAGATTGTCGTATCAAGTGCGACAATGACAACTTCTTTCCTGCCATTCCCACGGCATACTTCCCGCTGTTATTGCACGACTTGACCGGGCAATCTCTTAAAGTAATTGCAGAAAGAATCACAAAAAAAAACTTTCCCTCTTTACAAAAACGGCAAGTTGATTTAGACTAACGAGCGTTAGTAGTTAAAGCGAGGTTTATATGTCGGAAAAAATCACAAAGGAAAGCGTTATAAAATCACTTTTGGACACGGCGTTTTACAAGTCCGCAGGAGGAACAAGCCTTTCAGACATAGCCGAATCGCTTGGAATAAAAAAAGCGTCGCTTTACAATCACTTTGAAAGCCGCAACGACATAATCGAGCAGACAACTTCTTCCTGCGCCGAATATTTAAAGAACATTTCATTTATTCCCGCCGAAATCGAAAGCGTGGCAAAAAAATATCCAGTTGAAACTGTTCTAAAAGGAATCGTAAGCCGCTACGTAAAAATGCACGAAAAAGCGCCTCTGTTTCAAATTTACACTTTTGTGGAAAGCCAAAAATATTTCGACATAAAAACCGCGCAAATTATAAAGGAAGAAAATGAAAAACTCGAATCCCAGACTGCAATCGTGCTTGAATGCCTTTTGAATTTGGGAAAAATAAAAATTTCCAAAGAACAGATTCCGGGAATTTCAAAATGGTTTTGCGCCGGAATAAACGACTTTTTAAACCGAAGGCTTTTGGAACGCAAGCAGGCTGTAGTGCAAAATCCCAAGAGCGGCGAAGGAGAACTTTTTACGCTTCAGTCTGATGACAAGGGAATTGACGAAATCAACAGGCTTGTGGAGCAGTTCAGCAAACTTTTGTGCGCCTAAATTTTTCAAAAATTTTCGAGGAAAAAAATGAGCCAGATAAATATGCCTTTGATTGACAGCCAGCATCTTTTTTTGCTTTTTATTTTTTATTCTTTTGTCGGATGGATTTGCGAGGAAATCTGGGTTTCTTCACTTTACAGAAAAATCGAAAAACGCGGAATGCTGCACGGTCCGATTTGTCCTATTTACGGATTCGGCGCGCTTATAATTCTTTTTGGAATTTATCCTTGGCGCGAAACTTGGTTCAGGCTTTTTGTGGCGTCGGCAATTTTAGCTTCGATTCTGGAATATTTTTCAAGCTGGCTTTTGGAAACGATTTTCCACACAAAATGGTGGGATTATTCAGGGCACAAATTTAATTTAAATGGAAGAATCTGTCTTTTGAATTCGTGCGCATTCGGACTTGGCGGAGTTGCGCTTGAGCATTTTCTTCATCCAATAGCTGTAGACTTGATTTTCGCTCCTGAAATTCAGCCGTTCATTCCTGCAATTTACTACGCGTTCAGCACGATGCTCGGAATCGACGTGATTTTCACGATAAAGCGGCTTGTAAGATTCAGCGAGACAATGGAAAAACTCAAAATGTTCGGCGAGCAGCTCAAGGAAAAATACGGAAGCGAATCTTGGTTTGCGGACACAAACTTGCACACAATGATTCAGTCTGTAAAAGCCAGAATAGAATCCGGCTCAATTCAGGCAAGCGAAAAAATGAAAGAACGGCTTGAAAAATTTTCACGCAGGCAGCGCAACGAAGAAAGCCTTTTCAGAAAATTTCCTACAATGTCCAGCCGCGAATACAAACTTCCGCTTGACCACATAAAGCAGACGCTCAAGGAAAGCATAGAAAAGAAACGCAACGAACGTTTGAGCAAAATCCGAAAATAACTAACAATTTGAAAAATTACAACAGATTGCCGTGTCAAGCACGGCAATGACAAAGTGTTTATTGCGAGAATAACGCTAAATTGCTGTGAATTTTCTCACACAAAGGCAATTTTCAGCATAAAATCAGCAAATTCTAGCAATTTTTGTAAGCCTAGGCTAAATTTCAATGGAAATGCCTTCTTTTTTCTTATAAAATTAAGTAAATTACAGCAAAATTATTGTGATTTTTCTCACAAATCAAATTAAAAAGGGGTACAGAATGTCAAGAGTATACAACTTTAGCGCAGGTCCATCTTGCTTGCCGGAAGAAGTTTTAAAAGAATGCGCGGCAGAAATGCTCGACTACAACGGAAGCGGCCAGTCAGTAATGGAAATGAGCCACCGCTCAAGCACATATCAGGCGATAATTGAC
Source organism: Desulfovibrionaceae bacterium (assembly GCA_963654755.1). Taxonomy (GTDB): domain Bacteria; phylum Spirochaetota; class Spirochaetia; order Treponematales; family Treponemataceae; genus Treponema_D. The sequence goes on from CAVKBG010000011.1 coordinate 10,082, forward strand.
CACGCGGAATCCCAAGTCCGCAAGCTTATGAAAGTTCCAGAAAACTACAAAATCCTTTTTTTGCAGGGAGGCGGTTCAACTCAGTTTGCAATGGTCGCAGAAAACCTTGGAATCCATACAGGAAAAGCGGCTTACATTCAGACTGGAGTCTGGGCAAAAAAGGCGGCGGCGGAAGCAAAGCATCTTGGAATAAAAGTTGACATAATCGCTTCAAGTGAAGACAAAAATTATTCTTACATTCCGCATGTTGAAAAAATTGAAGGCGACTACGATTATGCGTACATTTGCTTCAACAACACAATAATGGGAACTCACTACGAGTATATTCCCGACACTGGAAAAATTCCGCTCGTAGCAGACATTTCATCTTGCGTTTTAAGCGAAGAGCTTGACGTTTCAAAGTTCGGACTTCTTTTTGCAGGCGCGCAGAAAAACCTTGCTCCGGCTGGAGTTACGCTTGTTATAATCCGCGAAGACTTGATTACAGAAACTCCGCGCGAGGGAACACCGACAATGCTTTGCTACAAGACTCACGCAGACAACGGAAGCATGTACAACACTCCGCCTTGCTACACAATTTATGTTCTTGGAAAAGTTCTTGACTGGATTGAAAAAAATGGAGGAGCTGCCGGAATCAACAAACTGAATGTTGAAAAAGCAAATTACCTTTACGACTATCTTGACTCAAGCGATTTCTATCACGCCACAGCAGAAAAAGGAAGCCGCTCATTAATGAATGTTCCGTTCCTCACAAAATATTCAACAGGCTCAAAAAACGAAGCCGACATTGCAAAGGAAAAAGAAATCAATGCAAAGTTTGTAAAAGAAGCAGAAGCAGCAGGACTTGTAAATCTTAAAGGACACAGACTTGTTGGCGGAATGAGAGCTTCAATTTACAATGCGATGCCGCTAGCTGGAGTAAAGGCTCTTGTTGAGTTCATGAAGAAATTCGCAGAAGAAAACAAATAAAAAACGGAGAAAAAAATGTTTAAGATTCAGACACTAGACAGAATCAGCGCAGTTGGACTTGATAACTTTCCGCGCGACGAATATGAAATTGCAAGCGAAATTGTAAAGCCGGACGCAATTCTTGTTCGCAGCCACGATATGCTTTCAATGGAAATTGACCCGAACATAAAAGCTGTTGCCCGCGCAGGAGCAGGCGTAAACAACATTCCGGTAAAAGACCTTGCGCAGAAAGGCGTTGTGGTTTTTAACACACCGGGAGCAAACGCAAACGCTGTAAAAGAGCTTGTAATCCTCGGACTTCTTATGGCAAGCCGTCCTGTAATCGCCGCAAACCAGTGGGTAAATTCTCTTGCTGGAAAAGGAGCTGAAATCGCAACTCTCGCTGAAAAAGGAAAAAAGAACTACATCGGTCAGGAAGTAAAAGGAAAAACTTTAGGCGTAATCGGACTTGGAGCAATTGGAGCGCAGGTTGCAAACACAGCCGTAGAACTTGGAATGAATGTAATCGGCTACGATCCGTTTCTTTCTGTAGATGCCGCTTGGAGCTTGAACCATCAGGTTAAGCACGCTGAAACTTTGGATACACTTCTTGCAAAAGCTGACTATCTTACTTTCCATGTTCCAGAAACTCCAGACACAAAAGGCTTCGTCAACGCAAACACAATCAAGAACATGAAAAACGGCGTAAAGCTCATAAACATTGCGCGCGGCGGACTTGTAAACAACGAAGATGTTCTTGCCGCAATCAGAGCCGGAAAAATTTCATGCATGGTTACAGACTTTGCAGCTGAAGAGCTTATTGCCTGCGACAAAGTAATCTGCCTTCCGCACTTGGGAGCTTCAACTCCAGAAGCAGAAGACAACTGCGCAGTTATGGCTGTAAAAGAACTGCGTGATTTCCTTGAGCGCGGAATCATCAAGAACAGCGTGAACTTTCCAAAGACAACAACAGACAACCCAATTCCTTGCGGCGGAACAAGACTTTGCATAAGCCACAAAAATGAACCGGGACTTGTTGCGCAGTTCACGACAATTCTTGGAGAAGCAAATCTCAACATTGAAGGAATGGTCAACCAGAATCGCGGCGAAGTTGCCTACAACATTATTGACGTAGCAGGAAAAGTTACCGAGCAAACTTTGGAAAATCTTGCAGCAATAAAAGATGTTACAAAAGTAAGACCAATCTACAACTAAAAATTTTCTATTAAAGAACTTCCCTGCGGAATAAATTTTTTATTTCACAGGGATTTTTTATTTTAAATAAAACCGCCGCAACAAAAGTTTTTATCTTTCACGCTGAAAAATAATTCAAAAACCTTTCCCCAGTATATTGACATATACAATAGCGTGGTATAGTATAAGAAAAAATTCATCAGTGGAGAAAAATTATGGAAATGGAAGAAGAAGAAAAAAAATCCTGCTGTGCAAACAAGACAACAAAACGTCCGGAAGAGGAATTAAGAAAACTTGTAAACAGACTCAGCAGAATTGAAGGGCAAGTCAACGGCGTAAAAAAAATGCTCCAAAATGACGCATACTGCACGGACATTCTTATTCAAGTTTCAGCGTGCCAAGCCGCATTCAACTCATTCACAAAAGAGCTTCTTGCAAGCCACATAAAAGGCTGCGTTGCGGAAGGAATCAAAAACGGCGATGAAGAAATTGTCGATGAGCTTGTCCGCACACTTCAAAAGCTTATGAAATAAATTTTTTCTTTAGGAGGAAAAAATGATAAACGTAATTTTAGTTTTATTCATAATCGTAGTTTTTGCATTTGCACTAAGAAATTCAATAAAACATTTTAAAGGCGAAGGTTCTTGCTGTGGAGGTGGTGGCGGAACTTTAGTTGAAAAAAAACAGATTGCAAATCCCGTTGTTGAAAAAAAGGCAGTTTTCACAGAAGGAATGAAATGTTCAGAATGCGCAAAAAAACTATGGAACTCGCTGAATAAAATTGAAGAGCTTTCTGTAAAAAAAGTGAATTTCAAAAATGGAACTGCGCTCTTTGAAGCAAGCAGAAATATTTCAGACGAAGAAATCAAAACTGCTGTTGAAAACGCAGGATATAAATTTATAAAAACTATTTCAAAATAAAAAGGAAATTTCATTCTTGACTTTTGTCTGCAAGTCATGGAGGTTTGAATGGAAAAATTTCTTATTTCAGGAATGAGCTGCGCAGCTTGTTCAGCTAGAATTGAAAAAGCTGTAACAAAAGTAAAAGGCGTGGAATCTTGCGCTGTAAGTCTTCTTACAAATTCAATGTCAGTGGAAGGAACTGCTTCCGCAAAAAGCATAATTCAAGCCGTTGAAAAAGCAGGATATGGCGCAAAAATTTCAGGCAGTGAAAAATCAAGCAATTCAGAAAGTCAGGAACTTTTGCTAGAAAATTCAGAACTAAAAAATTTAAAAAGCCGCCTTGCAACTTCATTGATTTTTCTTTTGATTCTCATGTACTTCAGCATGGGCCACATGATGCTCAACTTTCCCCTTCCCGCTTGGTTCAACGGAAATCATGTTGCGATGGGACTTGTTCAGCTTTTGCTTACAATTATAATTTTATTCATCAATAGAAAATTTTTCATAAGCGGAACTAAAGGACTACTTCACGGAACTCCAAACATGGACACGCTTGTTGCGCTTGGAAGCGGAGTTTCATTTGCATACAGCCTCGTAGTTCTTTTTGACATGACTGACGCAGTTTTAAAAGGAGATGAGCAACGCGTAATGAAATGTATGGACAACTTCTATTTTGAAGGCGCCGCAATGATTGTAACTTTAATCACAGTCGGAAAAATGCTTGAGTCCATTTCAAAAGGAAAAACCACAAACGCTCTAAAAAATCTCATAAAGCTAAAGCCGGAAAATGCCACAGTCATACGTGAAGGAAAAGAAATTATAATTCCAATAAGCGAAGTAAAAAAAGACGACATTTTTATTGTAAAGCCCGGAGAAAATATTCCAGTTGACGGAATTGTAATTGAAGGCGAATCTTCTGTAAACGAATCCGCATTAACAGGAGAAAGCATTCCAGTCGATAAATCTGAAAAAAGCGAAGTATATTCGGCAACAATAAATTTAAACGGATTTTTAAAATGCAAGGCATTGCGTGTCGGAGAAGAGACAGCTCTTTCACAAATAATAAAACTTGTAAGCGACGCTTCCGCAACAAAAGCTCCGATTGCAAAAACAGCGGACAAAGTTTCTGGAATTTTTGTGCCGTCCGTGCTTTTAATTTCAGCAATAACATTTTTTGTTTGGCTGATTTGTGGCTCGGAATTCAACTTTGCATTGTCCAGAGCAATTGCGGTTCTTGTCATCAGCTGCCCATGCGCATTGGGACTTGCAACTCCAGTAGCCATAATGGTCGGAAACGGAGTCGGAGCAAAAAACGGAATTCTTTTTAAAACCGCAACATCGCTTGAAGAAACTGGAAAAATAAAAATTGTCGCGCTAGACAAAACCGGAACAATAACAAAAGGCGAGCCGGAAGTAACCGACATTGTTGCAGCAGATAATGTTTCAGAAAAAGACTTGATAAAAATTGCAGCATCGCTTGAATCAAAAAGCTCACATCCTCTTGCAAAAGCTGTTTTAAAATTTTACAGCAATTCAAGTTTTGCCAATGAAGAACTTTTTGACACACAGGATTTTCTTTCGCTTCCGGGAAATGGAATTTCATGCACAATCAAAGGAGAAAAATTTTTTGCAGGCAACTTACTTTTTATAGAAAAAAATGCAGACATTTCATCAATAAAAGAAAAAGCGATTTTATTTTCTTCCGAAGGAAAAACTCCGCTTATATTCGCAAAGGAAAATAAAATTCTTGGAATGATTTGCGTTGCAGATAAAATCAAAGACGACAGCGCGCAGGCGGTTTCACAGTTAAAGGCAATGTCAGTAACTCCAGTTATGATTACAGGCGACAACGAAAGGACAGCGCAGGCAATCGCGAAAAATGCCGGCATAGAAAAAATTATCGCAGGCGTTCTTCCAGACGGAAAAGCAAAGACAATTGCAACTTTAAAATCAAAAGGAAAAACTGCGATGGCTGGAGACGGAATCAACGATGCGCCGGCACTTGCAAGCGCAGACATTGGCATTGCACTTGGAGCAGGCAGCGACATTGCAATTGATTCCGCGCAAGTTGTTCTTATGAAAAATTCATTGCTAGATGTTCCGGCGGCAATCCAGCTTAGCAAAGCGACATTGAAAAATATTCATGAAAATTTGTTCTGGGCATTTTTCTACAACGTTGCAGGAATTCCACTCGCGGCAGGCGTTTACTACAAAGCGTTCGGACTTCTTTTAAATCCAATGTTCGCGGCGGCGGCAATGAGCCTTTCAAGTTTTTGTGTTGTAACAAATGCGCTTAGACTGAATTTTTTTAAGCCGTATAAATTTTCCAAAGCAGAAAATAAATTTCAATCTTTAAAAAGGCAAAAGGAGGTTACTATGCCAACAGTTGAAAAAACTATAAAAGTTGAAGGAATGATGTGCGGACATTGCGAAGCGCACGTAAAAGAAGCTCTTGAAAAAATCAAGGGAATTGAAGAAGCCACAGCAAATCACGAGACAGGAAAAGTTGTCTTAAAACTTTCAAAAGAAGTTGATGACAAAAAAATTGCAGATGCAGTAAAAAAGGCTGGCTACACAGTAATTTAAAACAAAAACGCCGTGGTAAAAAACGTTGCCACGGCATTTTTCTTCCATAATAAAAATTTATTCAGCGCAAAAAAAAACACTCTTGAAAATCTAGCAAAAATTCAGTGAAATAAACTTATGAAACAAAACAAAAAATTTATTAAGATTATTTCATTACTTGTATTTTTATTTACACTGAATTTTATTCACGCTGAAAAAACTCCAGTTGAAAATTTATATGAATACAAAATGGAAAACGGACTTACAGTTTTTGCTGCAGAAAACCACACTGTTCCATTGGTCTATATTGAAATTGCAATCCGCGCTGGAGCTATAACGCAAACGCCGCAGACCGCAGGACTTTTTCATTTGTATGAACACATGATGTTCAAGGGAAACAAACTTTACAAAGATGCGGCTTCAGTTAACAGGGCGCTTTCAAATCTTGGAGTTGCAAGCTGGAACGGAACAACAGGAATAAACCATGTAAATTATTTTTTCACAGTGCCGTCGAACAAACTTGAGGAAGGACTTGCATTTTGGAATGCGGCGGTTCGCTCTCCTCTTCTTGATGAGCAGGAACTTGAAAATGAAAAAAAAGTTGTGCTTTCAGAAATTGAAGGCGGAAAATCAGATCCGTCAAAAATTTTTTATAGCTATTTAAATAAAAAACTTTTCCCAGATGCGCCATACAAACTTGACTCCGGTGGTTCATTTGACGCTGTAAGAAATGCAACTTCAATTCAGCTAAAAGAAATAAAAGGAAAATATTACATTCCAAAAAATGCCGCTCTTTTTATTGGCGGAGATATTCAACCTGAAGAAACTTTCAAGCTTGCAGAAAAAATATTCGGAACTTGGAGCAACAACAATTCAGACATCGAGCATTCCATTCAGCAAAAAAAAGCGCCTTTTGAAAACACACAATTTTGCGTAATGCCTTTTGACAAAATCACAAAGGAGCTTGCGCAGATTATGATTCAGTTCAGAGGTCCGGACGCAGACTTTGATTTGCAAGACACTTATGCCGCGGACTATCTTATGTATCTTTTGTCAGAGCCAAACGGAGAATACATTCAGTCGCTTTACAAAAATTCAGAATTTAAAATTCCAGACTTCAACAATTCCTGGGCGCAATATGCAACAGTAAGAGCGAACGGACTTTTTGAATTCGGAACAATTGTGACGGAGCCAGAAAATTTGCTGCCAGAACGAGCAGAAAAAATTCTTTCAGAAATTCAAAATTCAATTATTCCAAAAATCGCAAATGAAAAAAAATTTTTCACAGAATCATACAAGTCAAAAATAATAGAGAATTTAAAAGACAGCCAGATACAAGCAACAGAAACTCCGTCAGAACTTTTGACAAGCATCCGAAGCTGGTGGACAAATACAAATGCAGAATATTTTTTCAGCTATTACGACAATCTTTCAAAAGTTACGCAGGACGATGTAAAAAAAATTGTAGAAAAATATATATCAAAAAAAAAGCCGCTCGTAAGTGTTCTTTTAAATCCTGAAATTTACAAAAGCACAAAAGAAAATTTTGAAAGCGCAGGATTCAACGAAATCCGTTCAGATGAAAAAAGATGGTGGCAGGAAAAACAATTTGAATTAAAAGAACCAGTTCAAAATTCAAATTACAAATTTGCAGAAGAAAAAAACATTTACATTCCGCAAGAAAATCAGCCAAGCAAAACTGAAAGTAAAATTTCAAAGCGGAATATTGAAATTAAAAAATTGAAAAACGGAATTCCTGTTTACATAAATAACACAAGCGACAAAATTATTTCCATTGCAATTCTTTGTCCGGGCGGAGTTGAAAAACTTACACCCGAAACATCCGGCATGGAAACAACATTGTTTTCTTTTATGGCGGATTCTTCAAAAAAATTCTCATATAAAAAACGTACAGAAATTTCATACGACACAAATTCCAGCATAGGATATTTTTCAAAACTTTCTGGAAGCGCGCTTTGCTTAAATGCAATGGACAAGCATTTTGAAAAAACACTTCCAGTTTTTATGGACGGATTTTTAAATCCTACATTTAAGCAGAATGAATATGAAAACACAATGAACGGTCTGCGCCAAAGAATCCAAGGAATTTTCAACGACCCGGAATCTTTTTTGGCTTACACAATTTCAAATGAACTTTACAAAGACCATCCTTATGAAGCAAAAACTTTTGCAACTCCAGATTCAATAAAAAACATTACAATAGAAAATTTAAAAATTTACCACAAAGAGCTTTTGGCAAGCGGAAATTTTTCTGTTGTTGTTTCAGGAAAAATCAATTCAGACTTTTTAATTAAAAAACTGAACACCACAATTGGCAAATTAAAATTTTCAAATGTAGAAACAAAAAGAAAAAATATACAGCCAATCAGCATACAAAAAAATGCGCCGGTTACGCTTCGTCATCCGTCAGCAGAAGGAACGGCATACATTACAAAAGTTTTCGCATCCCCTGCAAACACAGAGCCTGATTTTATTCCATGCGTGCTTGCGGGAAATATTTACACAGACATTCTTTTCAACGTTGTAAGGGAGCACTACGGAATTTGCTATTCTCCGCAGAGTTACGTCATAGGCTCAAAAGCACCTTACGGAATTGAGCATTTATTTAAAGTTTCTGATTTCAGCAATTTTGAAAAAGCAATGAAAGAAGCAAGAAAATATATGGCGAATGACAAAATCGTAGAAAAAACAAATGCAGACGGAAGTTATGAATTTTCAACAGTTGAGCAAAATTTGGAAGGCTACAAAAATTCATATATAAATCAAACTTACCAAAGCCAGCAAACCAGCGCAGGATTAGTTTCAATACTGAGCTACAATTTGATTCAGTTCAACGACATTGACTATGACTTAAAGCAACTGGAACAAATCAAGCAAACTTCCGCGCAGGAAATTCTCCATGTCTTCAAAAAATATTGGATTGAAAATCCTTCCGCTTGGTTCGCAATAACTGGCGAAAACACAACCTTAAATTTTGGCGAGCAGGAGCAATAAGACCTTTAAACGGAAACTTTCTTATGCGGATGATTTTTTGCATTTTAAGCTGACTTATAATTTCATCCGTATCTGAATGTTCATAAATATTTACCGAACAATTTTTTCCAGCCGCTTTATTCAAGGCAATCATTGACGCTTGATTCAATTCATCTTGAGTAAAACGGTTTGGATTTTTTCTTACAAGGTTCAGGACAATTTTCGCATCAAGCGCAATTTTTTTATCTGATTTTCCTGAGCAAACATCACAGCCATCGCACGCCGCCTGTTCTCCGCCCAACGCATCTAATAAAATTTGACGGCGGCAAGTTTTACTTTCTGCAAATTTTTGCATAACTTTTCTTCTGTCATTTTCTTTTATTGCTGAAAATTTTTTGTGGTCATTAAAACTCCAAAGCAATATCGCATTTGAAATTTCTCCATCTCTTCCGCCGCGACCGGCTTCCTGAATATAAGATTCCGCGCTTGGGCTTGGTTCTAAATGAATGACAGTGCGAATATTTTTTTTGTCCACTCCCATTCCAAAAGCGCAAGTGCAGCACAAAATCGCATCGTCTTTCGGATAAAACCATTTTTCAACTTTTTGCTTTTCTTCGCGGGTCATTCCAGCATGATAAAATTTCACTTTGTCATTTCCGCAGTAAGCAGAAAGTTCTCTTGCCATGTCTTCGGATTTTGCACGAGTTCCACAAAAAATAATCAGCGGCTTTTGTTCAGTCAGCGCAAGCAAAAAGGCAGTCCGTTTTTTCGCATAGCATTTTACAACTTGATAATGGATGTTCGGGCGGTCACTTTCGCTTCTTACAATTTTCGCCTCACCATCAAAAAGAACTTCAGAAACTCTTGCAAGAACACTTTCCGAAGCAGTCGCGGTAAAAGCAGTTACAACCGACGGATTAATTTTTTTTATAACTTTTCCAAGATTTAAATACGCAGGTCTAAAGGAATCGCCCCACTCGCTTAAACAATGCGCCTCATCAATTGCAATGTGAACAATTCCAAAAGTGCAAAGCCGTTCCAAAAGATTTTGATTTTGCAACGCCTCTGGATTTGTAATTATCACTTTTGCGCCGTTCTTTATTCGCGTAAAATTTTCCTCACGCTCCAAATCAGTCTGGCCGCCGCGAAACACAACGCAGTCAAGTCCGCCTTCATCCATTCTTCTTTTTTGATCTGAAATAAGCGCAAGCAAAGGATAAATAACAAGCGTGGGTTTATTTAAAAGCAAAGCCGGAGCAAGAAAGCAAAGCGATTTTCCAGCTCCAGTCGGAAGCAAAACAATCTGCCGTCCGTTCGAGCAGACATCGTCTTTTAAAACATCATTTCGCGGATTTGCTGAATCCAAAATATTTGCAATTACAATTCTCTGCCACGGAAAAAAATATGAAATACCAAACGCTTTTTTTGCCGCCTGCAAAACTTCATCAGAATCCAAAGTATTTTCTTCTTCTGATTCTGGAACTGCCCAAAGCTCGTCATTGTTTTCTTCTGCCATAAAGTCCTCTTTTCATTTGCAAAAAAAATGCCTAATAAATTTTACTTTACTAGGCAGCCTGATTTTTTCTGATAAAAACTTTATTGCTTAAGAAAAACAAAAAAATGCCGGATTAACAAGCAATTTTATTCATTCTAAGAATTATTTTTCCGCGCGGCAAATTTCTTCATTTTTTCAAAAAGCGATTTTGCGTCAGGACATTTCAAAAGCTCTTCAACATTTTTTTCATCACGCAGAATGTAGCTCATGGAAGAAAGCAAAAGCATGTGCGGCGAAGAAGTTTTTTTCGGCGAAACAATCATAACAAAAACCTTGCACTTTTCACCGTCAAGAGAATCAAAATCCACTCCATTGCGGCTAATTCCCAAGGCAACGCAAGTGTGAGTAACAGCGTCGGATTTTCCGTGAGGGAAAGCGACTCCGTGCTGCATTCCAGTGCTCATAATATTTTCACGCTCGCGGACATCAGCAAGAACAGTTTCCCAGTTGCGCACAGCCCCGGAATTTGCAAGAAGCATAACCATTTCCTGAAGAATCTGATCTTTTGTAGTTCCCTTCAAATCCACAGAAACAGCGTCCGGCGTAAAAAGCTTAAGAATGTCGGAACTTGTGCGGCTCACTTCACTCTGGTCAAAGAAATTTATTTTTTCTGGAACATAATTTTCCTTTAAATTCTGAACAAGATTTCCAAGGCGGATTAAAACTTCGTACATTGCGTTTTTCACAAAGCCTGAATCTTCCGCACTCGTTTCAATTTTTACAACATGTTCGGTCTCTGTAATTGAAAGAGAAATTCCGTCTTTTCTTGCCTGCGAAATTCCGTCGGAAATATTCATCATCTGAACATAAAAGCCTTCGCTTCTAAGATCTTTTAAGAAAATATCAATTACAAGGTCGGCAATTTCATCAGAGCCAAAGTCCCAAGTAAATGCAACGTTGTCTGTTGAACGTGTTTCTTTTTTTGTTCCCTTTCCGTTTATAGAAAGAGATGCGGCAATAAGAGGAGGCGCAAACAAAGTTGTAACAAGAGTCATAAGAATAACAACGCCGAACATCTGCTCATCAAGAATTCCAGCCGTAAGACCGATTCCCGCAATAATAAGAGCAACTTCGCCACGAGGAATCATTCCGCAGCCGATTCTCAAAGCTCCCTTCAAGTTAAAGCCGAATCCCAGAGCAGGAAGTCCGCAGCCAACAACTTTTGCAACAACCGCAAGCAAAGTGTAGAACGCGCCGAACGCAAGAACTTCCTTGGACATAAGCTCGCGCATATTGACCATCATTCCCATTACAGCAAAAAACAGCGGAACAAAAAATTTATAAAGTCCGTGGATTCTTTCCTGAATAATCGCCGCAATGTCAGTTGCAGAAAGCGAAAGTCCTGTAATGTACGCGCCGATAATCATTGCAAGTCCCTGCTTTTCAAAGAAGCCGCCAAGAAGCAGCGCAATTCCCAAAGCACAAATTGAAAAATCATAAGAATGCTTAAAGAGCTTTAGGAACTTTGCAATTTTCTTTGAAAAAACAAGACCAGCTGCGGTAAACACAAGCCATATTCCAAAAGCGCGCGCAGCAATCAAAAGAATCTTAACGCCGTCAATTGAAACCTGTCCGCCTTCAGAACTTAGAGCCGCGACAATTCCCATTACAACAGCAAGAAGAATAATTCCAAGAACATCATCAAAAACAGCCGACGCAAGAATCGTAACGCCTTCCGGGGAATCCATTTTCTTTTTGTCAGACAAAATGCGTGCCGTAATTCCTACAGAAGTCGCTGTGGACATAATTCCAAGGAAAAGGCATCTTACATCCATTATTCCGCAGCCAAAAAGCATCATTCCGGCAATATCGCCCAAAAGAAACGAAGCAACAACTCCGCCCAAGCCAATCACGCCGCCAGCAAGAGAATAACGCAAGAAAAGCGCAAGGTCAGTCTCAAGACCAGAAGCAAAAAGCAAAATAACAGAAGCCACAGTAGAAAAACCGTAAAGCTCAGGAGTTACAGCAAGCGAAACAGAATTCAGGCTGAAAATTCCAGACGGAAACCCAGGAAGCGGAATCGCGCCCAAAGCATAAGGACCAATAACAACGCCGGCAATCAGCTCGCCAAGAACCGATGAAATCCTAATCTTCTTGGCAAGAAATCCAAAAAATCGGACAGTAAAAAGCAAAACTCCGATTTGAATAACAAGATTTCCCATCCGGGCTGTAATATCGCCTTCCATAAAAAAAGCCTCCGTGAAAATATATAAGTCCGTATTTTATAACCTTTTTTAGACCTATACAATAAGGGCATCTTTAAAAATGAACTGCGCAAACTGAAAAATTATTTTTTTGCCACAATTACCATTGTCTTGGCGTTTTGGTCGTAAGGCTCGCCGCAAAAACCTCCGAAAACCTGCACAGAAGAAAATCCGCATTCATTGCAAAGAATGTCGCGCAGCTCTGCGGCGGAATAAAGACGCTGAACAAATTCGTGCTCAATTCGTTTTCCGTCCTTGCCAATCAAAATCCATTTTGAAATTAAGCCTTCCCATGCACCTTGCACTTTGAATTCAGTAAGAACCGTCATTCCAGCTCGTTCAAACCATTCGCCTTCTGTAAAATATTTTACGGCAGTTTCGCGGCTTATGCATTCAAGGACAAAAGTTCCGCCTTTTTTAAGGGCAGCATTCACTTTTTTAAGGATTTTCATGTCGTCGCTGATTTTGTCGCAGTAGCCAAATGAATTGTAAATGTTCACGGCGGCATCAAACTTTTTACGTGAAGAAAAAGCTCTCATGTCCTTGTTTATAAATTCAATCTGAACGCCTTCGTCTTGCGCAGTTTCAGATGCCGCATCCAAAAACGGCTGAGTAATGTCAACGCCGGTAACGTTCAGTCCAAGAAGCGCAAGCTCCACGCTGATTCTTCCAGGTCCGCAGCACACATCCAGCACAGAATTTCCTTCGTCAAGTTCCGCAAGATTCATCACGCTTTTTGCAATTCCTGCCGCCTGTGCCCACTGCTGCCCGTCAAACATAATCGGGCCGTAGTTCAGCCAAAAATCTTCGTTTTCAAACCATTCAGTTTCAGTTTTTTTGTTTTTCATCGGTCATTCCATATTGAGTTTATTTATTCATAGTTGTATACTATATATATGTCGGAAAAAAAGATAACAGTATTAGACCTTCTTGACTTGGATTTAAAAGGCCAGGACTCGCTGAACATGAAGTGCATTGCGGGAAGGTCTGGACTTTACAGGGAAATAACTGTTTCCGACATAAACCGCCCGGGACTTGCAATTTCCGGATTTTACGAATCGTTTGCTTATGAGCGCGTCCAGCTTTTCGGAAGAGGAGAATCCGCATATCTTAGAAAGCTTGAATCTGAAGGAAATTTCGACCTTATAAAAAAATTCTTTACTTACGAAATGCCCTGCATAGTTTTTAGCCACAGCATTGAGCCTTCGGAATTTTTTCTTTCAATTGCGGAATCCTCAAGGTGCGCGGTTCTTCAGACTGATTTGATTTCAACTGATTTTTCACAGCGGCTTTTAAGAGTTTTTTCAAATATTTTCGCGCCAAGAAAAACGCTTCACGGAGTTTTTGTAGAAGTTTACGGCGTTGGAATTCTTCTTATCGGAGAAAGCGGCGTTGGAAAAAGTGAAACCGCTCTTGAACTTGTTGAGCGCGGACATCGGCTTGTTGCGGACGACATTGTTGAAATAAGATGCGTAAACGGAAACTCAATTATCGGGCAGGGAGCAAACAAACTTATAAGCCACCACATGGAAATCCGCGGACTTGGAATTATAAACATCGCTCAGCTTTACGGAGTCGGAGCAATCCGTGAACAAAAAGAAGTTCAGATGGTCATAAAGCTTGAAGCCTGGAGCCAGACAAAAGTCTATGACAGAATCGGAACAAAGGGAGCTTTTATAGACCTTTTGGGCGTAAAAATTCCGATTATAGAAATTCCTGTAAAGCCCGGACGAAACCTTCCAATTATAATCGAAGCCGCCGCAATGAATGAAAGATTAAAGACTATGGGCTATTATTCCGCGCAGGAATTCAACCAGAATATTTTGCGCTGGATAGAAACTGGAGCCGCCCAGAGAGATTATTATGGAAAAGAAGACTCTTATTGAGTCCAAAAAATAAAAACAAAGGAAGTGCCACTGTGACAGAAAAAATTCTTACAGTTAGAAACCGCGCAGGAATCCACGCAAGACCTGCAGCATTAATTGCCCAGACAGCAAACAAGTTTTCATCCGAAATAATCCTCGAAAAAGACTCGACCACTGTAAACGCCAAGTCAATAATGGGCGTTATCACAATGGCGGCTGGATACAACACAAACATAACTCTAAAGGCTGAAGGTTCGGACGAAAAAGAAGCTGCCGAAGCGATTTTCAATCTTTTTGAAGCGAAATTTGAAGAGGAGTAGCCGATGAAAAATCTTACAGACCGGCAAAAGGAAGTTCTGGAATTTATAGCGCGTTTTACAGAAGAAAACGGCTATCCTCCAACTGTACGCGAAATTGGAGAAAACTTCGGAATTTCACTTAGGGCCGTGCAAGACCATATCGCCGCCTGCCAGAAAAAAGGCTATCTTTCGCAGTGCCAGAAACGCTCACGCTCAATCCGTGTCTTAAAAGACGACGGACTTGTAAGGGAAACAAAGCCGTTCCTAGCAAAAATTCCGCTGCTTGGAACTGTAGCCGCAGGGAAACCTCTTCTTTGCGAGGAAAACCTTGACGGATATGTAAACATCGCAGAGCCTTTTGTTCGCCCAGGAAAAAGTTACTTTGCACTTCACGTCCGCGGAGCAAGCATGGCAAACGCAGGAATTCTTGACGGCGACCTTGCGATAATCGAGCAGGCAGAAATCGCCACAGAAGGCCAGATTGTTGTTGCCGTTGTAAACAATGCAATCACATTAAAAAGATTTTACCGTGAAGAAGAAAGAATCCGACTTCAGCCAGAAAATCCAGATTTCCAGCCGATTTACACACGCGATGTTCAGATTGCAGGAATAATGGTCGGACTTGTAAGAACATACTAGAATGGCAGAAACAGAAGTCTATCTTTTTACAGGTCCAGAAGCCGGTGAAAAAAACGAAGCAATAGAAAATTTACGGGATGCAGCCTCAAAGAAAAACAACGGAATTGAGCAATATAAATATTACGCCGCCGATGTAAGAATTGAAGACATTGTAGCCCAGCTTCAAAATGCAAGCCTTTTTTCTCCGGCGCTTTTTATAACACTTAGAAATGCAGAGCAAATAAAACAGAAAAGCGACATCGAATCTCTTGTTTCCTGGATAAAGGCTTCTAAAAATTCTCCAAACACGCTTGTTTTAATTTCCGAAGAAAATTCCATAGACAAAAAAATTGAAAGCGCAGTTCCTTCCAGCCACAAGAAAATTTTCTGGGAAATGTTTGAAAACAGAAAGCCTCAGTGGGTTGAAAGTTTCTTCAGAAAAAACGGATTTTCTATTGCGCCGGACGCAGTTGAGCAAATTCTTGAAATGGTCGAAAACAACACGGAAAGCCTCAAGGCTGAATGCTCAAGGTTTTTCTTTTGCTTTGAAAAAGGCGAAACAATCACTTCCGCTGATGTAGAAAAAATTCTTTCGCACAACAGAGAAGAAAACGCATTTACACTTTTTGACTCAATGGCAGACATTTCAAAAAGTCCCCAGCAGCGTTTTGAAAACTCTTTGGAAATTCTTCAGAAAATCCGCGCCACAAAAGAATCAAACGGAATCGCATTAATTGCCGGGCTTACATATTGCTTTAGGCAGCTGCGGCTGTGGCATTCGCTTCATTCAGGCGGAAAATCACCAGCCGACTCAGAGCTAAAATCATCAGGCTTTTCCAGCAAAAAAAATCAGGAAAAATATTCAAAGGCAGCAAAAATCTGGACAGCAGGAGCCGCATCTTCAGTCCTTGCGCTTCTTTCCGCAACCGACATTTCAATCAGGGAAACAGGAACAGCCCTTGAAGAAACCTACCTTTATATGCTCATTTATTCAATCGTAATAAAAAACGGACTTTTCTGCTCCGTGTGCGAATATTAAAGATAAAAAAACATATTTATCCCTAATTTCTAGTTTTATAATTTTATGTCATTATCGGGCTAGCCCCGATAATCCGCTGGCAAGATTGCTAACCGAGTTTGCTATGCAAACATCGCAGTGTCAAGCACGGCAATGACAAACTGTTTAATACAGAAATGACATTAAAATATCAAAATTCGACATTTAGGTTATTTAAACAAAAAAAATCCGCCTGAAAACAAGCGGACTTTCTTTTTAAAGCGGAATCTAATTATTTAGAGTAGAATTCAACAACGAGCTGTTCATTGATTTCTACAGGAATTTCTTCGCGCTTTGGCATCATGATAAGTTTTCCAGAGAAAGCTTCTTCTGAAACTTCAATATAAGCAAGCGGACGGCGGTTTCCATTAAGGAAGCTTGTCTTGAACTGCTCATTTTTCTGGGCTTTTTCACAAAGTGTTACAACCTGACCCGGTTTTACCTGGAAAGACGGAATGTTGATTTTTTTGCCATCAACACGAACGTGTCCATGAGAAACAACCTGACGAGCCATGCGGATTGAATTTGCAAAACCAATGCGGTAAACAAGGTTGTCAAGGCGAGTTTCAAGACCAACGATAAGGTTTTCACCAGTCTTTCCTTCTTTTCTTGAAGCGATGTCGTAATAACGGCGAAGCTGGCGCTCAAGAATTCCGTAGTAAGCCTTTACCTTCTGTTTTTCACAAAGCTGTTTTCCGTATTCAGAAGTTTTCTTTGACTTCTTGAAAGCAGGATCATTTGCTCTGTTCATTGCCTTTGGGTGTCCGCAGACATTTACACCAAGTCTTCTGCATTCCTTAAAACGAGGATTTCTTCTAGTTGCCATAATTTTTACTCCTATTCACCATGGTGATTTTCTCACCAATTTTTGCCGCGGTGAGGGATATAAATTAGTTCAAAAATTATATAAAACTTTCAAACTAATTTCAATAGAGATTTTTTATAAGCGCGAAACCTTTCATAACATTTTTTTAATATTTTCTATTGTTGAAAGAAGAATTATGAGTTATTATTGATGTATGGCAATCGTTACAGCTCAGGCTATCAATCGCTATTACGAAAATTACAAAGACACAGAAATCACCTTTTCAAAGGAAATAATACATACTCTAAAAATGGATCCGCGCCAGGTTTATATAAAATGCAGCGGACTTCAATGGCCTTGTATTATAAATTCAACATCATTCAATCAGGCAAAAATAATCCTTGGAACTAAAAGCGGAGCCTATGCAGTGCTTTCAAACAAATCCGCGCCGCCAGTCAGCTTAAGATTTTGCTTTTACCAGCCAGACGGTCAGCTGATGAGCTTCTTTGTTACGGCAAAAGTCTGCTTGATTGAACCGTACATGAACAGCACGGATCTTTCTATTATTACGATTCAGTACACGCAAAGGCCGCCGGACGACTTGATTCTGATGATTGGCAACATTCTTGATGCTAATTCCAATGCGGCAAGAAGAAAAGAAGAGCGCATTCTCATAACTCAGGAATCAATGCGAAAACTCGGGCTTCAAAAAAAGGAAATTGTAATTTACATACAGAACGTTCCGCGCCATTGCATTTTGCAGGATTTGTCATTTGGAGGCGCAAAAGTTGTTCTGCTTGGACTTGCAAAATTCCTTATAAACAAGGAAGCTCTTATTCAGCTTGAATTTGAAGATCCTCACGAAACAATTTCAATCCGCGGAATTATTGTCAGAACAGATTTTATAGAAGGCAGAAAAGACATTATTTCAGCAAGCATAAAATTTGCGGAAGATTCAATAAGCCTTGCGTATAAAGTCCACATAAACAAATACATTGCAAACACCAAGCGCAAAGAACTGGACAATAAATTTACAGCCGGAGAACTTGAAGATGTTCAGCCTGCGGAAGAGCCAAAGCCTTCAGAGCCAGTTCAGCCGGAAAATTCAGCAACATAATTTTAGCAAGGAAAAAAATGGTTTCTACAAATTCACTGGATTCTATCTATTTTATAAAGTTGCCGGAAGGCTCTGTGCTTTCTCCAAAGGCAATGAAAATCGACCCTGAAATTCCGCTGCCTGTTCAGAAAAAAAATCCAGAAGATCCAGTTGAACAAGACGCGGCAAAACTTTCAGAAGAGCAAATTCTTTCTGGAATTTTAACAGTTCTTGCCTATGACAAAAAAAATGAAAATGCAGAATATTACCGCAAGCTGATTACAGATGTCCGCCCCGGAATAAAAAAAGAGCTGGCAGAAGCCGCAATATTAAAAGCCCGCAACGAAGACTGGGATTTGGCGGAAGAAATTTGGCTGGCTGTAAACGGAATCGACCCGCAAGACAAGGCGATAATCCTGAATATGGCGATTTTCTTTGACCAGAAAGCGGACAGCTACCGGCGCAATTCCCTGAACGAAGACGCAGATGCCTACGATGAAGCCGCGCTTGACTACTACAAGCAGGCAATGGACAGCGACGAAGAAATTCCAGACGCATATTTTAACGCCGGATTTTTTTACTTAAAAAAACGTGACTACGGCGAAGCGAAAGGCTGCTTTGAAAGCTATCTAGGACTTGTCGCAGATGCAAAAGACGAAGAGCTTGGCGAAAACGGAATTTACAAGAAAGAACGCGCGCAGGAAATCATCAATAAAATTTCAAACCGCAATTTGGAAAACGACAGATTCCGCGACGCATACAAATTGATTTCCGAAGGCCAGGAAGAAAAAGGACTTGAGGAGATACGCAAATTCATAAGGGACAATCCTGTTGTCTGGAACGCATGGTTCTTGCTCGGCTGGGGACTTAGGCGGCTTGGACGATTTGAAGACGCAAAGCAAGCATTCCTAAAAGCAAGAGAATGCGAAGGCGGAGATGAAAACGCGGACACATTAAATGAGCTTGCAATCTGCCAGATGGAAACAGGCGAATTAAAAGAAGCAAAAGAAACTTTGGTAGACGCGCTTTCAATGGATTCAGAAAACACAAAAATTATAAGCAACCTCGGCTGCCTGTGCTTAAAAATGAATCAGAATGAAGAAGCCAGAAAGTATTTTGAAGTTGTCCTTGAAATTGACCCGGATGATAAAATTGCCGCCGCGCAAATAGCAAAACTGGATGCAGAAATTTAGCACGCTTTAATCCAAAGCAACTTTATCGCCAGTTTTTATTCCGGCTTTTTCAAACCAGCCCTGCGGAACTTCCAAAGCGTATCTTACAGAACGAGTGCTTTTTACAGGCGTAAGGCTAAAAGGCGTCATGTCAAAAATATTTTGAATTGTTCCAGTTCTATCAATGTACGCAATTGAAAGCGGATGTGGCGTGTTTTTCATCCAGAAACTTAAAACCTGATCTTTTTCAAAAACAAAAAGCATTCCCGTTCCTTCTGGAATATTTTTGCGGTTCATAAATCCGTAGTTGCGCTCTTCTTCTTTTTGCGCAATTTCAGCTTTTACAAAAATAGAATTTCCTGCGGAAGTTAAAATTTCAATTTCTTTTACTGGAAGATTAAATTTTTTATTCTGGCACGAAACAAAAAATGGAACAAAAATGCAAACTGCAAAAATCACAAAAAATTTAAAATTTTTCATAAATCAAAGTCCTTCAAGAAATTCATCCCGCGCCATTTCTTCCACGCTTTTATTTACAAGAGCCTTTGACTGAAGCTCTTCAAAAATTTTCCTGTCGGTATATTTTAAAGTCAGCGGACGTTCCAGCGACATAATCACGTTGTCATCTTTCCATTCAGATTTTTCAGGATTAAGCGAAGACGGATTTCCATATTTTTCAGTCAATGAAGAAAAAACAGAATAATGGTCAATTTTCGAGCGGCGCAAATTCAGCGTAATCGTGTAAAGCTTGTCTTCGTAAAACTGAAACCAGCAGCGGTCAAGAAACGAATACGGAGCATTTTTTGAAGTGTCGGTTTCTATTAAAGTTCTGTTTTCCCCAGGCAAAAGCGAAACATCTCTGTCGCCACGGTAGCCAAAATTCAAATCTTTTTTTAAAGCCTCTTTTACCTGATCCACAGACATTCCAAGCTGTATTCCGCGGTAGCCAAAAGGAAGCGAATCTTCAGCAAAAAAAGGAAAAGCCAAAAATAAAGCAAAAATGCAGATAAAAATTCTTTTAATTCGCATGTTTTGAACTCTGTTTTCTATAAAACGCAGCCTGTTTTATAAGCTCCTCAACATCAGGCACATCAATTTTTCCGCCAACAATTTTTATGTTCTGATCATACTGAATTTGCCGGCAGGCTTCACCTTGCTGTTCACGCGGAATTGCGCAAAGCTTAAACACGTCCGTCAAAGAAAGCCCGGAATGGTAAACGCTGCCTTTTACGAAAGGAACTTTTTGCTTTTCAATCTGAAGCGAAATTATGTCAATAAGTTTTTCCCTCAAATCGCCAAGCTGAGTATTTGCAAGCTGACGGTGCATCGCCCAAAGACGTTCCGCAAACATCATTGTAAGTTTTGAAATCATTTGCGGCTGGGTTGTAACCATCTGATTAAAGTTCGCCATATTCACAACCATAAGGCGGCAAGGCTCATGGGCAATTGCGCTTGCAGAACGAGGCTTGTTTTCAAGCAACGCCATTTCGCCAAACATATCACCTTTCTTTAAAAGCGCAAGTGTAACTTCATTTCCGTCTACAACTTTTGAAATTCTTACAGAACCTTCCTGAATTATAAACATATCCGCGCCTTTCTGACATTCAGAAAAAATCATTGAGTCGGCAGGATACTCACGGAAAATTTCGTTTGACGGCTCCAAGTAAGCGGCTTTTGCTCTTTTCCGCAGAAGAACAAACTGGCGCTTGGCATTTTCAATGTTGATTCCAGTCGGGCACTGCTTTAAATACTGATAATATCCGTACAAAGCTATATTGTAATGCCCTGATTTTTCGTAATATTCCGCTATTGAAAAAAGAGATTCAGGTGAATCCAAAATAATATTTTTAAGCGTAAGTTTTGTAAGCTGGTCATTTACAATTCTCATGTCGCGGGCAAAAGAACGAACAATTTTCATGGCGACTGGCGTGTTTTTCATAATCAGCTCTGGATACTGGCTTTTATGAACCATGATTGCAACTACAGGAGTCAATGCGACAACATTTTTAGTCTGCCCGTGCCCAGACATACAGGAAACAACCCCAATAAAGTCGCCCGGACCTAAAACTTCAGGAGTCGTTCCCGGAATTGCAACCTCATTGAAGCACTTTACCCTTCCGCTTTGGATAATAAAAAATCTGTCATTTGCAGAAGTTCCTTCAACAAGGATATATGAGTTCTGCTTAAAATTCACAAATGAAAGCTGAAGCAATTTCAAACCACCTTCTAAACAAAAACAACTTCACATTCCAGCACAAAACCAGTCCGCTCTTTCACTTTTTCTTGCACAAGCTGAACAAGTTTTTTTATATCGGAACAAGTTGCGTTTCCTGTGTTGATAATTATATTTCCATGCCACGGAGCTATTTGCGCCCCGCCGATTTTTGCGCCTTTCAAGCCGGCTTCATCAATAAGTTTTCCGCTCGGCTCTCCAAAATCCCGGTTATTTTTAAAAACACTTCCAGAACTCGGAGCTTTAAAATGCCCTTTTTGTTCTCTGTCTTTTATAAAATTTTCGCACGCAGCTTTCAGTTCAGAAATTTTTTCAGGCTGACATTCTTCCGCTTTAAAAGCAACTTTTGTTATAACAACGGATTTTTCCATAAACGGCGAATGTTTATAAGCCCACTGCGCACAATCTTTATTATTATGATACATTTTTATATGTTTCTCAAGAAATTTATAGGAATTTTCATCAAAATTTTCCAAGTCAAGATATTCCACAAATTCGATTTTTGAACTTATGTCGTTCGAATAGCAACGGGCATTCATGTAGCAAGCTCCGCCGCAAGTTCCGGGAAGCCCCGCAAAAGATTCCATTCCAGAAATTCCGTTTTCCGCAAAGAATTCCACGGCACGGCTAGTTTCAACTCCAGAACCGCAAACCACAATTTCATTTTCAAATTTAATGGAAGAAAACGCATTCATTGAAATAATAACGCCGCAAAATCCTTCATCGCTTACAATCAAATTGCTTCCGCCGCCAAGAATAAAAAAATCCACGGAATTTTTCTTGCACTCTGAAACAACAAGCGCAAGTGAAAAAACATCTTCCGGCTCAGCAAAAAGCTCAGCATTTCCGCCGACTTTCATCGTTGTGTGAAGGCTCATCTGCTCGTCAGGCAAAAGCCGTCCTTTGTACAAGTTCTTGATATTTTCAACTATTTTGCGTATTCTGTTAGTCATTGCATTTCATTTTATAGAAAAAAATTAAAAAAATCGATAGTGGAAACAAGCACTTTACAATGCGCATAAGATTTTTCAATGGAGGAAAAAAATGGCGTTGAGATTGTACAATACAATGGGCCGCAAAATAGAAGAATTCGTTCCGATTCACGAAGGTTTTGTGGGATTTTACGGCTGCGGACCGACCGTCTACAATTACGCTCACATCGGAAATCTCCGCGCCTACGTTTTTCTTGACACGCTTGACCGCACGCTCACTTTCCTCGGATACGACAAAAAGCACGTGATGAACATAACCGACATCGGACATCTTACAGGAGACGCTGATGAAGGCGAAGACAAAATGCTCAAGACAGCGCAGGAACGCCATCAGTCGGTTCTTGAAGTAGCCAAATTCTACACGGACGCATTTTTCAAGGACATCGACAGGCTGAACATAATCAGGCCGGATGTTGTCTGCAAGGCAACAGAACACGTCCAGGACATGATTGAGCTTATCAAGAGAATTGAAGCAAACGGACACACCTATATGTCCGGCGGAAACCTCTACTACGACGTAACAACTTATCCCGACTACGGAAAACTTGCCAACCTGAACCTTGACGATTTAAAAGCCGGAGCAAGAATCGAAGTTGACCAGAACAAGCGCAATCCTTACGACTTTGTGCTTTGGTTCACAAAATCAAAATTTGAAAATCAGGCCCTGACCTGGGATTCACCTTGGGGAAGAGGCTATCCGGGCTGGCACATTGAATGTTCCGCAATGAGCATGAAATACCTTGGCGAGCATTTTGACATCCATACAGGCGGAATCGACCACATCCCGATTCATCACACAAATGAAATCGCCCAGTCAGAAGGCGCAACCGGCCACAAATGGGTGAACTACTGGCTGCACAACGAATTCCTTGTTATTGCAAAAGACAAAAAAGCCGCAGAATCTGGTCAGGCAGAAAAAATGTCAAAATCCCACGGTAACTTTTTGACGCTTCAGTCATTAATAGACAAAGGATATAATCCGCTTGACTACAGATTTTTCCTTTTGGGAGGACATTACCGCAAGCAAATTTATTTCAGCTGGGACGCAATGGATTCAGCAAAAAATTCAAGGGCCGCTCTTGTTCAACGTGTTGCCCGGCTTGCTCAAAATGCAGGCGGCGCAGATTCCCTGAACTGTTCAAAAGTATATGCAAAAGGCGAAGCTTGCAAAACTGAAAATTTGTCTGAAAAAGCAAAGGAATATATTGAAAAATTCCAAGCCGCTTTGGAAAACGACCTTTCAACTCCAGTTGCACTGAGCTGCATTCAAAAAGCAGTTAAAGACGGCTCTTTAAAGCCTGAAGAATCGCTTGAGCTTGTACGCAGAATGGACAGCGTAATTGGTTTGAATCTTATAAAATCTGCCGCGGAGTTTCTTAACGAACAGGAAAAAGAGCAGAAAGCTTCTGTTCCAGACCATTCAGGAGATCCAGAAGCACAGGAAATTGACGCGCTTGTTGCAGAAAGAGTTGAAGCGAAAAAAGCAAAGAATTTTACAAGAGCCGATGAAATCCGCAATATGCTTTCATCTCGCGGAATCGTCATAACAGACACGCCAAATGGAGCAGTTTGGAAGCGTTCTTAAAAAAACAGAAAAAATGTAACTAAACAGGACTTATTGTGTTTTCTTTTAATAAAAGTGAATCAGGCTTGATAAATTGCGCGGATTCAAAGGACTTTAGAAAATTATACGACTCTGCAATGGAACTTTTGTTCAAAGTTTCGTTTAAAATTGTAGAAGATGAAGAAGCCGCAGAAGATTTGGTTCACGACTCATTTATAAAGGCAAACGAAAAAGCAATGGTTTTTCCTTCTATAAATGACGCAGTTTTCTGGCTGATTAGAGTTGTAAAAAACGCTTCGTTGAATTATGCAAAACGGAAAGTCAGAGAGGCGAACGCTTACCACAAGGCGCTTTATGAAGGCCGTCAGCAAATGGAAAGCGGCGAAACTGAGCTTTTAAAAAAGGAAGCAAAAAAAATTGCGCTCGAAGCCTTAAACAAGCTTCCTGACAATTTAAAAGAAGTGCTTATTCTAAAAGAATATGCCGATATGAATTACAAGGAGATTGGCCGCCAGCTCGGAATCACAGAGGGGAATGTAAAGGTGCGGGTTTTCCGGGCAAAGGCACAATTACTAAAATTGATAGGAGAAGAAGATGTTTACTTGTCCTGAAGATGACATTCATTCTATCTATGCAGACGGAGAACTTCCCAAGAATTATGTCGCTGAATATGAAGCGCACGTAAATTCCTGCCCTAAATGCTCCGCCAAGCTGAAAAAATTCCTCGCGCTTAATTCGGCTTTTGCTGAAGACAAAGAGTCCTTTCATTTTTCAAAGGAAGATTTGGATTCAAGTTTTCAAAGGCTTGAAGCGCGGCTTTCCTACAAAAAAGTTACTCAAGCTGGAAAAAATACATTTAAATTTCCAAAGCCAAGCAGCGGCATAAAATATTTTGCAGCTGGAATTGCAGCGGCGGCAGTTTTTGCTTTCGTTATTCCAAGCGCAAAAAAAGCGAATCCGTTTGAAGGACAAGTTTCCGCATTTCAGCCTGTAGCGCGCACTTCAATTTCGTCAACGGCAAATCAGGTTAGCTCCGACGGAAATATCGATGTTTCAGTTTTGAATTCGATTTTAGCTTCTGACAATTCAGACAAAAACTTTTACACATTGCCAGTTTCTTCAAATTCAGTTTCGGCAGTTCCTGTTCTCATAATCGGCGGATCAAATTTCAAGAAAATCGCATTGATTCCTTCGCTAAAAAGCTACGATGTTTTTTATCCGCAGGGCGAAAATTCAGAGCAGCAAGACAGAAACAACGGATTTGCATTTCATGTTTCCTACCCTTTTTCAAATTTAAACTCAGGAAAATGAATTGGCAATTTTAAAATCTTATGCGAATCTCCTTAGAAGTTCTCCGCTGGCAAGAACAATAAGCTGGATAATTGTTGTTGCTTCCGCAATTTTTGTTTTGGGAATTCTAGGACGCAACGTAAAACGCAAGCCTGTAATAGATTCAATTACTCCGATGATTGGCTCGCCGGGCGATGAAATGACAATAGAAGGCAGCGGCTTTGGAGATTCAAGGGGAACTTCAAGCGTAGAAATCGCAGGCTCAAAAATTACTGCAAGCGGATATTCGCTTTGGTCAGACAAAAAAATCAAATTTATAATTCCGCCAAATGCGCAGGACGGACTCGTAATCGTAGGAACTTCCGCAGGAAAATCTGAGCCGGCATTTTTTGCAAATGAAAACGGAATTCCAGTTGCGGCAATTGCGCCAGCGGCAACATCAGTGCCTGTAATCGCTTCAATTTCCGCAGAAAGCGCAGTAACCGGGCAGACAATAATAATCCGCGGAACAAATTTCGGAACTTCAAAAGGAAAATCAAAAGTTTATTTTACAGCGAACCGGGACGAAACTTCATCTTTGCATAGCTCGGAGCAAAATGAAAATCAGGACAAAAACAACATTTTCATTCCGGCAAGCGAAACCGATTTTGACTACATTGCCTGGACAGATTCTGAAATTTCTGTGAAAATTCCAGACGGAGCTTCAAGCGGTTCAATTTTTATAGAAACTCCGCACGGAACAAGCGCGGCAAAAAAAATCAATGTAAATTTTCCTTACGGAAAAAAACAATATTCAAACAGAAGAACTTACGTAATTCAGATTGCCGCCGATATTTCAAATCACGTTGCTTCTCAGGAAAGCTCGATTTTGCTTTACATTCCAAAGCCCGCAGTTTCTTCGTTTCAGCCTTTTGTTGAATTGAATGAAGTTTACCCTGAGCCGTTTATAGTTGACGACACTTTTGACATAATTCACAACAAGCAGCTGAACAAAATTACAAACAACAAACAAAGATTCAGCCAGACATTTATTGTGAGCACTTTTGGAATAAAAGGAAATTTCAATCCAAGAAATTTGGGGCAGTACAAAGACAAAGGCGGAATTTTGTACACAAAAAATACTTCCGCAGATGCCTGTGTTCCGTCGGACTCAAAAGCAGTTTCTTCGCTTCTTGAAACGATTGTCGGGCGCGAAAAAAATCCGTACAGGCAGGCAAAACTCATTTACAATTTTATGGCGGAAAATTATGAAGTTTCTGAAAAAATCCGCACAGGAAATATTTCGCCGCTTGATTTAATCCGCAGAAAAAAAGGCGACGCTTACGACTTTGCAATTCTTTACACAGCTTTGTGCAGAGCGGCAGGAATTCCTTCTGTTCCAGTGGCGGGAATTCTTGCGCAAGACAAATCGAATGTAACTCCGCACTGGTGGACAGAAATTTATTTTGAAGGATACGGATGGCTGCCAGTTGATGTTTCGCTTGGAGCCGGACTTTCATTTTCTTCATTTATTGAAATAGTCGACCCAAAAGAATTTTTCTTTGGAAATCTTGACAATCAGCACATCGCATTCAGCAGAGGCTGGCATCAGATAAAGCAATCGTCTTTAAACAGCAAAATTGTTTACAGACCGCGCACTTATGCTTTACAATCTTTATGGGAAGAAGCTGGAGACAAAACTTCAAGCTACAGTTCTTTATGGAACAATCCTGTTATTCAAGGAATTTACTAAAAAATATACGGAGAAAAAAATGACTACAAAAGTTTTAAGCGTAGGCGGTTCAATAATTGCGCCGGACAAACCAGACGAAAATTTTCTTTTTGAATTCAGCAGCATGATTTGCTCCTGGCTTTCTGAAAATAAAGATGCTCGGCTGATTCTTGTAGCTGGCGGCGGCGGACCTGCAAGAAACTATCAGAATTCATACAAAGCGGTTTCTGCAAAATTTGACGAAAACCAAAAGAAACTTTCAGCATTCGAAGATTCAGAAAAACTCAACTATGCCTGCGACTGGATTGGAATAATGGCAACTCGGCTCAACGCGCAGCTTTTAAAAACTGTATTCGGACCTTTGTGCAGTCAAGATGTTGTAACAGATCCTACAAAAGTCAGCGACTTTACAGGAAGAATTCTTGTTGCTTCCGGCTGGAAACCTGGATTTTCAACAGACAACGACGCAGTTCTTCTTGCAGAAAGATTTGAAGCAGACACAGTTGTAAATCTTTCAAACATCGAAAAAGTTTACACAGACGATCCGCGCAAAAATCCTGACGCAAAACCAATCGACAATATTTCTTGGAGCGACTTTAGAAAAATGGTTGGAGACGAATGGATTCCGGGAAAAAACTGTCCGTTTGATCCAATCGCTTCAAAAAAAGCACAGGAGCTTGGCTTAAAAGTTATTTGCGCCGGCGGAAAAAACATCGGGAATATAAAAGCGGTTCTTGATGGAAAAAATTACATAGGAACAACAATTTCGTAAACATGAAAAAATTTCAATTGCCGATTTTTATATTTTGCATTTTGCTGACAGCTGTTTCTTGCGTTTCAACAAAAGGACACAAAGAAATTTCAAGAAACCTTTCTGACCAGGGAATAAAGTCAGAAAAACAGCTTTACAATTTTTTTATGAGCGCAAATCCTTCAGCAGATAAAAAAGAAGTCGCACGGCTTGCAGCTCTTTACATTGAAGAAGCAAATGCGGAAGGAATAAACAGCGACTGCGCTTTTGTCCAGATGTGCCTTGAAACAGGCTTCTTAAGATTCGGAAATCTTGTTACGCCGCAAATGCACAACTACTGCGGACTTGGCGCAATCGATGCGGAACATCCGGGCGAAACTTTTGCAACGGAACAGCTTGGAGTAAGAGCGCACATTCAGCATCTTCACGCTTATGCGACAAAAGACATTCCGCTGAACAACGAATGCATTGATACTCGGTATAAGTATGTGAATCCGCGCGGAAAATCCCCGACAATAGAAGGACTTGCGGGAACTTGGGCAGCAGACAAAAGCTACGCTGTAAAACTTGAGCAACTTTTAGTTCGCCTTGAATCTTTTTAAGCAACTCTGAATTCTTTTCCGCCGAAAATTCTTCAATGTTGTAACTTTTTGATTTTTAAATTATCATAGCAACTATGAAAGTTATTGTTGTAGGAAACGGCGGACGAGAGCATACAATTGCATGGAAATTAGCACAAAGCAATTTTGTTGAAGAAGTAATTTGCGTTCCAGGAAATGGCGGAACAGCGTTTGAAAAAAAATGCAAAAATATTGATTTTTCAAAATGTGAATATCTTAACGGCATTACAGGAAACGACGCATACATAAAAGTTGTGCAGGAAAACAAATGTGAGCTTGCCGTTATCGGGCCGGAAAATCCGCTTGCAGAAGGACTTGCAGATTTATTTTGGAACGCAGGAATTCCAGTTGTAGGACC
Organism: Desulfovibrionaceae bacterium; assembly: GCA_963654755.1. Lineage (GTDB taxonomy): Bacteria > Spirochaetota > Spirochaetia > Treponematales > Treponemataceae > Treponema_D. Next base: position 38,876 of record CAVKBG010000011.1, read on the forward strand.
AAAGTTTCAAGCGGCACAACTTGAAGCCAGCAAAAATCTTGCAAAAGAATTCATGCACAAATACAACGTTGCCTGCGCAAAAAGCAAAACTTTCACTTCAAAAGAAGAAGCAATTTCGTACATAAAAGAACAAGGCGCGCCGATTGTCGTAAAGGCAGACGGACTTGCAGCTGGAAAAGGCGTTGTGGTTGCAAAAACTTTGGAAGAAGCAGAAAACGCAGTCGAGCAGCTTATGGATGGCTCTATCGCTGGTGAAGCCGGAAAAAAACTCGTAATTGAAGAATATCTTCGCGGAACTGAAATTTCAATTCTTGCGGCAGTAAGCGTTACAAAAGAATTTTCAGAGCAAGGAAAATCCTGCATACTTCCATTCTTGAGCGCAAGAGATCACAAAAGGCTTTTCGATGGCGCAAAAGGTCCGAACACAGGCGGAATGGGCGCAATTGCTCCTGTTGATGACGCAACTCCAGCAATAATTTCCCAGTTTGAAAAAAATATTCTTGAGCCTACATTAAAAGGACTTGAGGCAGAAAATTACGATTACCGCGGATTTATTTTCTTTGGTCTTATGCTTACAGAAGACGGGCCAAAATGCCTTGAATACAACGTGCGCCTTGGAGATCCAGAAACACAGGCTGTGCTTCCGCTCATGGACTTTGATTTCGCAAGCCTCTGCAAATCCATAACTGACGGCTCTTTAAAAGATTTCAAACTTGAATGGAAAAAAGGATACCAAGTTGCTCCAGTCGCAGTAAGCGGCGGTTATCCAAAATCCTACAAAAAAGGATACAACATAATAATTAATGAAGAAAAAGTAAATGAATCCAATGCAAAAGTTTTTATAGCAGGAGCAATGGAAAACAGAAGAAGCCGAAGCCCAGAAGACACAAAACTTGTAACTAGCGGCGGACGCGTTTTAGCCTGCTCTGCTTACGGAACAACTTTTGA
>CAVKBG010000011.1:39962-51073 GCA_963654755.1 Desulfovibrionaceae bacterium
TCTGCGATGTTTCTAAAAAAAATCAATCGGGAATCTCTTTTTAAACATTGATTCCCGCATCAAGTGCGGGAATGACAATGAAAATAGTTCCAGTAAAATTGAGGAATAAAAATATTAGTGAAGGAAAATCATTCCTAAAATTCCAACTGGAATTAAGTAGCAGGCAAACCATTCAAGCCTGCCTTTTTTTATGAGCCGCATAAGCCAAGAAAGCGCAATGTATCCGCTTGCAAAAGCCGCCGCACAACCTGCAATAACAGGCTCTACTCCAATCGAAGACGAAACTTCACCCAAATCTTTCAGTTCAAGAATAAATGCGCCCAAAATCGCTGGAATAGAAACGATGAAAGAAAATTCTCCGGCAACGTCCCGCTTAACTCCGCAAAAAAGAGCGCCCGCAATTGTTGAGCCGCTTCTTGAAATCCCAGGCAAAGTTCCAATTCCCTGCGCAAATCCAATTGCCAAAGACTGTTTCCAAGACGGAGATTTCAAAGAAGTTTCAGAAGAAGGTGAATGTTTTTTTTCAAGAACTGAAGAAAAAATCAAAAGTAAGGCAGTAACAACAAATCCTGCGCAAACAACTTTTACAGAAATTTCAGAAATAACTTTTGAAGAAAAAACACCAAGAACGCCGGTAACAAAAGTCGCAAGAATAATGGCAACAATATATTTTGTGTTCTCGGATTTTTTTTCAAGCTGGGCATCAGAAGGATTTTTTACAGGAACAAAAATTCTTGCAAAGCTGCAAATCAGTTCCCATATTTTTTTCCTAAAATACAAAACAACAGCAAGCAAAGTTGCAACATGAAGAAAAACATCAAATAAAAGCGGCACTTCTTCAAGTCCAAATAAATTCTGCGCAACAATCAAATGCCCAGAAGAAGAAATCGGAAGAAATTCAGCAACGCCCTGAAGAACTCCCAAAACAATTCCTTGAAAAATTGACAATTTAAATCTCCTAAAATAAATTTTACGCTAGCATTTTAGTTCATCTTGATTTTTCTGTCTATAAAAAAGCAGCTTTTGATTTTCGTCATTTTCTTAGATTGAACACAGCGCGGAGTTTCATGTATAATTAAAAAAATGAACATAATGATAATCGGCGCAGGCTTTACTGGAGTTCAGCTGGCAAAACGCCTTATAAACGAAGGCAACATTGTAAAAATAATCGAAAGCAACGAAGACATTGTTGAGCACGTAAGCAATCGTCTTGACTGCGAAGTTATAAATGCGGACGGAAACAATCTTCAAGTTTTGGAAGAACTTGAAATCGGAAAAATGGATGCGCTTGTAACTTTGACTGACAGCGATGAAATCAACATGATTACTTGCTCACTTGTGGACGCCGTTTATCCAGACGTACTGAAAATTGCGCGTGTAAGAAATTACGCTTACTATGCGAACACAAACACAACAGCTCGCCAGCACGCGGAAACTTTCAAGGGAAATCATCGTCCGCTTTACGGAATTGACTACATGATTCATCCCGATGTAGAAGCGGCTCAGGCAATTGTAAAAGCTGTTGAGCACGGAGCAATAAGCGACATTGTCGATTTTGGCGAAAACGGCGATTTTGAAATCATTGCGCTTCAAATTGAAAAAGGAAGCAAACTCGATGGAGCCGCATTAAAAAATATCCGCTCGCTTACAGACAAAAAATTTCTTATAGTTTATCAAGAAACAAAGGAAAAAGATTCAGACAACATGATTTCAGCCTTGCCTTCCGGCGAAACGATTTTAAATGCAGGAGACAGAATCGGAATCATAATTGAAAAAGAAAACATTCCGTTCATACTTGAACTTTGCGGAATCAAAACAGACGCAATAAAAAAAATCGCGCTTGTTGGAATCGGAAGAATCGGAACAATCGTTGCAGACAAAATTATAGAAAAAGACAAGGTTTCACTTTTAAGAAAAATTTTCAGTGGAACAAAAAATATTTCGCAGACATTCACAATCATAGACAGCGACAAAAATCTTTGCAAGGAAGCTGAAAAAAAATTTCCGCAGGCGCAGATTTTCAACGCGGACATCACAGACGATGTTTTTATAGAAGAAGAAGGAATTCAAAAGTACAACCTTGTAATTTGCGCAACGCACAATCACGAGTTGAACATGGTTGTTTCCGCTTACCTTGAATCTCTCGGCGTGGAAAAAACAATCGCGCTTGTTGCCCAATCCCAGTTCGGAAACATTGCCAGAAAACTTGGAATCGACGTTGCAATTCCTATGCGGGACACTTTGGTTGACTCAATCATAAGCCATCTGCACGGAAAATCGGTAACAGGAATTCATACAGTTTCAAACGGCGCATTTGAAATTGTGGAATGCGATTTGCCTTCATCAAGCAAATTTATCGGCAAGCAGCTGAAAGACATTGCAAGTCCCGGCGAATATTTGATTCTCCTCGTAAAGAAAATTGGAAACGAAAAATTTGAACTTCCGCAGGGAAACACAACTTTTTCCATTGGCGACCATCTGGTTATAATAGAAAAAACTGGAGACAAAAAAATTCTGGAAAAATTCAGCAAATAGGAACTTTCAATGGCATTTACAGTTTGCAGAATAATTTTTTTTATAATTTCAATAGTCGGACTTTCATTTTCAATTCCAATCGCCGCGGCAATTTTCTGCCAGGAATATTTTGTAATTCCATCTTTTTTAATTCCGATGATTGCAAGTTTGATTCTAGGCGCAATGACGCTGTTTTTTTTCCGCAATAAAAAATCAAGGCTTACAATAAGATCAAGTTTTGCAGCCGTTGCGCTCGCCTGGATTTCCGCAAGTTTATTCGGAGCAATTCCACTTTACTTTAGCAAAGCAATTCCAAATTTCACGGATGCTTTTTTTGAAAGCGTAAGCGGATTCACAACAACAGGCGCAACGATTCTTTCCGAAATTGAAAAACTTCCGCGCAGCATAAATTTATGGAGATGCCTTTCGCACTGGATTGGCGGAATGGGAATTGTCGCGCTTACGGTTGCGCTAATGCCAGTTCTTGGAGTCGGCGGATTTCAGCTTATAAAGGCGGAAACCACAGGACCTGAAAAAGGAAAGTTCACGCCAAAAGTGACGACCACGGCAAAAATTCTTTGGTTCATTTATCTTGGAATGACGCTCGTTCAAACTGTTCTTTTAAAAATTGCCGGAATGGATTTTATAGACGCGCTTTGCCACGCATTTTCAACTTTGGGAACAGGCGGATTTTCAACACGGAACGCAAGCATCGGCGCATACAATTCCGCTTCAATCGAATGGATTTGCTTTGTGTTCATGTTTTTGTCCGGAATAAATTTTTCGCTTTACTATTATTTTTTCACACGGAATTTCAGCGAAATAAAATGCAACTCGGAGCTAAAAGCATACATCTGGATAAACGTTATTTCAATTGCCGCAATCGCAGTTGTTCAGGCTTCTTCTTACGGCGGATTTTTTAAGTCGCTCAGATTTTCAGCATTTCAAACCGCAAGTATTTTAACCACAACAGGATTTTCCACAGCCGACTACACAGACTGGAAAAGCGCAAGCCAAATTGTAATTTTAATGCTCATGTTCATAGGCGGAATGTCCGGCTCAACTTCCGGCGGAATAAAAGTCATAAGATGGGTCGTGCTTTACAAACAGTTCAAAAATGAAATACTAAAAATGATTCATCCGCATGGAATTTTTTCAATCCGGCTAAATCAGCAGGCAGGAAGAAAAGATGTCGTTTTTTCAGTTTCGGCTTTTTTCTTTTTGTATTTTTCTTTTGTGATTTTGACCGCATTTTTTACTTCGCTCTTTGGACTTGATATGCAGACTTCATTTACAGGAGCTGTTACAATGGTTGGAAACTGCGGACCTGCATTCGGAGCGTTGGGACCAAGCAACAACTGCGGCTGGCTCGCTGCCCCTGTAAAATGGTGGTACAGTTTTGCAATGATAGCCGGCCGTTTGGAGCTTTTTACAGTATTTATTTTCCTTACACCAGCCTACTGGAAAAAATAAAAACCGCAGTTGGTCGGCGTTCGCTTCGGTACTCGGTTCAGATTTTCCATAAAAATAAAGACCACACTTCATTTTAAGTGCGGTCTTATACTTTAGCCAACTCCCGGACTTGAACTCGATTCCTCCAGTCGCCGGCTTCCATGCCGTCTCCTTACGGACGCCTTCACTCACTTACGTCGGCATCCTTGCCGACTTTTCCTCCCACTTGGTCGGCATTCGCTCCGGTACTCGGTTCATATTTTACATAAAAAACAATGACCACACTTAATTTTGAGTGTGGTCTTATACTTTAGCCAACTCCCGGACTTGAACCGAGTACCTGCTCGTTACGAGGGAGCTGCTCTACCAGGTGAGCTAAGTTGGCAAGTGAAAGAATGTTAGCAAAAATGAATAAATCAGTCAACAGAAAATCCGCAGCCCTGTAAAATGAGCCACGGACTTTTTTTATTAGAGAGGAATATTTCCGTGTTTTTTTGCAGGAGCTGAATTCTGTGTTTTTTGAGCAAGAAATTCAAGGCTGCGGGCAACACGTTGTCTTGTTTCTTCAGGATTTATGATTTCGCTGATGTAATCACGCTGAGCCGCAATTGTCGGAGTCATAATTGTATCTTTGTACTCCTGAGACTTTTGGGCAACAAGGGCAGCCTGAGCAGGATCTTTCATTTCCTTTGCATAAAGAATTCCAAGAGCTCCTTCTGCGCCCATTACTGCGATTTCAGCCTTTGGCCAAGCATAAACAAAGTCCGCGCCAAGATGCTTTGAACACATTGCAATGTAAGCTCCGCCGTAAGCCTTGCGTGTAATAACTGTAACTTTTGGAACAGTCGCTTCGCTGTATGCGTAAATTACTTTTGCTCCATGGCGGATAATTCCCTTTTGCTCTTCATCTGGACCAGGCAAGAATCCCGGAACATCAACAAAAGTAACAAGCGGAACGTTGTAGGCATCGCAGTAACGAACAAAGCGCGCAATCTTGTCAGAAGCATCACAGTTTAAAAGTCCGCCCCAGACAGCCGGATTGTTTGCAACAACACCAACAGATTTTCCTTCAATTTTTGCAAAGCCGACAACTGCCATCTGAGCAAATTCTTTCATAACTTCAAAGAAACTGTCATCGTCAACAACGCAGTCAATTACGTTGCGGATGTCGTAGCCTTTTTTGCTTTCTTCTGGAAGAGCTTCCGCAATTTTCTTTGCCTTTTTCTTTTCGTCAAACTTGAATTTTGCTTCAGCGACAATTTCCTCGCCGTAATAATGCGGAATGTAATCCAAAAGCTTTCTTACAGCTTCGTAGCATTCAGGCTCTGAGGAAGCTCTAAAATGAGCAACGCCGCTTTTCTGCGCATGAATGGAAGCGCCGCCCAAATCTTCCGCGGAAATATCGAGTGAAAGAACGCTTTTTACAACTTTTGGTCCAGTGATAAACATCTGGCTGATTGTGTCAACTGCAAAAATAAAATCAGTAATTCCCGGTGAATAAACCGCACCGCCAGCGCAAGGTCCTACAATAATTGAAATCTGCGGAACAGTTCCAGACGCGCGCACATTCTGATAAAAAAGTTCACCGTAGCCGCAAAGAGCATCAACACCTTCCTGAATACGCGCTCCGCCTGAATCATTAAGACCGATAACCGGGCATTTTGCCATAATCGCCTTGTCTATAAGCTCCGCAATTTTCTGTCCGTGAACTTTTCCAAGCGAACCGCCCTGAACTGTAAAATCCTGAGCATAAATGGCAACTTTTTTTCCGTTGATTTTTCCAAAGCCAGTAATTACGCCGTCGTAAGGAATTTCTTTTTTGTCCATTCCAAAACTTGTACAAGTATGACGCGCAGCTGAATAAATTTCATAAAATGAGTCTTTGTCGCAAAGATTGTTGATTCTTTCAATAGCGTGAAATTTTCCCTTTGCGTGCTGTTTTTCAAGATTATAATTAGAAGCCATATTTCCTCCAAAAAACAAAACGATGTTTTATTGCAAGCCAGTTTCAAATAGCAAACTTTTGCAACTGACTTCTTATAATATCGTGAATGTTTTCTAAAGTCAATATGACAAAAAACGTAAAACTGTCATTTTATTCAGCGGCAGGCTTTAAAAACACAAGGCTCTGCTCTTCCACATATTTTTCAGCATCCTTGATTTCTTGCGCTGAAGGAATAAAATCGTACTTTTGGCGCAAAACAGAAGCGCAGGTAAAAATGTCGCCGCCACAGTTTTCCATTGCAGCAGAATATTCCGCCTTTAGTTCGCTGAATTTCAAAAAGCGGCTTTCAATTTCAGTTTGAATATCAAAAATAATCCAGCGGTCTTTTTTAAATTCCAAGGAAACTTTTTCTTTTTGAAGCGAAACGCAAAGGCTGTCTTCTCCAAGCGAATCAAAAATAAAAAATTCAACCTGATATTCTTTTTTTTCTCCAGGGAAAATTTTCTGCCCATTTTCTTCCGTAATAGCAGCTGGATTTTCTTTTCTGCGCTGACCTTTGAAAAAAGTTCTGCAAGGATTTCCGTCAACTGTGAAATTTGAAATTCCGTAAATATTGTGGCTAAGCTGATTTTTTACAAGCCAGACAGAAGGCGGAACAAGGTCGTTGCCGGCATTGTACATTGAACTTGTTTTTCCTGTAACAAAAATATTTGCAAGCCGGTCTACTCTGCCAGCAAGAGATTTTGCAGAGCTTGCCCGCGCTGAATCCAAGTCCAGCAAATTTACCGCGCTGTAGTACATTTCCACAGTTTGAAGCGAAGTCAGGCCTTTTGTCGTCCTCTTTTCCAAAAAAGTTCTATAAAGCGAAACCGTAGCCACAATTGCAAAAATAAAAACCGCAATGCAAATTTTTATCGCCGTGGATTTTGCCCTAAGCCATCTTTTTGCACGGATTTTCTTTTCTTTGCGCAAAAGAAATTTTTGGGACTCAGCATTGAACTTTTCCAAATCTGATGAAGAAGGCTGTTTTAATTCAAGCGCGGAAAATTCTTCTTTGGGGAACGAGCAGACTTTGCCTGCAAAAGCATTTTCTGTGAACAAAAGAATTTTTTCGTCAATTCCAAAAACTGCATAGCGCAACGGACAATAATTTAAATCCCGGATGTCAGTTTCCCTTGCTGGAGCATTTTTTTCAGCAAATGGAAATTTTCCGCAAATAGACTTGTAAACAATCGCTGCCTGCAAAAAATGAACCGCAGCTTTTCCAGAAAATACAGGATTTAAATAGCTTCCATATAATTCTAAAAAATTTTCCTCCCCAAGCGAAGTCAAAGACGCTTCAAGCAAATTCTTAGGCAAAAATAAAACTTTAGAAAAATCCTCGGAAACAATAATTCCGCCCGCGCCAACCAAAGAAATAGGCAACTTGCTTTCATCCAAAGAGTCGAGCGCATTGCAGACAAGTGAACAGGCTTTTATAGAATTTTTTTTCTCCAAGGATTCAAAGCATTCACTAAGCGCAAAGCCTTCAAAGCAAGAGCCTTCAAGAAAAACAGTTTCATCTTTGCCTTGCGCAAATTCTTTTAAATCCGCAGAAGAAACTGTGCCGTCAAAATTCCACAAAGAAAAATTCCAAGTTTTTCCATTGAACTCAGCAAGCAGCCCGTTTTCTCTGATTTTTCCGGCAAATCCGGCTTTTACAAAAACATTGCCAGACATCCGGCTGTCTAAAAAAATCTTTCCGCCTTGAAGAAAAACTGTTTTGGAACTCATTGACGCTTTCCATCTGAACTGTACAAATATTTAAAGTAGTCCATTTTTGTGCTGTATGTAACATCAAAATTGCTCATTGTGTTTTTGTACGACTCAAGGCTTTTCCAGAACTCATAGAATTTAGGATCGCGCGTGTAAGACTGAGTGTAAATCGCCGCAGCTTCCGCATCCGCCTTTCCTTTTGTTTCCTCGCTTTTTCTATAGGCTTCTGATTCTATCGTGCGTTTTTCGTTTTCAAGTTTTCCAAGCCATTCGGATTTTTTTCCTTCGCCAAGAGAACGGTACGCCTGAGCCACCTGGTTGCGCTCCTTAATCATTCTGTTGTAAACGCTTTCTGTAAGCTCGTCCGAATATTTTATCTGGCGCGGAACAATGTCAATCAGCTCGATTCCGTATTCGCCCACCATTTTTCTTGCATCGTCAGCCATTTCCTGGCAAAGCGCGCTTCTTCCTTTAGAAACACTTTCGTTATTTGAATTCACATTCACCAAAGCTTCAATTTCCGCACTGTCCTCGCCTTCAATTCCTGCAAGCTGATTGGAATCCGCAACATCTTTTTCCTCGTTGATAAGATTGCTGCTTCTTACAATTTCGCTAAGCCGGTTGCGTGTGATAATCGTCCTTGTTGAAGAGTCAATTACATCGCTGAGCTTGTTGTACGCCGCATCCAAAGTCTTGAACGACTGATAAAACAACGCAGGATCTGAAATTTTCCAGCGGCTTGTAGTGTCCACAATTATAAACTGATTTTCCTTTGTAGGAATGCGAGCTTGGTCTCCTTCAAGTGAAAGAATTTTTGCAGGATAAAAAGTAACGACATCAAGAAACGGAACCTTAAAATAAAGCCCGGTAGAAGTGCAAGACTTTACAATCTGACCGAATCTTGTAACAACAGCCTGATCGCCTTCGTTCACAATGTAAAAAGGACCTGCCGCAAGCAAAATCACAATGACGGCAACAAATGCCGCAAGCCTAAGATAAAATTTATTCTGCTTTGCCATTTTTTCCTCCAAGATTCTTAAACGGAAGCACATTGTCAAGACCGCTGTCTATCAAAGCCGGATTCTTGTCTGCGCCGGAAGCAAAAATTTCTTCCATAGTTTCAAGGTAAAGACGTTCCCGTGTAACAGCAGGAGCTTTTCTGTATTCTTCATAAACTGAATTGAACCTTGCGACATCGCCTTTTGCCTTGTTCACACGTTCAGCCGCATAGCCTTCCGCCACTTGAATTTTCCGATCAGCCTCGCCTTTTGCCTTTGGAATTTCTGAATTGTAGCTTTCTTTTCCTTCATTTATAAAGCGATTCATGTCCTGAATAGCCTTGTTCACGTCTTCAAACGCATCCTGAACTCCTTCCGGCGGAACAATATTCTGAAGCTTGACCGCAAAAACGTTTATTCCAAGCCCCAGCTGCGAAAACTGCTCGTTCATCATGGAAACCGCAAGATTTTCAATGTTGCTTCGTTCGCTGCTCATAACATCCAAAATCGCCCGGTCGCCAACCAAAGTGTTGATTACAGAACGGCTTATGTCGCGGATTGTCTGCTCTTTTTCCTGAACCGTAAAAAGCCAAGCGCGCGGGTCAACAATTCTATACTGAATAATCCATTCAACATCCACAATATTCAAATCGCCAGTCAGCATAGTTGATTCACGTGTAATATTATTCTGATACTGATTTATAGAGCCGCTTTTTGTGGTTTTGAACCCGAACTGCTCTGTCTGGACAACTTTGTTTCCCGGAACAATAAATTTCTTGTCTATAAGCGGAATTTTATACTGAAGTCCCGGTCCCAAAGTAGCATAATATCTTCCAAACCGAGTGATTACAGCCTGCTCCGCCTGATCAACAACAAAAAGACTAGAGCCAGCCGCCGCAAGCAAAACTGCCCCTACAATAACCGCCACAACGTAAGAAGGCTTCCTAAAAAAATTCCTGATTTTTATTTCCAAATCTGACATAACTAATAAATTAATGCAAATTTGTTTAAAAAACAACGGTATCTAACAGCAAATCTTTTATATTTACCACATTGACTTTGATTTTTTCATTTTTGATGTCAACTTTTAATGGAAAATTCTCACGGCTGTTGCATACAATATATGAAGAAAGAGGCTCTAGCTCCACAGGAATTTTGGGAATTGAAAGCAAACGTTCATAGAACTTTTTTATTCCGGCGGCATCGTCCGACTTTGGATTTTCTGTAAGTTTGGATTCTATCAAACGGCAACCTGCGCCAATTTCAAGAAAATCAATTTCTGTCTGAGAAACATCACGGTAATAATAAATCTGCTTTTTGCTTCCATTTAATTTGTTGTTTTTTCTTAATTCAGCAAACACCGCAGTTTCAAAAATGCTTCCTGCAAAGGGAGAAGTTTTTAGCTTGTCTTTTTCAATTCCCAAAAGCCAGCACAAAAGTCCAGTGTCATTAAAATAAACTTTTGGAGTTTTTACAATTCGTTTTCCAACGTTGCCAAACCACGGCTGCAAAAAAGTAATTTGCCCAGAAGTTTCAAGAACGCTAAGCCAGGAAGCAACAGTCTTTGAACTTACGCCAAGTGAATTGCTTATTTCAGCCATATCCAGCATTTGAGCGTTCCGAACTGCAAGCAGACGAATAAACTGTTCAAAAGTCCGCAAATTTGAAACATTGACAAGCTGACGCACATCGCGTTCAAGATAAGTCGCAAGATAACTTGAAAAAAACATATCAAGCGGAAAATCTGGTTCGCGTGTAAGCTCCGGAAATCCGCCGCGGAAAATAAAAGTTTCAAAATCAGCCGAATTTTCATCCGAAAAACATGGAGCATTTTTATATTCCGCCCAAGAAAGCCCTTCAAGTTCCATTACGCAAGTTCTTCCAGCAAGACTTTCTGAAATATTTTTCATCAGTTCGAATTTTTGGCTTCCAGTAAGAACAATCTGCCCCATATTATGCCGCTCAATATCAAGTCTTTCCTTTAAAAACCTGAAAAGTTTAGGCGCATACTGAACTTCATCAACAATAAGCGGACTTTTATATTTTTCAAAAAAAACTTCAGGAGTTTCATCAGCAAGAGCCGCAATGCTCGGCAAATCGAGAGAAACATAATTATATTCCGGCAACAAAGAACGCAAAAGCGTGGTTTTTCCAGTCTGGCGAGCACCAGTTAAAGTTACACATGGAAAATACTTCAATGCTTTCTTTACTTGAATTCCAAAATTTCTGTAAATCATACTTCAGATATTATGAAGTTCAATTCCCGATTTGTCAATAAAACAGTATTTGAATTTTCTATCTCACTCTCTAATAGCTTAAAACTGCAACCTATCCTTCCCTGTACACGTCATACCTCCTTTCGTGTTCTTGTAACACCCTCTGACTAACGCTGGGCAGACCCCCTGACGTGTGCATGTCAGCACCCCTTGCAAAGAATTTTGGGCAGG
>CAVKBG010000012.1:0-37651 GCA_963654755.1 Desulfovibrionaceae bacterium
AGCCGTAAGAGCCGTCAAAGATGTCCGCAGGAGTTTTCATAAGAACGAGAAGAGGCTTGCAGAAAACAACCGTAACAGTCGTAACAAGAACGGCAATAACGGCTGTAAGCTTGACTCCGCCTGCGATAAACTTGCGCATGGAATCATAGTCCTTTGCCCCGAATTTCTGCGAAACAGGAATAGCAAAGCCGTTGCAGATTCCCATGCAGCCCCCGATAATCAGGAAGCAGACCGCTCCCGTAGAGCCAACCGAAGCCAGCGCGGAAACTCCAAGGAATTTGCCTACAATCACCGTGTCCGCAAGATTGTAGAACTGCTGGAACAAATATCCAAAGAAAACTGGAACCGAAAATCCTAAAATCAGCCGCATAGGGCTTCCTGTTGTCAAATCCTTTGTCATTTGAAATAGATATATGAATTTTCAAAACTTTTGTCAAATGAAAAATGCATTGTTTTGTGCAACTTGTTGAGCAAAAAAAAGCTATACAAACGCTTTTTCTTCTATGAATAATATAGATTTTCTTAGCTGAAACAAAATTTTTCAAAAATCTGCTAAAATTTGAAAACTTCTATTGACACATTTTTTGTGGTGTGCTATAGTCTGTTTATTCGTGGTGGCATAGCCCAGTCGGTAGAGCAATGGACTCATATTCCATGTGTCATAGGTTCGATCCCTATTGCCACTATAGAATTAAGCACTTCAGTTTTCTGAGGTGCTTTTTTTTATTTATGTTAAATAGCTTGATTCAACTTATTTCAGCATAAAATAAAAAAAAGATGTATAAATATACACAAAAACTGTACAATTTTGCATAAACAGTTGATTTTATACAAAATTAATCTTATAATCATAATGCAAAACGGAGGAAGCAAGATGAAGGCAGAAGAATTCAAAAGCCCTTTCAAAGGAAGAAGCCTTTTAAACTGGATAGACTGGAAGCCGGAGGAAATCAGCCAGATTTTGGACTGGGCATTTCAGGTAAAAAAAGAGTCCCATGCAGGCGAAGTCCACCAGAGATTTTTAGGAAAAACAATCGCGCTTATTTTTGAAAAACGCTCAACACGCACAAGATCTTCTTTTGAAACTTCATTCGGCGAAGAAGGCGGTCATCCTGTCTTTATGTCAACTGACGATATTCAGCTCGGCGGAAAGGAAAGCGTTCAGGACACAGCGAGAGTTCTTGGAAGAATGTTCAGCGCAATAGAATTCCGCGGATTCAAGCAGTCCCATGTTGAAGACCTTGCAAAATACTCAGGAATTCCAGTTATAAACGGACTCACAGACGACTTCCACCCTACGCAGGTTCTTGCGGACATTATGACGCTCAAGGAAAATTTCGGGCATTTAAAAGGACTTTCGCTTTGCTTCTGCGGAGACGGAAGAAACAACATGGCTCGCTCCCTTATGCTGATTTGTTCTAAATTCGGAATCAACTTCAGCGTGTTTGCGCCAAAAGAACTTTCGCCTGACAACGAAATAATGGAAATCTGCGCGCCGTTTGCAAAAGAATCCGGAGCAACAATAACTGTTTCCGATAAAATTTCAGTTGTCAAAAATGCAGATTGCCTTTATACTGATGTTTGGGTTTCCATGGGTGAAGAATCGCTTAAAGAAGAGCGCGTAAAATTGCTTCAGCCATACCAAGTGAACAAGGCGCTTATGGAAGCAACTGGCAAGCCTGAAACTATATTCCTGCACTGCCTTCCTGCTGTAAAAGAACAGGAAGTTACAGAAGAAGTCTTCGAAAGCAGCGCAAGCAAAGTCTGGGATCAGGCGGAAAACAGAAAGCACACCATAAAAGCCATTATGCTCGCGCTTATCTAATAGAATAAATTCGGAGGAATTCATGAAGAAATTTTTTGCCGCGGCAGTTCTTGCTCTTGCAATGATTTTGCCAGCAGTTTCACAGGAAAACAACGAGCAGACAAAGCAGCCTGTATGGAATCACGGAGACAATGTATCTACAATTTCTTATCAGAATGTAAGAATTTTCAAAATTTATGACCAGAAAGACGCTTATGTTGTGCTTTACGAAAAACAGGGCATAGACATTGGAACTGCGGTTCTTCCCAAAAAATGGTTCAAAAATGAAGACGGAGCTAGAAAGCTTAACTTCAGGACTATGCCAAAAGGTCTTTCTCCATACATGACAGTAATAAGCCAGAACGGTGAATTCCTAAAAGTATGGATTACAGCTCCAACAAACCGCTTCAATTCACTTTGGGCAATTGCTCCTAGCGGAATGCAGATTGACGGAACTGACGCAGACTCGCTTACTCTTGACTACTAGAAAAAACTAATAAGTAGCAAAATATTTCATTAAGGAGACTTGGTTCTGAAATTTTCAGGGTCAGGTCTTTTTTAATTTCAGGCAGGAAAATATGATTCTTATTTCAAAAGAGCAAATTTCAAAATTCAAAAATTTTTTAGATTCACATGACAGTTTTATTATTGCGGGGCACAAAGAGCCGGACGGAGACTGCATTTCAAGCTGCATAGGACTTTCATTTATTCTGGACAAATTCAACAAGCCTTACATAATGCTCAACGCAGGCCCTTTTAAAAGAAACGAAATAAAGAAATTCGCGCCAAAATTCAAAAATGCTCTGCCCTTCATGACTCAGGACGAAAGAAATTCATGCGGACTTATAATCGCGGACTGCTCGGAACTTTCAAGGCTTGGCGACATTGACGGGGATTTGAAAGGATTCAGCACATTTATAATCGACCACCACAAAACAGCCGATGTAAAAAATTCGGACAATATAATAGATCCAACTTCACCGGCGGCATCTTGCCTTGTCCAGCAGCTTTTTGAATCGCTCGTCGGAAAACCTTCAAAAGAACAGGCGGATATTTTTTTCTTCGGAATGGCAACCGACACAGGATTTTTCAAATATCTTACAGAAGACAGTTCGGAAGTTTTCAAGGGAACTGCAAGGCTCGTGGAATCCGGCGCAAATCCAAGAAAAATTTATCAGGAAATGACAGGCGGAAAGCAATGGAACACAAGAAAGCTTCTGGGAATTATGCTAGACCACGCTGAACGTCATTTCAACGGAAAACTTGTTGTAACTTTTGAAACAATGGACGACACAAGAAAATTCGGGCAGGACGGACGGGACAGCGACGCTTTTTATGCGCTCATGCTTGAAGTTGAAAATGTTGAGGCAGTTTTATTCATTCGGCAAGAAACGGAATTCTCATGCACGCTTGGATTGCGTTCAAAGGAAAAATGCGATGTCAGCGCAATCGCTTCTAAATTCGGCGGTGGCGGACACAAAAATGCTGCCGGAGCAAGCACAGAAGGAAAAATTGAAACATTGCTTCCTTTAATTTTAAAAGAATTCGCAAAAGTCCTTTAATCAATCTTCCACAAAATTATAAAGCGCAAGAAAAAGCTTCCAGAAATGGAGGCTTTTTTGTTAGTTTTTCTGCAATATTTTTTTAGTAAATAACAGAAAATAACAAAAATCCTGTTATATTTTGAAAAAAGTTACAGAAACCAGTTATTTTTTCAGCTATAAAATAGCAAAAAATCAAAGAAAATACACAAATTCCACATAATTCTGCTTGGCATAAGTCTTGCTGTTTTTATTTCACACAATCAACATTTTTGACTTTTATAGGAGAGTGTAATAAAAACTTTGACTAAAATAGCGTCAAAGTTTTTATTCACAAGTTTGCGTCGCAAACATCCTTATCTACTGCATATTCTCATTTCATTGCGAATATGCTTAAAAAGTCAATGAGAAATTGAAATTTCCTCATTGACTTTTTACAGGAGAAATTATGAGTGAAAAAACTACGGCAGAAGCAAGAAAAATCTGGAAGGATTTCAGCGAGAAAAAGACAAGCGAAAAAAAAAAAAAAAATTTGCTTTTGGAATTTATGTTCAGGCGAAAATTTGAGCTGGGACTTGCAAACATGAGCGAAGATGATTTTTCGGATTTTCTTGTTTACATGGCGGAACATTTCGTGCACATCTTAAAAAAATACAATCCTGCGATAAGCGATTTTTCCACTTACATTTACGGAGTTTTGCAGGCGTCAGCTTTATGGCGGAAAAAGAAGCAGCTTTTGGCAAACGAAAAAAAGTCTTGCTGCGAAACTTTGGTTGTTGAGGAATCAAGTTTAGTTCTTGAAAATGAAGAAATTTACTTTGAAAACGAAATGACAACGGAAGAGCTTTTTAAAGTTGCAAAGAAAAATTTGGAATATTCGGCAGGCTCAAGGCATTCCGAAAGAAAAGCAAAAATCAGCGAAAGTTTTACAAAAGAGCTTTGCCTTGTCCTCGCATTAAAATCTTGCTTTAGCATTACAGATCCGCTTGTTGAAAAAGTTTCCGCAGCAACAGGATGCAGCAAAGAAAAGCTTCGAAAAATGATTATGAGCGCAAAGGAATCAATTGAAAAAAAGGAAATGCGGTTTCAGAATTTATTTAAAAAACGAAATTTCGCATATTTTTATAGAAAGAAATTTTCCATGCAAAAACAACGGGAAGCGCAAAAAGAATCAGGCTGCACTGAGAGCGAACTGCAAAAATTCAATTCATATGACAAAAGATGGAGAAAATCGATTGAAGAGCTTTCAAGGCAAATTCCTGTTCCCACAAATATAACGGTTGGCAAACTTCTTTCAATGAGTCCGCGCCACGTCGCTTCACTTGTTTCAAAGGCAAAGGAGATTTTCAACGGCGATGAATAGAAATCCATCATTCTCTCGACAACAAGCATTTAAAATGCTATTCTTTTGGAATGAAAATTTATCTTGCAACCGGAAATTTAAATAAAAAACGTGAAGTCTCGGAGCTTTTTCCAGAGCATACAATTGTAATTCCAAAGGACGAGGGAATTGATTTTGATCCAGAAGAAACCGGCTCGACTTTTTACGAGAACAGCCTTATAAAAGCAAAAGCGTTGTGGGAAATTGTTCACTCCCCTGTTCTTGCCGATGATTCTGGAATTTGCGCAGATGCCCTGAACGGAGCACCGGGAATTTATTCTTCGCGCTATGCAGGACCGGATTTTATGCGCGGAAAGCCTGACGGGAAAAAAATTCCGCAGGAAGAGCAGAATAAATTTTTAATTCAGCAGATAACGGATTCAATTTCCTCTGGAAAATTTCAAAAGCGGACTTCGCATTATACTTGCTCAATGGTTCTTTATATGGGAAGCGACAGGCTTTTTGTTGTGCAGGAAACAATGGAAGGCGAAATTGTCGGGAAAATTGAAGATGCAAGAGGAACAGGCGGATTCGGATACGACCCGATTTTTTATCTTCCTAAGCTTGGAAAAACTGCCGCAGAACTTACAGCTGAACAAAAAAATGCAATAAGCCACCGCGGAAAAGCTTCCCGCCTCATAAAAAAAATAGCAGAAGAAATTCTTTGCAACGAGGAAAAAAATGCTTAACGCTCTTTTTAATATAATAATTGCTCCGATTATACAGATTCTTGAATTTTTTTTCACGCTTTTCTTTGAAATAACAAACAATCGCGGACTTGCAGTAATAGGACTTAGCATTGTTGTTACGCTTTGCACACTTCCGCTTTATATGGTTGCAGAGCAATGGCAAGAAAAAGAACGCGGAATTCAGGAAAACTTAAAGCCCGGCACAAAAAGAATCAAGAAATTTTTCAAAGGTGACGAGCAGTACATGATTCTTACAACTTTTTATAAACAGAATCATTACCATCCGCTTATGGCATTGCGCTCCTCATTCAGCCTTTTAATTCAGATTCCTTTTTTTATATCGGCATACACATTTCTTTCTCATCTTGAAGCACTGAAAGGCGTTTCATTTTTATTTATAAAAGATTTTGGAAATCCTGACGCGACTTTTAAAATTGGTTCTTTCTATATAAATGTCCTGCCAATCGCAATGACATTAATCAACTGCATTTCCGGCGCGCTTTATTCAAAAGGCCATGGAATCAATGAAAAAATACAGATTTTTGGATGTGCGGCAGTTTTTCTTTTGCTGCTTTATAATTCTCCTGCGGGACTTGTTGTCTACTGGACAATGAATAATATTTTTTCACTTGTAAAAAATATTTTCTATAAACTTAAAAATCCTAAGAAAGTTCTTTATACAATATTGTGCATCACGGCATTTTTGCTTTTTATTTCAACTGCGACAATCTTAAGAAAAATCAAAGTTGAGTTCAGAATTCTCGTTGCTGTTTTTGCGCTTTGCCTTCCGGTTATTCCTTTCGTAGTAAAAAAAGCTTCTGATATTCTTGAAAGAAACTTTTCCATTCTTGATGAAAATAAAAGACTAAGATTTTCACTTTTTATTTTATCTGCAATTTTGTTGGCGTTTCTTGCAGGACTTCAAATTCCTTCCACACTTATGGAAAGCGAGCCGGAACAATATTGCTACGTTGACAACTACAAATCGCCTTTTGTATTTTTGTTCAATACTTTTTTTCAGGCGGCGGGACTTTTCTTGTTTTGGCCGGCTTGTTTTTACGCGCTTTTTTCAGCAAAAATAAAAAAATCATTTGCTCTGATTTTCCCAATTCTGGCGTTTGTTGCGCTTTTAAATACTTTTGCATTTTCAGGAAGCTACGGACCTATTTTGCCTGAATGTATTTTCATGCAGCCGCAGCTTTTTAAACCAACTTTAGTTTCGTTCCTGCTGAACATTGCGGCAATCGCAGGAATTATTGCGGCAGTTTTTATAATCGTAAATAAGCAGGCTAAAACAATCAGCTATTGCGCCGCCATTGTAGTTGCAGCTCTTTTTATGAATTCATTTTCAAACTGCATAAAAATAAATAAAGAATTTAAAAAAATGCAGCCGCCTTCAATAAAAACTGAAATTGAGCCAGTCTATCATCTTTCAAAAACAGGAAAAAATGTCATTGTAATAATGCAAGACAGACTTTTCATGCCTTTTGTTGAGCCTTGCTTTGAGGAAAAGCCTATTTTTAGAGAAAAATTTGACGGATTCACTTTTTATAAAAACGCAGTTTCGTTTGGAAGATACACAATGATTGGAACTCCAGGAATTTTTGGAGGCTACAGTTTCACGCCTTATGAAATGAATCAGAGAACAAATGAAACTTTGCAGGAAAAACACAACCAGGCGCTTTTGACGCTTCCTGTTGTTTTTCATGAAGCAGGCTTTAGCACAACAGTTTCTGGGCTTCCGTATGAAAATTATCTTGAGTATCCGATTGAAAATATGTACAAAGGCTACGAATATGTAAAGCGCGCGGAAACAAGAGGCGCATACTCTGATCTTTGGTATCAGCAGCACGGAATCCAAAAAGTTCAATTCCTTGCAAAAGACATAAAGCGGAATTTTATTTGGTTCAGCATTTTCAAAATGGTTTCGCCAGTTTTTAGACGAACTGTTTATCATAACAAATACTGGACTTCTTTCGACTCTTACAACGACGGATTGCCGCGCTTTGTAGACAATTATTCAGAACTTGACTATCTTCCGCAGCTTACAGACGCAACTTCAACAGAAAACAGTTTTATAATGATTGACAATGAAACAGTGCACGAGTCAATTTTGCTGAATTATCCAGATTATGTTCCAACAGGAAACGAAGCCACAAAATTCGGTCCTGGAAAATATGCAAAACATGATCACTTTACAACAATGATGGCAGTTTTCAATACTTATGAAAAATTCTTTGACTATTTAAAATCCATTGGAGTTTATGACAACACAAGAATTATAATTGTTTCAGACCATGGAACAACGGCGCAAGTTCCAGAGCTTCAAAATGAAAGCGGCTCAAAGCTGAAAAAACAGAATGTAGTTGCGACTTTGCTTGTAAAAGATTTTTATGCGCATGGTCCTGTAAAAGAGGACATGACTTTTATGACAAACGCCGACACGCCATATCTTGCGACAAAAGACATTGTGGGGGGGGCGAAAAATCCATTTACAGGCTTTCCGTTCCTTGTAGAAGACAAAGCGCCTTTTGTGAAAATTCAGATTGCGCAGGCCCAAAGCACCCGCATAAGAAAACAGACATTCTTTCCTGTTCCAAAAGACGAATGGTTCACAGTTCACGACAACATTTTTGTAAAAGAAAACTGGGCTCCATTGTTCAGCAACGAGCAGTAATTTTTGGATGAAGAAAATGAAAATTGCAGTTGACTGCCGCATGAGCGGAAAAAGCGGAATCGGAACTTTTTTAGACGAAATCCTTCCATATTTTAAAAGCAGTGGAAATGAACTATTTCTGTTCGGCAGCAAGGAAGGAGAACCTTGCAATGTAAAAACTTTTTCGCTGAAGGAAATGTTTTTCTTTCCGAAAAAGCTTTTAAAAAAAATAAATTCGTGCGATGTTTATTTTTCGCCATACTGCAATATTCCCGGCGGAATAAAAATTCCAGTTTTTTCAACAATCCATGACATTGTTTTTCTTGACGTAAAAGGACTCTGCGGAAAAGCCGGAATCATTGCAAGGAAATTTTTCTACAAACGCGCAATAAAAAAATCCAAGGAAATTTTTACAGTTTCGAATTTCAGCAAGGAAAGAATTGAAAAAGTTCTAAAATGCAAGAAAAAAATTGCGGTTGTCTACAACGGACTTCCGAGTTATATGGAAAAAAAATGTCCGAACGTGCAAAAAAACAATTCTATAATTTTTATCGGAAACATAAAAAAACACAAAGGGCTTTCTGTTCTGCTTGAAGCTTTTGAAAAATTCTATCAGCTTGAAAACAATTCAGAAAAACCAAAACTTTTGATTGTAGGCTCGCAGGATAATTTCAGGACGAAAGACAATAGCATTTCAGAAAAAATCAGCGAGATAAATGCAAAATTTCCTAATTCAATTGAATTCACTGGATTCGTTGAAAATGAAAAACTGCTGCTGCTTTTAAGCCATGCAAAATTCTTGGCGCAGCCGTCGCTTTACGAAGGATTTGGAATTCCGCCGTTGCAAGCCCTTTGCTGCGGAACAAAAGCCGTTATTTCAGACATTCCAGTTTTCAAAGAAATTTACGACGGATTTCCAGTTATATTTTTTCAAAGCGGAAACAGCAGCGATTTATGCGAAAAAATGCAAAAAACTTTTTGCGATGACAGTCCGCTTGGAGAAATTCCTGAAAAATATTCCTATAAAAAAACAGCGTCTTTGATTTTAAGTGAAATAACTAGAAAATAATGCGTTTTTATGTGTAACAATAGACAATTTCGCTTTTTTCCTTTATATTGGATAGACTTATGATTTCTAGTATCAACGCAGAAGAATTAGAAAAATACTTAAAATCTCAATACAAGCACACAAGCTCTTTTGTTTCCGGCATTTCGCTTGCTTTTATAGATGCCTTGCTTTTTATGCTTTCAATTTGCATCGGATTTTTTATTGTAAATGCGGTTGATCCTGCCTGCATAAATTTCAGATCTTTTTTGAAATATTCAATTTTTTTGCCAGCAGTTTTCATTGTTTTCTATTTAAATGGACTTTACCCAGGAATTCTTTTGGCTCCGGAAGATGAAGTAAGAAGATTTTCACTTTCTTCGTTTTTCATTCTTATTGGGGAAGCGTTTGCGCTTACAACCATAAAATCCACAAAAGACCTTATTCCGATTGCAGTGGCGCTTGTGCTTTCCTGGCCGTTTGCGACAATTTTGCTTCCGCTTGGAAGAGAACTAAGCCGAAGATTTTTTGCAAAATTCTCATGGTGGGGAGTTCCTGCGGTTGTCTACAACAAAGATGACAGGGCAAACTTAATCGTAGAGCGGCTTTTGAAAAAAAAATATCTTGGCTACAGACCGATTCTGATTGTAACTGACTCTGTCATTCACAAAGATGAATTCCTTGGAATAAAAATTGTCGAGCAGTCCGCTGAAATTTCCGCAGTTTTAAAAAAAATCAACATAAAAGTTGGAATTTTATGCGGATTCAATAAAAATCTTGAAGAACTTCAGACAAACTACAGATATTTAATCCGCGTGCCAAGAGAACAGCTGAACACAACAATGTCTTTGCACATGAAAGATTTCGGCGGAATTCTTGCGTTCTCTTCAACAAACTATCTTACCAAAAAGAGCTCGCTGTTTCTAAAAAGAGCAATCGACATTCTTGCCTGCATTTGCGTTGCGCCAATTCTGATTCCGCTCACATTGATTATAGCAATCGCAATAAAAATAAGCTCGCCGGGACCAGTTTTCTACGGACACAAAAGAGTCGGAAAAAATCATTCAGTTTTAAAATGCTGGAAATTCCGCTCAATGTGCATCGACGCAGACAAAAAGCTAAAAGAAATTCTTGAAAATGACCCTGTAAGAGCCGCTGAATGGGAAAAAGACAGAAAATTCACAGACGATCCGCGCGTAACAAAGCTTGGAAAATTCCTTAGAAAAACCAGCCTTGATGAAATTCCACAGCTTTGGAATATTTTTGTTGGTGAAATGTCCTTGGTTGGTCCGCGCCCAGTTACAGAACCTGAGCTTATAAAATATGGAAAATATTCAGACTATGTGCTTTCCGTAAAGCCTGGATTAAGCGGAATGTGGCAGATTTCAGGACGAAGCGACACTGGCTACGAAGAAAGAATAAATTTGGACACTTATTATATTCAAAACTGGTCTGTATGGCTTGACATTTGGATTTTGATAAAAACAGTCGGAGTTGTAATAAAAGGCAAAGGAGCCTATTGAGCTATGCTGAAAAATTTAAAAAAAACACTTGTCTTCGTTGTGCTTTCTTGCGCATCAGCAGTTTTTGCACAGGAAGAACTTTTTCAAGTTAAAAAAGTTGACTTTATTTCAAAAGGGAAAACAAAAGAGTCAGCATTAAAAAGAAATATTACAGATATAAACTACGAAAAAATTTTCACTTCGCAGGAAGAACTTGAAAAATATCTTCATGACATATATCAGGATATAGAAAATACAAGGCTTCTTACAGACATTGAATATTCATACGAAATAGCGGAAACTACAGAAGATGGAATAAATCTCGTTGAAGCGCAATACACTTTTAAAGATTCGCATTCAATGCTGATTTTTCCAAAGCCGTCTTTAGACACGAACTCAGGAATAGAAATCAAGCTCAAGCTTAAAGATAACAATTTTCTAGGGCTTATGAATGACTTGAATGTTGACTTGAATTTGAACTTTGGAGATGACGATGAGCCTGATAATTATTCAAAAGTAACAACAGGATTCGGCTTTAGCTACGACTACCCTTTTGATATTGGAATTACAGAAAATACTTGGAGCAACAGTTTTGACTTCAACTGGGTAATAGGCGAAGATGTTCCAGAATACGACTTCACAACAGGAATTGCTGTTGTAGTTCCAATCGGCCAGCATAAAATAAAATTTGAGTTTTCACAGTCAATAATAAAAAATCTTGACTATGAAAAATATGACGATGACCTTTATTTTGTAGAAGACGCGACAATTTCAGTTCCATTTTCAATTGGCTACTTAGGAAATACAACAGAAGTTACTTACACGCCTTCAATAAACTTTACGCACAACTGGGACAGAAACGGAATCAGCAAAAACAACGATGACTTGTACCAGACTCCGATGATAAAGCCCGGTCAGACAATAAGTTTCAGCAACGTAAATTGGGTAGGCGTAAACAACTTTAGAACTGGATATTCATTTTCTGCATTGCAATATATGGGTTGGGACATAACGGCGGACACAATCGATGAAAAAGTTGTTCCATCAGTTGAAGCAAATTTACAATTGTTCAAAAGCTTCAAATATATTGGTTTTGCAATCAACGCAAACGGATTTGCAGGCTACAACACAAAATTTTCAATTGGCGAATACTTAAGAGGCGCGCCAGACAAACAGGAATTTGACGACTACGAAGTTGACGCAGACAACTATGCTTTAAAAACTCCGGCTGCGATAGTCTTCAACTTTGATATGCCGATACACATTGTTACCGTCCGCTGGCTCGACTGGAGCTATGCATTGTTCGGAAGCTATGACACAAAGCCTAAAGTTATAAAAGCAATTGCATTTTTACCGCATAAAATTTTTAAGTACCTGAACTTTGAGTTTCAGCTAAGTCCGTTCTTTGATGCGGCATTGATAAAAAACAGAGGCACTGGCTCAAACTTGAACTACAAAGAAGGTATTTACACAGGCGGACTTGAAGCTCTTGTTTATCCTGAAAAATGGAAAAGCTTTGTTGTGCGCGCAAGCCTTGGAGTGGATCTTTCCAAAAAGATTCTCAACGGACGAATGGACTTTGACAGTTCCTGGAGAAAAGGAAAAACTTGGGAAGCATATTTTGGCTTAGGACTTCAATTCTAATTCTAGTTTTCAGCTTTTACAATTTTTTCTGAAGCGTAAGACTTCCAGTATTCAACAGGAGAAGATTCTGAAAGGGAAACAAAAAGCGATCTTGAAAAAACTATTCTTCCAGAATTAGCTGCGGATTCAGCAAGGTCGCAGAACAGTTCCCACACGCCGTTTTTTATGCCCCACTCCACAATGTCGCTGTAGTTGGAAGATTCCGCAAGAAGTGTCTTAAAATCTGAATATTTAAATCCGTTTATTCTCTGCATTAAAACAGATTCAATTTTTGTTACAGCCAGAATTCCGGCAAATGCATTAAATTTCAACGCTTTGTCATTTTCAGCTTCTGACATATAAAGTTTTCCAAGCTTCACAAATGCATTTAATCCAGTTGTATCTTCCGCGCGGTATAAAAGAAAAAATTTTTCAAGGCTGTCGGAAGAATCAGAATTAATAATATGAAGAAGCGCATCCATATAGCCGGAATTTGTAAAAACAGAATCATCGCTTGCAATTGCAAGAAGATATTTTTCATAGTCGTCTTTGTTTCCCAAGTCATAAGAAAGCTCGGCAAGCTCATAAAGCAAATCATACTTTTCCATTGGAATGTCAAGATTCACAGAATAGTCATAAGCTTCTTTCATATAATTTAAGGCAACTGAATACTCGCCTTCAAGCTTATAAATTTTTCCAAGAAGAAAATCAGCCTCCGGATAATGTGAATAAACTGAAACAAATTCAATCAGCTTTGAATAGCTTCCGCTGAAAAAATCCGCGCCATGCTTTTCAATATGCATTGAAACGATTTTCGAAGCTTCTGCAAATTTCAGTTCATTTAAAACCTGAGAAACACGTTCAAGAGAATCCCCTGCTCGGCGGACTCTTGAGTTTTTTAGAGTTTCATCAAGAATATAAGTTTGCCATTGAGCATTTTGAGAACGGATAACTTTTGCCTGATCTGCAAATTTTACAGCAGTGCCAAAATCATTTTTTTCAAAAGAATCTTTTGCTTTTTGCAATGCCCTCCACTCTTCCTGCCCTTTCTGAGGTTTTCTAGGTGCGGAAAAAACATCAAAGCAAAAAAATAATATAAACGAAAAAACGGCAAAAAATTTTATAGCAAACTTTCTCATTGAATTAAAGATTCTCCAAGACCTTTTTAAATTCTATATCGGCATCTTTTTCATCAATTGTTTGCACTATTTTTCCTTTTTTGAAAATTATGCATTTTCCGCCGCCGCCAGCAATTCCTAAATCAGCGTGCTTGCCTTCACCAGGTCCATTCACAATGCAGCCCATTACCGCTACCGTAATATTTTTATCAAGGGAAAGCAACTTGTTCTGCCAACGTTCCATAAAGCCATGGACATCAAAACCCAAACGACCGCATCTAGGACAGCTAATCAGGGTAACGCCGCCATTTCTAAGTCCGCATTCATGCAAAATTTCCCTTCCTGCAATAACTTCATTTTCAGGGGAAGAAGAAAGGCTTACACGGATTGTAGAGCCAATGCCTTCATTCAAAAGGCGAGAAAAAGCCAGAGTGGATTTTACAACGCCAGTAATCAAAGGTCCAGCCTCTGTTACACCGATGTGCAAAGGAATATCTGACTGACGGGCAAAAGCCTCATTCGCCTCGATTGTTTCCTGAACGCTCGACGCTTTCATGCTGACTGCGAAATTTTCAAATTTAAGTGAGTCAAAAATTTCAGTTTCCATTAATGCAGTTTCAGCCAAAGCCTGAGCTCTTGTAATTTCTGAATTCTCAACTTTTTTTTCCAAGTCTTTTGGCAAAGAACCTGTATTCACGCCAATTCTTATAGCTGCGCCTTTTTCTTTGCAAGCCTCTACAACAGCTTTTGTCCTTTCAATGCTTCCTATATTTCCAGGATTGATTCTAATTACAGAAACATTGCCTTTCAAGCACTCCAATGCAAGCCTATAGTCAAAATGAATATCAGCAACAAGCGGAACATCTGTGTTCTCGGCAATTTTGCACAAAGAATGCGCGCTTTCCATGTCAGGAACAGCAAAACGAACAATGTCGCAGCCAAGAGACTTCAAACTGTCAATGCGCTTTATAATTGAATCCAAGCGGGTGCTGTCAATTTCAGTTATTGACTCTTTCCACATTGTCTGGACTGTAACAGGATTTTTTCCGCCAATATATATTTTTTTAATTCCGTTATTTCCACCGATTTGAATTACACGCGGAGTTTTAAATTTTTCTTCCATAAGAACATATTATATCATATTGAAGAATTGTGTAAAAGCATTTTATTTTTAAAACAAAAAACCCGGAAGCAAAAAGCCCCGGGCTGTTTAATTTCTATAGAATGAAAAATTCTAGCAAACAATCATTCCGAATACCATAGAGAACAAAGCGATTGTTTCGCAAAGACCTACAACCATGATATACTGTGCAAAACCTTTTCCAGTTTCCGCCAAAGCATCAGAACCAGCAGCACCAGCTTTTCCCTGTGCAACAGCAGACATACACATTGAAAGACCGCAAGCAATTCCAAGTCCAAGAAGGAACAATGGATCAGCAGTAGAAGTTCTCATTGTGTTCATAAGAAGGAAGCCGTAAATTGTCTGTGTAAGCGGAGCACCTGCAAAAACAACCAAAAGGAAAGGAGCAGGCTTGTTATTCAAGTAACATCTTTTCCAAGCTCCAATTGCTCCCTGACCTGCAATTCCAATACCGATTGCGCTTCCAATAGCAGCAATTCCCATTACAACACCAGCACCAATCATTCCCCAGTTCATAAATACTCCTTTACGCAAATTTGCGTTGTTAATCTAATTTTTTAGGCAGAAAACTGCCGTAATTCAAATTTTATTTTTCTTCACGGAACGGAGAATACTTTGTTCCGCTCCAGGACATTCCAAGATGCTGACTGAATTCAAGTGTATTCAGGCGCACACCGTGAACAATAACAGACAAAAGGTTCAGCACAATATTCAGTCCATGACCAAAGCACAAAAGAATAACGCCAAAACCAACCATAATCAGCTTGCCAAGCATAGGTCCAGCCATTGTATTTATTGTACTGCTTATAGCCGCGCCAGCAAGTGCAACAGCCCACAAGCGTATATAAGAAACAATGTCGCTGAAAACATTTACAATTCCTAAAAGCACGCTGATAATGTTCTTTAGACTTTCAAAAATTGAATCTTTAATACTTCCGTCATAATTTGAAAATACAAAATTCAATGCAAAGCCAAAGAAAAGCACACCAAGCGCAACATAAGGAATTGGAAGCCAGCCGATTCCAAAGAAATACAAAGTTTCTTCTGTAATTCCAAGCGGATATTTTACAGCATCAACAACCATGTCCATAACAACATAGTACATTCCCCAAAGTTCAAGCAAAGAGCCAAGTTCGCCAAGGCACTTCAAGGATTTTCTATAACGAAGAATTCCTTTTATATGGGCAATGCTAAGCTGAACAATAGCAAGGATAAAACAGAAAATCTGCTGGTTAGTATTAGAAACATCAGCTCCAACTTTTGCAGGTGAAATCGGCGCAAAAGACAAATCCACCATCCATTTTGGAAGGCTTGCTGAATCTATTCCGAACCAAGTGCAAGTCAAAACGCCCCAGCACATTGTACTGAATCCGAGCAAAAAGACAAGCACATTTACAGAAGAAAACGCCTTTCCATTTTTTGCGCCTTTAGCCATAAGTCCAAGAGCCAGCGCGCAGATTAATGCTCCATATCCTGCATCTCCAAAAATCATTGCAAAGAAAATGCAGAAGAAAAGCAAGAACCAGCCTGAAATATCATACTCATGGTAGCCCGGCGTAACATCAAGAAAGTTAGTGAGCGGATAAATAAGTTCCACAAGCTTATTGTTCTTTAACTTTGTTGGAACAGGATCATCATACGCAGGATCAGAAGCCACAAATGCCCAGCCGTTTTCTGCGCATACAGCTTTGAAGTTTTTCATTGAGTCAACTGGAACATATCCTGTGAGCCAAGCAAGCTTTGTTTCCTCGCCATCAGAATTTTCATTTGAAGATTCTGATTCCATGCCGCTGTATAAATTTTCAAATTCAATATCAGAGGCAAGCTGCTTTTTATAATCAAGCAAAGCAGTGCGGAATTTTTTCTCGGAAAAGATTTTCTTGTCGATGGCTTCAATTTCATGCTCGTCATCAACAATGTTTTTCTTCATCTGGCGAGTAGAACATTCAGGCAGAGGAACAGCATAAGCTTCAGCAGAAAGACCTGCAGGACGCTCTTCAAGCTCCACTTCAGATTTTAGCAAAAACCTAGAAACTTTATTCAATGAATTCACAAGAACAGTTTCGCAATCTTCGCCAATCAATTGGTACTTTTCAGAAGGAATTTCATACATATATAGGAAAATTCCTTTTTCTGCAAAAGACTTGAATTCTTCAGGATCTATGTCGCCCCATTTTTCAAGCCGGGCAAGTTCATTTTTATTCTGGGAAATCAAATCAAAAAGCGTTTTTTTTCTGTCGCTTAAAGATATTATTTCCTTTGCCTTTTCCCGCGCTGAATCTTTGTCAAGATTTTCCTGAATCAAAGCAGGAGATTTTTTTGACTCTTTTATTTCATCAAGAATAGAAATAGCCTTATCAGTTTCCGCAGCAGATTCCCTGTAAGCAGAAAGTGCCGGACTAGAGCCTTCTACAGCTTCCAAATGCAAAACTCCAGCTTTTCTGAGCTGCTTTAAAGAAGCCTTTCTTGTTGAATCAAGAATAACCAAAGAGACTTTTTTCATCTGCACAATAGCCATTATTCAGCCTCCTTAGCATCAGCCTGAAGTTTTTTCTTGGAAATTTTTGAGCGAACAACCGCATTAACCTGCTCGTCTCCAAGAAAAATTCCTATGCGCTTGATATTAGCTTTTGTTTCAGGAATTTTTACTTTTTCAAACAGATTTACGCGCTGAGTTGTTGTGCGAAGTTCTTTTGCAAGAAGCCTTACCTGCTCGTCCAGAACTTCCGCTTCCAAATCAAGTTCAAGTGCTTTTTCCATTCTGTCCGCAGCCATATCAATCCAAAGAGGAGTTGAATAAAGATTATAGTCGCCACGTCCAAAATCTGCGCCTTCATAAACAGGAATCTTTACGCCGGCGATATTGCCCCAGCCTTTCTTGATATTTTTTACAGTAACCATATCAGGCTTAAAGGCATCTTTTTCACCGAAAACCGAAATCCATTTTTCAAAATCCTCTTCCAAAGCTTTTTTTTCAGCCCGGACAGATTTTGCTTTTTCGTCTATGGCGCGGATTTCTGACTGCAGCTGTTGCTTTTTGAGCGTAAGAGTCGGAAGATAACGCTGATACATTTTAAGCGCATCTTTCTGAGTCTTTTGCTCGTTTTTAGTCAGTTTTAATTTTGCCATAAAATAAATCCTTAATATTCAGGCTTAGTTTTTTGGCCAGAACTGCTCTATCAATTCAGACTTCAAGCCAGTTTCCGCCTTGTCAAAACATTCCGCAAGAATCTTCCATCCATTGTCCAAGGCTTCTTCAAGAGGAATATTCACTGTAAGATCCATCATCTCTGATTCAAAAAGCTCTCCGTACTTCAAAAGCTTTTCGTCCCAAGAACTCATAATAAATCCCATTGATTTCTTTTCAAGAGTATCTTTGTACTGGGAATAAAGACGAATCATCGCGTCCATAAGAGAACGGTGGTCTTTGCGAGTTTTGCTATTAACCTGCTGCTTTAAGCGGGAAAGAGAACCAAAAGGCTCAATGTGTCCGCCCTTAAGATAATACTGACCTTCTGTAATATATCCAGTGTTATCAGGAACAGGATGAGTAACGTCATCGCCAGGCATTGTTGTAACAGCAAGAACTGTGATAGAGCCGGAATCAGCAAAGTCAACAGCTTTTTCATAGCGGCTGGCAAGCTGAGAATACAAATCTCCCGGATAACCACGGTTAGAAGGAACTTGCTCCTGTGTAATTGCGATTTCCTTCATCGAATCAGCGAAGTTTGTCATGTCTGTAAGAAGAACAAGAACATCTTTTCCCTGAAGCGCAAACTGTTCTGCAACAGCAAGCGAAAGATCAGGAATCTTAATACATTCAACAGTCGGATCAGCAGCAGTGTGAACAAACATTACAGTCTTGCTCAATGCGCCGCCTTCTTCCAATGTCTTTTTGAAGTAAAGATAGTCGTCGTACTTCAAGCCCATTCCGCCAAGAACAATAACATCAGCCTGAGCCTGCATAGCAATACGAGCCAAAAGCTGGTTGTAAGGTTCGCCGGAAATTGAGAAAATCGGAATTTTCTGGCTGACAACCAAAGTATTGAAAACATCAATCATCGGGATATTTGTGCGCATCATTCTGTTTGGATTAATGCGTTTTGCAGGGTTTACAGAAGGACCTCCGATTGCAACAAGATTTTCAGTCAATGCAGGACCGTGGTCTCTTGGCTCTGCTGAACCGTTGAAAATTCGTCCAAGCAAATTTTCGCTGAAGGAAACGCGCATTTCGTGTCCCAAGAAGCGAATTTGGTCATTTGTAGCAACACCGCGTCCACCAGCAAAAACCTGCAACGAAACAGTTTCGCCGTCAATTTTGTTTACTTCAGCAAGGGACTTTCCAAATCTTGTGTTTATTTCAGCAAGCTCATTAAGTTTTACGCCTTTTGCTTTTACAGTAATAACGCTTCCGTTTATGCTTTCAATTTTGCTATATACTTTATTCATTATTCACCGTCCTTGAGAAGCTTCTTTGCCTCGTCAGATACCTGCGCATTTTTTGAAGCCAAAGTGCTTTCTATGACTTTTTCAGCCTTTGTAAAATCTGAGCTCTTGAATTCCTTATAGTTCATATCGATGAAATTCTGGCGCAAAGTGTTGAAGAAATTGCGGGCATCATCTTTTTCTTCAAAGTCAAAATCAGAGCCAAGAATTTCAACAATCTTATTGAAAACATATTTCTGGCGTTCTACAGAAGATGCGCCTTCAATGTCATCAAAGCTATCCTGCTGCATATAAACGGCATCAAGGAATTCGCTCTTCAAGTAAATAACAAAGTCTGAAAGGCTTGTTCCTTCTTCACCGACAACTTTCATCATCTGGTTGACTTCTGCGCCACGTTTATAGACATTGCGTGCAAATTCAACAAGATTGTGTCCAATTGTAGACTTGTACTTTGACCAAGAGTCAAGCGGATCGATAGAAGGATAACGGCGAGCATCAGAACGTTCACGGCTAAGACCATGGAATGCGCCAACAACTTTCAATGTTGCCTGAGTTACAGGCTCTTCAAAGTTTCCGCCGGCAGGAGAAACTGTTCCGCCGATTGTAACAGAACCGACATTTCCATCGCGGAGCTTTACAATTCCTGCACGTTCATAGAAAGAAGCGATTGTTGATTCCAAATATGCAGGGAACGCCTCTTCACCAGGAATTTCCTCCAAACGGCCGGACATTTCACGCATAGCCTGCGCCCATCTTGAAGTAGAATCCGCAAGAAGAAGAACGTTAAGTCCCATCTGGCGGTAATATTCTGCAAGAGTAACGCCTGTGTAGCATGAAGCTTCGCGGGAAGCAACCGGCATAGAAGATGTATTGCAGATTATAATTGTGCGCTCCATAAGAGAACGGCCTGTGCGAGGATCTTTAAGCTCTGGGAATTCTGTAAGAGTTTCTACAACTTCACCAGCGCGTTCTCCACAAGCTGCGATAATTACAATGTCAACATCGGCATTGCGGCTTGTTGTATGCTGAAGAACAGTTTTTCCAGCTCCAAACGGACCAGGAATACAATATGTTCCGCCTTTTGCAACAGGGAAAAATGTATCAATCAGGCGGACTTTAGTAACCATCGGCTCATCCGGGCTAAGACGCTCTGCATAGCAGTTTACAGCGCGCTTTACAGGCCATTTAAAGCTCATGCTGATATTCACAGATTTTCCTTTTTCATCAGCGAGAGTTGCAATAGTATCGTGAATTTTATATTCGCCTGCTTTTGCAATTTTTTTAATTGTATAAGTTCCAAGGAATCCAAAAGGAACAAGAATTTTATGGGTAAAAGGTCCTTCTGGAACAGTTCCAATGCTGTCTCCTGCAAAAACCTTGTCGCCTTCCTTTGCAGTAGGAGTAAATTCCCACTTTTTATTTTCATCAAGTGCAGGAAGATAAACACCGCGCTCAAGAAAGTATCCAGATTTTTCAGCAAGAAGAGGAAGCGGATTCTGCAATCCATCATAAACCTGACCCAAAAGACCAGGTCCAACTTCAACGCTAAGCAAATCTCCAGTAAATTCTACAGAACAATCTGTTGAAATACCATTTGTCATTTCGTAAATCTGCATCTGCGCTGTATTTCCGCGGATACGGATTACCTCTCCCTTCAGGCTTTTTCCGCCAACTTTAACGTAGCCTACTTCGTTGAGAGATACCTTTCCATCGAATTCAACAGAAACCATGTTTCCATTGACAGCAACAACTTTGCCTTTTGTATCAGTCATTTCTTTTCTCCAAGAATTTCATCATAAATTTTGTGGTAAGAAGCCAAGCCTTCATCCTTGTTAAACTTCTTCATCCGCTCGGCAAGCATCAGCTTAAGTCCATAGCTATAAACCGCATCAGCTGAAAAATTGTCCAGAGGCGCAATCCGATCCAAAATTCCAAGACGGTACTGATTAAGATACTGTTCCGCCGCCAAAGGACTGTCCATTCCTGTAGCAGTCCGCGCAGCCTGAATAGATTCGCCATCACTTGCAGAAGGAAGCTCTTTTATATCTTTCTTCATTTTTAAAGCCCGGATTTGAGCCAATGCAAGGCGAAGGGATCTTTCTTTTTCATACCATTCATCAAGGAAAACTGAACCAGTTGAAACAGGCTCAACAGGAGGTTCCAGCGTAAGTTTTTCAGCAAGCTTCGCAGATTTTTCAGACATAAAACGGCTGCACAAATCCTTGAAATATCCAACTGTAAGCGGAAGTTTTTGAGAACTGTCATCATTTACAGAAATTGCCGGAAGCTGGGCAACCAAATAATAGAGATGTTCCACTATTTTGTTTCCTTTGTAGTTTTTGCACGTGATTTTGCCGCTGGCTTTGCAGCAGTTTTCTTAGCTTTTGAAGCCGCCGGTTTCTTTTCTTCTACAACAGCAGGCTTTGGCTCTTCCTCTGCAATTCCTGCAGCCGCCTTTTTCATAATTTCTGTTGTCTTTGGATTCAAATATGCGCTGAACAAAGCCGCAACTTCTTCCGCGCTAAAATCATAAAATGCAGAGCCATTCTTCGAGCCGATTCTAAAACCTGCAGAAAGCGAAGCGTCGCTTTTTATTACAAGTCCCTTTGAAATTTTTGCTTTCAATGCAGTTTTCAGGCTTGTTTCAAGAGCTTTTAAATCCTTTGCAGGCAAAAGAACTGAAACATCATCCGCATCTGGATTGGCAGACCAAGCTTTTACAGTTTCAGGAATCAATTTCTTGAGCAAATCCTTATCCATTGCTTTTTCTGTTTCGGAATTTACAATAGCAGAAAGCTCCTTGTTTATTCCGTCGCGGAATGAAATGATAAGATTTCGTCCAGCCTGAGCAATAGCATCTTCGCTGGCTTTTTCCAGGCGCTCAGTTTCAGCTTTTGCAGTTTTTATTATGCTGTCAGCTTTAACTTCAGCATCGCTTACAATTGAAGCGGCTTTTTTTTCCGCATCGGCAATAATCTTGCGGGCGGCAGTTTCGGCACTGGAAACACCGTCTTTTTTGATTTTTTCGATTAATTCCTGTAATTGAATGTCCATCACAACCTCTTTATATTTTTCTATAATTGCTGAAAACTAAAAACCAAATTTATAAACCGTAGTTTCGTGGTACGGTTTTTCTGGAGTTACTATGCAGCTTGGGAAATTTTCATGGTTCGGAGCATCAGGATAAGCCTCTGTTTCCATGCAGACAGCATCATGGGCTTTTAAAGGATAGCCATTTTTTCCAAATCCATCAATGAAATTTGCTGTATAAATCTGGCAGGCAGGCAATGTTGTTGAAACTGTCATTGTGCGTCCGCTAGAAGGATCTTTTAACACTGCAAATTCAACTAAGCTTCCATTATACGAATCCATGCAATAAGCATGGTCATATCCAGAGCCGGTTTCTTTAATATCTTTGCCGATAAGCTTTGGAACTCTAAAGTCAAATGCTTTTTTTTCATCGACAGAACAAAGATTTCCAGACGGAATAAGATGCTCATCAACTTCAACAAATTTAGAGCAAGCCATTTTGAGCTCCTGATCTTCAATAGAACCGCCGTCATAGCCTTTTAAGTTGAAATAAGCATGATTTGTAAGATTTACTGGAGTCGGAGCGTCAGTCTTGGCAGAATAATCCAAAGTAAGCTCGTTGTCTTCATTTAATGTATATGTAACTTTTATCTTCAGATTGCCTGGCATATTTTGCTCGCCGGCAGGACTTGTTCTTGAAAATTCAATTCCAAAGCCTTTGTCAGTGCGGATTTTTTTTGCAGACCACAGTTTCTTTTCGTAGCGGTCGAATCCGCCGTGAAGACAGTTTTCGCCGTCGTTTTTATCAAGCTGATAAGTTTTTCCATTAAGGGAAAAAGACGCGCCGCCAATTCTATTTGCAAAGCGCCCAACCACGGTTCCAAAACAGCTTCCGCTAGAAGCATAGCCTTCCAAAGTTGAACAGCCCAAAAGGACATCAACTTTTTTTCCGTCTTTTGCAGGTAAAAGAATGCTTGTAATTGTGCATCCATAATCTATTGCAGAAAAGCTCATAGAGCCATTTGAAACTGTGTACAAATGAACTTTTCTTCCATCATACAAAGTTCCAAATTTGACCTTTTTAAATTTCAAATTACTCATAAGTAAAAATATACTCTGA
Organism: Desulfovibrionaceae bacterium; assembly: GCA_963654755.1. Classification (GTDB taxonomy): domain Bacteria; phylum Spirochaetota; class Spirochaetia; order Treponematales; family Treponemataceae; genus Treponema_D. The sequence goes on from CAVKBG010000012.1 coordinate 23,097, forward strand.
TTCTTTTCAAAGTTCAAGAAAAAAAAGCTGTTTTGGGAAAATATTTATTAAAACAAGTCCGCAAATAGCATAAAAACTTAAGAAAATTCAATTACAAGTTTTACTTCCTGAATACTTCTGCCTGTTTTTCTCGCAATTTCTTCAGCTGGAATTCCAAGGGCTCGGAGTTCCAGAACTTGTGTTTTAAAGTCTTTTTTGGGAACAATAGGATTTTCCGCCATAAAAAGCTCAGGCTCAACCACAGGAATTTTTCTGACTTCAACTTCCGGCTTAGGCAGATTTTTTATTCCAAGCTCATTTTTCGCTTTTTCTGTAAAAAACAAGTCGCCCTGCATAAATGAATTTTTGGAAGCAGAATCCAGTTTTTTCTGAAATGACTTTGATTTTTCAGCAAGAGAAAGCTCTTTTTTTAGCATTCCGATTTTTCGTTCAGCTTCCGCGGAAATTGCTTTTAACTGCTTGATTTTGTCTTCTATTAAATCGATGTTTCTTCCTGCATTGAAATTTATGCTCTTGATAATTTCTTTTGCTTTTTCATTTGTTTCTTCAATAATTTTATCTGTGGAAAAAAAAGCGTTGAATTTCTTAAAAAAGAAAACCCACATGAGTATATTGAAAAATATTATAAAAACAGCAATGGTCAACGCAAACGGCATTTTTTTTCAGCTTGTAACATCAATATGCTGTCCAAGATTAGGATCTTTTATTTCGTAGACAGTAGGCTTTTTTAGTTCCGGCTCTTGCTTTGCGGATTTTCCTTCTCCCTGCAAAAGTCCTTGTCCAGCTCCCCCGCCCTGACTCACATCCGCCTTGATTTTTGAAGAATCCTCGCTTTGGGAAGTTTCTGTAACAGTCTGGGCTTTTTGAGTCTGCTGCTGGGCTGTTTTTTCCAGATGCTGCCTGTTCGCCATGCTTGCAGTCTGGACTTGCGAAGCATTGAACTGCCCAATCTTATCCATCTGAGAATAAATGGTAGAAAGATCTATAGGCTGAACAGCCATAAACACCTCGCTTTTCTATTGCAAGAAATTTCTAAAAAGCCAGCAAAAGCAATTTTTTAGAAATATCCTATAAAATAATATTATATATATTTCCACAGAAAATCAACATAAACAGGCACTTAATAGTCCATTTTTACCTGAATTGAACTTCCAAGCCGAACCATGTAAATTTTATTTTCGTAATTCGCGTCAACTTGATGGTAGCGCACTTCAATTCCCGTGTTCCATTCAGCATTCGGAAAAAGCCCAGATTTTATAAAGCCAAATTTTACAAGGCCGCTTTTGTCGTCTTCAGTTTCGCTTTTTATAATATGCTGCCACTGCAAGCCAAGCTTCATGTCTTTATTTTTTCCGAGACGCTTCAAGCCCATGTCAAGATAAATACGGCAGCTGTTTTTTTCAAGATCCTTGTTGTAAGAATCCTGAAATTCAAAGTTCAAGCCGAAATTCGGATCATGGCCGTCCCACAAATGATAAAATCCACCTGTAAAAACATACTTTGAAACATCGCGGTGATTGTCCGCAAGTTTTCCGATTCCCTGAACATAAACATCTGTTCCCAAAACAGTCCGTTTTGCTTCCGCGCCGACAGTTACTGGAGTTGAGCCAGTTTCTGGCTTGGGATTTTTTCTTCCAAAAATATTGAAAGTTGTGTGAAAAAATGTCATTTCAAGAGAACCTGCCACAGAAATATCCTCAAATTCAGGCTCTGTTGAAGTTCCATTGTACAAAACAATTCCAGACAAAGTTCCTGTCCAAAAAGGAATTCGCAAAAGTCCAGAGACAGTGTCGGAACTGTCGCTTAAAATATTTGTGTAAAGATAGCCTTGCTTTTCGATTGTCTGGCGGATTTGCTCTTTTTCTTCTTCGGTAAGCTTGTCGTAGTCAGTATCCGTATAAAGGCTGTATGCGTTTTCATCGCTGAAAAGCCTTGTATATCCCCAGGTAGTCGCCTTTTTTCCTGCTGTAATATAAATTCTGTCCCAAATCAGATAGTCAAAATAAAGCTCGTCAAGTTTTATGGAATCTTTTTTAGGCGGAAACTGCACGCTTGTTGTTCCGCGCACAGAAAGTGTTTTGTCAAGACGCGCCATAAAATAAATATAATTCGACAAGTCAAAATAAAGGGAATTTTTAAATTCGTTATCTTCGGAATTCTGATTGTGCTTTGTTCCATAGTATCCAAAATCAGATTCAAAATGGCCTGTGAATTTCAGCGGAATAAAATATTCGGAAGTTCCAATCTTCAATGTCTGCTTGGAAGAAACATATTCCGACGCATCAGACTGCTCAACAACAATATCTTCGGATTCTGAAAAAAGCAAATCCTCATCAAACGAAATATCATCTTCCGACTGAGAAAAACCAAGCGAAATGCAAAAGAAAAACGCCGCTATAAAAAAAATCCGCTTCATTTTACTTTTCGCTCATCATTTCAAGATAAGGCTTTGTGTAAACTGAATTTTCCACACGCTCAAAAGTTATATTTGTAATTGTAATCTGAGTGCGCTCGAACTGAGTTTTTTCACCGATTTTCTTTCCGCGCAAATTGTCCGTGATAAGCATTTTTACAGGAATATAATAATTTTGACTTGAAGCCTGAACTATCTGATACGAAGGAATCGCTGTTGTTCTAAGTTTCTGCCCAGAAAGGCTGTAATCCTCCTTTTTGCGCACAAGCCCGTCATTTTTTGTAACCCAAAGATGCAATTCAGGATAATCCACATTTTGAACTTTTGCCTTTAGAACAAACATTACACATTCAAGTTTTCCGAGCATTACTTCCGAAGAACTTTCTATTGAATAATCCCTGTAATAAAACTGCGGCGCAAAGTCTGAATTGTTCGCGTTTGTATTTTGAAATTTGTCCCGCGCACTTGTGAATGTGAATCTGTGGTCGGCAGGATCGTAGAACCAGATATTGTTGTCATACTGAAGGTAGCCTTTGCCTTTGTCTTTTGCAGGTCCTGTAACAAGAATTGTCCATTTTGCCTCGCTGTCTCTGCGGTACATAATGGCTTCTGTAACATTTTTTCCTTCGCCGGGCTTTTCCTGAACAACTGAATAAAATCCTTTAAAGTCTGTTCCGTAAAAAGCAGTATTTTCCTGCGCCTGCTTTAAAAGCTCGTCGTGGGAAGCCGCAAAAACAGAAATTCCTGCGGAAACAAAAAAAACAAAGCTGACAATTTTCTTAAAATTTTTCATAGTCCGTCCATTAAATATCTTAACTTTTAAATTATTAACAAGCATAAATTCATTCTGTTACAGTCAATGCCTGAACAGGCGTAATTCTTATAGCGGCTCTAAGTGAAAACAAAACCGCGGCAATCGTAGTAAAAATTATAACCGCAAAAATCAGCAATGCGCCGCCAAAAGAATTCATGGGAACAATATATCCGTTTGTCAAAAACATATCAAATGCCGGAATAAAAGAAAAATTGAACTGCTTTACAATGAATTCCAAAAGCAAGCAAAATCCCCAGCCGCACGCACATCCAGAAATCAAAAGCACAAATGCCTCGCTCAGCAAAAGCAAAATCACAGAGCCGCGCTCCATTCCAATTGCCTTGTAAATTCCAATTTCATTTATTCGCTTCATTACGATAACTTTATAAGTGCTGCTGATTCCAACAACAATTATTATTACAAGAGCCGCAATTACAAGCGAAGTTATTATTTTCATCGCATCGATTATAACGCCCAAATCTTCCATGTTTGCGTCCAAAACTATAAACGCATAAATCGGCTCGCTGAATTGTCCAGCTAAAAGCGGGTCATAAAAATCGTACTTATCATTAACAAGCTTGTACATATTGAATTCTTTTTCAAGAAGAACCTGATATTTTAAATCATCTTTTGCAGAAGGAACTGAATCAGGAAAAAATATTCCAATTCTGTTTGCATAAAATTCCGGAGAGCAATAAGCCTTCCGCAGAAAATCAATGTCAACATAAGAAGTGTAAGTTCCAAATACGCTTGAATCTTTGAAAATGCCTTTTACAACAAGCTGAACTGTATTTATGTAGCCCGGCCCAGTTCTAAGCATAAAGGTTATAGAATCTCCACTTGAAACTTCCAGCATAGACGCAATTTTTTCTGAAATCAAAACGCCGTTTGTTCCTGCAATTCCGTCTGCACTTCCCTGCACATAGTTGAATTTTGAAAACAGAATTTTTTCTTTCTCAAAGTCAACGCCTTTTATTACACGCTGACGGACTTCAACTCCTTCATAATAAAACGAAGCTGAATCCGCGTCAAAATCGAACCTTGGAGAAATAACAGTTCCAGCCGGAAAAATTCCAGAAAGCTTTTCAACAAATTCCCGGCAGTCATAAAATTCCAAATTATTTCTTCCGCCCAAGAACTGATAGTTTCCGCCGTAATAAATCTCAGCCTTCATGGAAAGAGAAGCCAGCATTCCGTTTATAAGGAAAAAAGAAAAAAGCGAAACTCCAGCACCAACAGCGCAAACTAAAAAAAGAGAAATGTACTGCCGCCACCTTAAAAGCAACGAGCGGACGGAAAGCTTAGCGTAGTTCATCAGACTGCCCCCTGCATAGCCTGAACAGGATTAACTTTTAAAGCGGTTCTAACAGGATAAATCCAGCCCAAAAGCCCAAGCAAGATTGAAAGAAGCATTGACTTGCACATAATTGAAAATGACGTTGCAACTTCAAGATGGTCGGTTCCAAAAAGCTGAATCAGAAAAACATTTTTAAATTCGATGTTCATGGAAGACAATGCAGACGTGCATATAGCGCCAAAAATGCAGCCTAAAATTCCTGCCGTTATTGTAAGCATAAAAGTTTCTGTCATGCACTGAAGCGAAACAAAAGCTCTTGAAGCTCCCTGCGCTCTTAAAGTTCCGATTTCCTGAGTGCGGTTAAGAACATTTACAACAAGTGTATTGTTTATGATTATAAATCCCGCCACAAGAATGACAATTACTCCAACATTGAAAATAACCCGCATCCAGTAAAGGTACAAAGCAGTGCTTCCAGCCGCAGTTCTCCAAGCAACAGCGCGCACAGGCCAGGAATTCTTTTTAAAAATCCGATTCAAATTTCTTATTGCTTTCTTTGGATTTTCACCTTGAGCAAGAGAGCAGACAATATAATTCCAGGAAGAACTCTCAAAAGTTTTTGGCTCTTCCAACTCAGGCTGAATTTCTTCAAACGGATTTTCAACAACGACTGCGCCCACATCTTCCGCATCGTCAAAAAGAGACTCAATATCCAAATCGCTTTCAAGCAAATCTGTTTTTTCTTCTCCGATAAATGAAGTGTCCGCAACAGATTCAGACATATCCATCAGAGAACGGACTGTAAAAGCGTCGGCAAGAACAATTCTGTCCAACGTGGAATTTTCAACAGGATATTCATAAATGCAGGAAAGTTTTGCGGCGCGGATTCTAAAAGTCGGACCGTCAACAACAAGAAACTGAACTGTATCTCCAATTGAAACATTCATTTCCTGCGCATATTTTTTTGAAAGCATCACGCCACGTTCGGAATCTGCAAAAGGAGAACCTTCAAGAATTTTTATAGAAGACATACAGTCAAAATATTTTTCGGCAGGAATTCCAAAAATCCATACTGGCGTTCTTTTTCCGTTAAATTCCAAAGCGGCAGTTCCCGTTACCTGCGGAACACTTTTTTCTATTTTGGGAATCGAATTGAGGCAGTTTGAAATTTCATTGAAAGGAACAAGCGTATTTATTTTTGTAAGCTTTCCCGTTACTGGAGTTTCGTCCCCAAAAAGGCTCAGCGGAATATCACTTTTAGGAAAAACTGCAAGGTCGCCTGTAAAACTTTTGGAAAAAACTTTTTCAATTCCGTTTTCTGTGCTGTCAAAAACTGAATTTATAACAGCCATAAGCATAACGGCAAACGCAATAAAAAGAACAATAACAAACGAGCTTTTTCTTGATACGATATTCTTAAAAGCCAAATAAAAAAGCATTTTCAGTCCCCAGAAAAAAATTACAGCCGCCCAAAAATAAGAGCGACTGCATTATAACAGATTTTTCTATGCAATTCAATGAAGAAAAATTTCTGAGTTTTCTAAAACTTATTTTATCTGGTTCAAGGCGCTTACAACCGCATCAACACCGGCGCGTCCAACGTTAGTTGATTTTCCGGCTCCCCAGTACTGATTTCCGTCTTCGCACGTAATCTGAACATAAGCGACTGCGGAAGTATCGTTTCCAGTTCCAACGCTATGCTCATGGAATGCCGTTATGCTGAACTTAGGAGACGGAATTTCAGAAAGCGCGCCTGCAAATGCGTCAAGAGGTCCGTTTCCAGTTTTTCCAATTGAATAGCGTTTTCCTTTCCATTCAACAACTGCGCGGCAAGAAGTAGATTCAGCATTTTCTTTTCCTTCAAGATGAGTTTCCGCCAAATCAACAATTGAAAGATTTCCTTTTGCTTCAAGCCAGTGTTTAACAAACAAGTTGTAGATTTCAGTCTTGTCAAGCTCACGCTGGGATTCATCGGCAGCTTTCTTTATCAGTTCGCCAAGAGCCGGATGCATTGCCTTTGGAAGACAAATTCCGTATTCCTGCTCAAGAATGTAAGCCGCTCCGCCTTTTCCAGACTGGCTGTTGATTCTGATGATTCCCTCGTACTGCCTTCCAATGTCGTGCGGATCAATGAGAATGTAAGGAACATCCCAAAGCGCGTTTTTAGGCATTTTTGTGCGCGCCGCCATTCCCTTTCTGATTGCGTCCTGATGGCTTCCGCTGAACGCAGTAAACACAAGCTCGCCGACATAAGGAGTGCGCGGATTTATTTCCATTTCCGTAAACTTTGTATAAAGCTCACCGACACTCTGAATGTCATGAAAGTCAAGCTGAGGATCTATTCCCTGACTGTACATATTCAACGCAACATTCACAATGTCAAGGTTTCCAGTACGCTCTCCATTTCCAAAAAGGCAGCCTTCAACTCTGTCTGCTCCGGCAAGCAAAGCAAGCTCGCAGGAAGCAACTCCAGTTCCGCGGTCGTTGTGGCAATGCGTGCTGATAATTATATTCTCGCGGTCGGAAATATGCTCTGAAAAATATTCAATCGCATCAGCATAAACATTCGGCGTATAGCATTCAACGGTTGTCGGAAGATTCATAATAATCTTGTTGTCCGCAGAACAGCCCCATTCGTTTTTTACAGCCTCGCAGACTTCCACCGCATAGTCAATTTCAGTGTGCGAAAAACTTTCCGGGGAATATTCAAGGCGGATTCTTTTTCTGTCTTCATCTGAAAGGCAGGACTTTATGCATTTTACGCCGTCAACCGCAATCTGCTTGATTTCTTCCTTGGATTTATTGAAAGTATATTTTCTCTGCGCCGGTGAAGTCGAATTGTAAATGTGGAAAATTGCCTGCTTGCAGCCTTTGAGAGATTCCATTGTTTTCTTTACAAGAGCCTCGCGCGCCTGGCACAAAACCTGAATTGTAACATCATCAGGAATGTGATTTTCTTCAATAAGACGGCGGATAAATTCATATTCAGTGTCACTTGAAGCAGGAAACCCAACTTCAATTTCTTTAAAACCAAGTTTTACAAGAAGATCAAAAAACGCAAGCTTTGTGTCAATTCCCATTGGATTTACAAGAGCCTGATTTCCATCTCTTAAATCAACAGAACACCAGACTGGAGCCTTTGTTATTTTGTTTGAAGGCCATTTTCTGTTCGGAAGCTCAATGTCGCCAACACGTGCATATTTTCCGTTTGGATTCATACTTGCATTCATAAATACTCCTTGTTTTATAAAAATACATTTTAATATTAGCTTGAAATTCGAATTCTATAATTTAATGTCATTATCGGGCTTGACCCGATAATCCACTGAAAGTTTACAACAGATTCCTGTGTCGTAGCACGGGAATGACACTTAATATGGTTATTTTTTTACCAAAATCCAATATTCAAGCTATAAAAAAAAGACCTGCCGCCAAACGACAGGTCTGTAATTTACAATATAAGCAACTTACTAGCAACCGTCAGTTCGGCAAACAAAAGAGAAATCTAGTGCTAGTAGAAGAAGTGCTTTTTTCATATAAATAAACTTTACAGCAAACCGCATAATGATGTCAAGAGAATGAAAAAATTTTCAAAAATTCCCCAGACAAAACTCAACGCATAAGAACAAAAAGCTTGTTCAGCGAATTTATAAAGTCTTCCGTTGATTCCTTTAGTTTTTTAAGGAACTCATCATCGCTCAAAGTTCCAAGCACAGCATTTTTTTCCTCTTCATTTCTGAAAGTTATTGAGCGGAAATAATCTGTAAAATCTTTTTCACGTATAGAAATTGAAGACTCAAGCATATTCATTGCAACAAAAGCAACATCCTGCAAAATATCTTCAAAGTCTTCCGCGTTAAATTCTGTGATTTTCTTGGAATAAAGAAATTCAATTACGTAAACGGAATAGCGCGCCTTATAGTCCGTGTAGTTTTTCTGGCAGTCATCGTAATAAGCGTGAACCTGCTGCCAATTATTTATGCAATGCGATTTTATTTTTGCAAAAAGCTCTTCAACTTTTTCTTCTGGAATCAGCTGGCCGCCAACATTGAACCATTTTGTGTAAAGCGGAATTTTTTCAATTTCAGAAAAATCAGCCTTGCAAAGACTTTCGCGGTTGTTTTTTAAAACATATTCCATCAGACTTTCAGCCACAAAATATTTTAAAACACGGCGGTATTCCTTGTAGCCTTGCGCGGGCTTGTAAATAATCGCACCGAATTTTTTCTGGCAGCGGTCATCAGTAAGAAGAAATTTTGAGTCTGGATTCTGATGAAGATAATCCTTTGCAATTTGAAGAAGCGATGCGGAATCTTTTGCAGACTTTGCAAGCTCCCGGAATTTTTCAAGAAGCTCAGGATTGGAATTTTCCTTTGTCATTTTCCGGCAGTCATCAGACGGAAGCTTTAAATATCTTGAAGTAAGCTCAACAAGACGGTTAACAGAAAAAATAATTTCCTGCACAGTATCTGGAGCAATCGGATTCGTTTCAATATGCTGAACTTTTATAAATCTTTTGTCACGCGACTGGAATTTATATTTATTGCGCACAATTGCAAACATATTATGTAAAAACCAGTAAGCAGGAATAATGTGAACCGTGCAGTCCTCGTAGCTTGGAGCAACCAAGGAAAACGGATAAGTTATATTCAATTCATTTACATAGCTGCCTTTTGAAGCAAGAACAAACGAAGCGAATTTTGAATCAAACTTAAAATCAGAGCAAAGTCCTGGCCAGAATCCGCGGCCTGCAATCATTTCGCAGTCAGGACTTCTTGAATTGTGGTTAGAGCCAATTGTCGCAGCCGAAGCTATATTGCTCTGCCCCATCACGGTTGAAGCAATCAAGAATGAAGAATTGTGATGCTGCTCATGGAATGGAAAAATCAAGTTATTTAAAAGCTCGCAGCATGAAACTGTAGAATTGTCACCAAGCACAGAGTTTAAAAGACGCGCGCCGTATTTCAAGTGGCAGTTTCTTCCAATGACAAAACGGACTGCAATAGCCTGATAAAAAACGTGGCTTCCAAAGCCCATTATTCCATTGACCATTTCCACGCCTTCTCCAATCTGGCTAGGCTCATCTTCCGAAGAAAGAATTGTAATGTTTTTAAGCTTGAGAGCGCCTTTTATGTAAGCGCATGAACAGACTTTTACATCTTTTAAAAGCGTTGAATTTTTTATGACAACATCATCTTCTATAATTCCATAAGTTCCAATCTCTTTTGATTTTCCAAATTCAGTAAGCTCAACAAAACGTTGCATAAGTTCTTTGTCTTCGCGGAATCTTGACCACAAAAAAGCATCAGCTGGAATCATGTCAGCAAAAGGAAGAACTGCGCGGCGGTTATTTTCGTTTCCAACGCTAATCCAAATTCTATTTGATTCAGGCTCGCCTTCCTTTAAAAGTCCTTCTCCAAACTTTGAATGTTCCGTGCAGGACATTTCCATTATATTGAAGAGAATTACACGAGAACCGATTTTGTAATTTTCAAGATACCTTACATTTTGAATAGCGCAATTATCACCAATACAAACATTCTTTAAATTTGAACTGTAAATTCCTGTGCGCAGCTTTAAATCATGAAAGGAAATTTCAGAATCGGAAATTTCTCCAATAATAACAGTTCCAGAAAAATCGCTCTGCCGGATTTGCGACGGATTGAATTTTCCTTCTTCAGAACTTACAAAAAAATTTTTCCATTCAGGATCGGACGAAGAGTTTCCGTTTTTTTCAAGAATTGCAATTTCTTCAGAATTAGGATTTCGCTTTCCTTTTATAAAATCAGGATTTATTTTTTTTAAATTATTTATTTTAGAAGCCGGAGTTATTTTTAGCATAACCTTCATTATACACGACAACCTAAGAAAAGCCAAGAAATATTTCAATTGGAAAAAGCAAACATGAATGTTATAATGAAATCATGGCAAAAAAGTTTTTTTTATGCGCCGCATTTTTTTTCTGCATTGCATTCGGATTTTCTCAAGCTGAACCAGCACAGGAAGACAAGCCGAACTTAAGCATTTCAACACTGCAAAACGGACTCACAGTTTTTATACTTCCAGACGAAACAAGCGCGCTTTTAAATGTGGAGCTTGTTGTAAAAGCAGGGTTTTCAAGCCAGACTTCTTCCACCGCAGGATTTTTTCCATTATACACAAGGCTTTTTTCAAAATCCGGAGAAGCAAAAGAAATCTTAAAAGCATTTTCAATGCAATCAGAATGCAACGCGGATTCTTCTATATTTAAAGCAAAAGTTCCGCCTGAAAATTTAAAAGTTTATCTGGAGCAAATTGCACAATGCGCCGCATCTCCAAATTTCAGCGACAAAGATATTGAAGATGAACTGACTCAAATGAAAGCAGAAAGCCTTGCGTATTCAAAAAGCACAACTGGATTTATAAACAGCGCAATTGACTCGCGGATTTTCTACAAAGAGCCTTGGAAGCATGATTCTGGAATTTATCCGGCAATTTTTTCTGACTACAACACAAAACAAGCAAGGGCAGTTTTATATAATTTTGTTTCAAAAGAATTTTACACGCCATACAACAGCGCGCTTTTTATTACGGGAAATATTACAGAAAAAAAAGCACTGGAAATTTCTCAAGAAGCGTTTAAAGACTGGAATTCAAAAAGCACAGATTCCACTTTTAAAAAATTCAAAACTGAAAATTTGCAGCAAAGCAAAGGCAAAAAATTTGTTCTTGCCGCAAAAGAGTTTTCGCCGGAACTTACGCAGATTGTTGTTCAATACAGTTCTCTTTCGCAAAGCCAAGCGGATATTTTATCATGTGCATTCAATAATGAAAAATCAAAATACAAAACAATGCTTCCGCAAATTCCAGAATTAAATATAAGGAGCGCAGATTTTATAACTGCAGCCTCTGCAATAAAAAACGGAAACACAAGATTTATTTTGCAAGCACTAATTGAAGAGCCGCCAAAAGGAAAAAGCATCGCAGACCAAGCGCAGACGTTTTTAGCCGCAGCAACAGAATGTGCAAATCTTGCCGAAGATGAAATAAAATTTGTGCAAAATGAAATAATAAAAAAATATCAAGAGCTTACAGGAAATTCTAGCAATTTAATTTCCAAGCTCGCAGAATTTTGGGCAATGAACAAATTTGAAACACCAGAAAATTTTTATCAGGAATTTGAAAAATCAGTTTATCAAATAGAAAACGAAACAACAGAAAATATTTCAAAAGCAATTTTAAATGAAGAGCCTTATGTTTTTTTGCTTGTAAACAATTCAGTTTATAAAAAAAATAAAAAATCATTTGATGAAAACGGATATGAACTTGTTACACAAGAAAACGCTTCTTGGTACACAAATGAACTTCTTGCAAAAAATGCAAAGCAAGAAATGCAAACCGCACTCGAAAAATCAAAATCAAATAAAAACCCAACGATAGAAATAAGACCAGCAGATTACTTTTATTTTAACAGCATGGAATCCATAAAATATCAAGAATTGAAAAATGGAATTCCAGTCGCAGTAAAAGAAAATCCAAACTCAAAAACTGTAGCAGTCTGCATTTCAATTTCAGGCGGAAAATTTGCTTCTCCTGAATCAGAAACAAATTTAAGATCCGTTTTAATTTCCGCAGTTGCAAAAAATTCTAAAATAAAAAACATAGCAAACCAAACTGATGAGACAATTTCATACATTTCATTTGAAGTTTTTAAGGAAGAACTGGAAAATGCGCTTAAAAAAATTTCAGACGCATTGATTTATGGAACAGTTTCTCCAGTGCAGGCAGATTTGCTTTTTAGAGAAGAAGGATATGAGCAGCGGATAAAAAATACAGACTTGGGTTTTCAAATGAAATCAAATGCGCTTGCATATCTTTACCGTTCAACTCCATTCAGCAAACTTTTTAAAGCCGAAGAAAAAGAACGCAACTCGTCTTCATACCAAGCATTGCTTTTAGAATACACAAAACTTTTGGATGCCTCTTTGTATTCAATTGCGATTTGCGGCGATGTTGAATTTGACAAGGCTATAAAATATTGCCAAGACACATTTGAAGTTTTAAAGGAGCAGTCCACACGAAAGGAACTTGAACTTCCAAAGCCAGCATTCAAAAACAAAGAAAGAAAAGTTCAGCTTAAACACATTTACACAACAAACCTTCCTGCAAAACTTGCGCCAAAAGATTCTCCAAGACTTGTTCCAACAAAAAATTTTTCCGACCCGGCACAAATTTATTTTAGAGCACCAGACAGCACAGTTGAAGACATGGAAATTTTCAATTCACTGCTTTCAACTTTATGCACAGAAATTCAAAATATTCTAGGAAATGAAATTTCATGCAAAACAGAAGAAGCCTCGGTAAAAATTCCAGTCGGAATAATTCAAGCAAACGAATTAAAAAAAACTGGAATATTTTTTGACGCTTACAAAACTGCAAGAGAAAAACTCATTAAAGAACTTTCAGAAGAAGAAACACAAAACTGGACTTGCGAAAAAATAAAAATTCAGTGGAAGCAGAAAAATCTTTTCGCAACACAAAGCAACAATGGAACAGCAAAACTCATGGCTTCATTTCAAAAAAAAGAACAGTATTTGACAAACTACCTTTACATTGAAAATTCAACACCGCAAGATTTTTTAGATGCAATAGAAAAATATTTTCCAGAAGAACCATTGATGAAAGTTTATTCCGTGGATTCAAAGAAATAGCATTTTTTATCTGAAAAAACTGAATCCATAAAAACATCATTTTCATCAACAGGAATGTTTTTTTTAATCTGAAAATCAAAGCAAAGCCCAGCTAAAAAAAGACTGCAATTATTTTTGACGCATTTTTTTTTCAAATCAGAAAGGTAAATATCATAAAATCCCATTCCGTGTCCAAGCCGCTGACCTTTACTTCCAAAAGCCACGCCAGGAACAACAACGCATATTTTCTTTTGAATGAAATTTTCAGCGTTGAACAAATTTTCTTTTTTTTCGGCTGGCTCGCTAATTCCAAATGAACCGATTTCTAACTGCTTAAGAATTTTTATTGAATTATCAAGAATGTAAAAATTCATTTTTTGAGTTTTAGAAACAACTTTTGGAACTGCAACAATTTTATTCTGCATCATAAGCGCACAGTTCAGTTCCTGCGGAGAAATTTCGTTTTTTAAATCTATATATGAAAGCACAATGTCAAAATCATTCTTCGTGATAAATTCCAAAAGCAAAGTGCACGCTTTTTTTGATGCGGCAAGTTTTTCATCTTCACTTACTGCGGACAATTCAGCCTTCAACAATTCTCTAAATTCATTTTTTGTCATGCAAAAATATTAAACTATTTAAATATAAAAAGTCCAGTTTTCTTGTAAAAATCCAAAATAAAATATAAACTTTTTTTATGAAAGATTCTTTTGCTTCTGTAAAAACCGATGAAAAAAATCCAAATTGGCAACAGTGCATAAAACGCGAAAACACCCTTTACAACCGCGGAAACGACATAAGGTCAGAATTTGAGCGCGACTACACAAGGCTTCTTCACTGCGAAGCATACCGCCGCTTAAAACACAAGACTCAAGTTTTTTACGCTCCACAAAACGACCACATCTGCACAAGAATTGAGCACGTAAATCACGTTGCCAGTGTAAGCGCAACAATCGCAAAATATTTGGGCTTGAACCAAGAACTTACGGAAGCAATCGCAATCGGGCACGACATTGGACACGCTCCGTTTGGGCACACAGGAGAAGACATTTTAAATTCCCTCATTAAAAATCAGAAGGAAGGAAAAAACGCTCCAAAGAAATTCTGGCATGAACGCAACAGCCTTTTCTTTGCAGACTTCATAGAAACACTTCAAGACCCAGATGGAATTTCAAAGAACCTTGACTTGACTTATGCAGTGCGCGACGGACTTATTTGCCACTGCGGAGAAATTGACCAGCAAGGACTCAAGCCGCGTGAAGAAGCAATCGACTTGTATTCAATAAAACGGCCGGGAATTGTCCAGCCATTCACTTGGGAAGGATGCATTGTAAAAACAAGCGACAAAATCGCATTTCTTGG
>CAVKBG010000012.1:37931-41871 GCA_963654755.1 Desulfovibrionaceae bacterium
AATATTTACAACAACTGGAGGCTTTTGGAATTTCAGCGTTATGCGGAAAACGTGCTTTCGTGCATTTACAGAACACTTATGAAAATCCAAGTTTATGCCCAGAACAGACGAGTTGAAAATGTCCTGCGATATTCCCCGGAACTTCAAAAAACTTTTTCAAACTGGCTTGTAAAATACACAAACTACAATCCGCAGAAAAAAGAAATCATGCGGTGCAAGACAAAAGAAGTGTTCGACGTGAATGACAACGAAAGCTGGGAAAAATGCATTGTTGAATACATAAGCGGAATGACCGACCAGTACGCAATCAAAGTTTACGAAGAAATAATTTCATTTTAAAATTCAAAGGCAAAATGGCATACACTGAAAACTTAAAATTCAAATGCGCACAATGCAAAAACTGCTGCTGTCTTGAAGGCGGAGTTGTCCTGCTAAGCAAAACCGATATTGAAAAACTTTGCAAATGGTCTGAACTCACAGAAGAACAATTCACAAAAGTCTACTGCCGCAAGCTGGAAAATGCCGACGGAAAAACATATCTGTGCCTAAAAGACAAAAACAAAACCGAATGTATTTTCTGGAACAAAGAAAAAGGCTGCGAAGCATACAGTGCGCGTCCAGTCCAATGCAGAACATATCCTTTCTGGACAAAAATCCTAAAATCAAAAACTTCTTGGGAAGCTGAAAAAACATTATGTCCGGGAATAAATGAAGGAAACGAAGTTCCACAAGAAGAGGCACGTGCACAATTAAAATTATACGAAGAAAACAAAAAACAGCTGATTACAATTTAGATAACAAGCCCTAACCACTTAACTGTTATTCTTGTACTAACAAATTTGTCATTGCCGTGCTTGACGCGGCAATCTACTGTATATTCCACTGCCATTATCGGGCTGACTAGATAAGCTATAAAAATTTTCAAAAAATGTGAAAATTTTTCTTGACAGCGCAAAAAAGTGGATTTATGATTCTTATATCAACACGTGTAAACAAATCGTGCGTAATAATTCAATCTAGCTGTTCCCAGCGCACTCACCTCACAAATCCAACTTCATTTTTTTATAGGAGGAAAAAATGAAAAAAACACTAACTGCCATTCTGACGCTCTTTTTTGCGGCGGGGCTTTCTTTTGCTCAGAATCTTTTAACCGACAGTTCCTTTGAAAGCGGAAACTTAAGTACTTGGAACTTAACAGGAGACAGCGCAGACTGCTATGCTGAAAAAAACAAAGGCAATGCGCATTCAGGAGAATGGAGCTACCACTACTGGAAAAAAACTGCATTCACGGCTTCACTCGACAAAAAAATCACAGGACTTTCCAACGGAACTTACAAGCTTTCTGTATGGTCAATGGGCGGAGGCGGCGAAAACGGAATCAAACTTTTTGCCCGCGGATTCGACAATTCTGGAAAAGAAATTTCAGCGCAGATAAAAAATACCGGCTGGAAAAAGTGGAAGCAGTATTCAATAGAAATTCCCGTTCAAAACGGAGATGTTGAAATTGGAATTTTTATTGATGCAAATAAAGAAAACTGGGGAAACATTGACGACATAGAGCTTGTAAAGCTTAACTAATTTTTTAATAAGGAAACAGACTATGAAATTTATAAAGAAAAACATTTTAACTGCGATATTTTTTTCAGCCTTTGCAATCCTTCTGGGGGGGGGCACTCATTTCTTGCAGCAACGGAAGCTCAAGCAGCGATGACGATGACGAAAGCTCATACGGAACAAAAATATACAGCGAAAGCGTAACATTCAATGCAGAAACACCAGCACAAATAGTTTCCGCAGAAACACTTGCAGACCTGAACATAAAATCACTTACAATAAAAGTAATAAACGTAAACTATTCAGGAAGCGATGACTGGTGGTTCACTGCCTGCGCTGATAGCTCCTGGAGCAATGAAGCAAAACTTGGATGGCAGTCAGGAGAAGGCACAAACTCGCTTTACCTTGCAACAATAACAGACGCAGCAGCAATCGCAGCATACAAGGCAAACGGAATCTACATCGCAGGAACAAATAACGCAACAGCCAGCGTTTCAGTATTCTATGTTGAAGGCGAAGCAGAAGAATCAAATGCAAGTTCAGGAAGCGGCTCTCAAACAGAAAACAGCGCAACTTCTTCTAGCGAAAATGAAAATAACGGAAATTCTGACGGAAACTCTTCCAGCGGAAATGAAAATACAGGAACTTCTGATGGAAACTCTTCCACTGAAAACGAAGACAGCAGTTCTAGCAGTGAGGAAGCCTTAATTGAATCTTTTTCATCAAATACAGGAAGTGCAAACTTTACAATTTCTAGTTCATATCAACTTTTAGTGAAATATGAAACTGTAAGTTCTGCTAGTAAAGTAACAATTACAATTTCAGATGTTCAAACAGGAACTTCTAATGGAGATTGGTGGTTCACCAGTGGCACAGATTCTTCCACATGGAAAGCAGACATTAAATGGAAAGACGGTAATTATTATGAATTAGAAATTTCTGATATTTCTGAATATTCCAAAGGAATTTATCTAGGTGGTCTTGAAGGCTTAACTGGAACAGTAACAGTTTCCTACGAGTAAAGCAAATTTTTATTAGCCATGTCATTCCCGTGCCACGACACGGGAATCTGTTGTAAAATTCAATTACAAAAAATTGTAAAGCTAGATTTTCTGTCATTCCCCGGCTTGACCGGGGGGGGATCTATTTTAGCAACTTCAGTTTGAATCTATAATAAAAAACACTTTAGAGGTAAAAGAATGAAGTTCAAAAGCATTTTTTCAGCTTTCTTAGCACTGTTTTTATTTTTATCATCAGCCTGCGCTTCCCCTTCAGAAAGTTCAGATGAAGAACTAAATCTTGGGGCAGACTTCATGCGCGGGTTCGATGCGTCCATGGTTTCGCAGCTCGAAGAATACGGAAGCAGTTTCTACAACGAAAACGGAACAAAAGAGGACATATTTAAAATTCTAAAAGCGCACGGAGTAAACTGGATTCGACTTAGAATCTGGAATGCGCCACAAGATTCAACTCCGGGTCAAAACAACTACGAGCGCACACTCGCAATGGCAAAGCGCATAAAGCAAAACAGCTTGAACTTTCTTCTGGACTTTCATTATTCAGACAGCTGGGCAGATCCTGCAAAACAAAGCTTACCCGCTGAATGGGATGAAGTTTCCAGCATAGAAGAGCTTTGCGGCAAAGTCAGTGAATACACAAAGAAAATTCTTGCAGACTTAAAAAGCCAAGGATGCGCACCAGACCTTGTTCAGATCGGAAACGAAATCAATTCTGGAATGTTTCTTACAAAATCAGACGGAACAACTCCTGCCAATGTTGACTGCTATTCTTGGACAGAGCACACAGAAGGAAACAAAAATCTTCTAAAAGTTTTACAGTCCGCATCCAGCGCAGTTTCAGAAATCGACTCCAGCATAAAGAAAATGATTCACCTTGCAAGCAGCAAAGGAGACAACTTTGACTGGTGGTTCAGAAATCTTCAAAACCTAAAAGGCGTAGATTACGACTACATTGGCTTAAGTTATTATCCTTTTGAAGAGCATGGAACATTAAAGCAGCTGCGCGAAAACATAGCATACTTAAAAAAGACTTACAAAAAGCAAGTTCTAGTTGCAGAAACTTCCTGGGCGTGGTCAATGGAAGCTTATGGAGACAGCACACCAAACATAGTATGGTACGAACCAGCCGGAACACAAGCCACAAAAAATCTTGTGGACAACAAAAGCACACAGCTCAAAAATTTAAAGACACAGACTTACAACGGAAAAAAATGCGTTTCTGCTTCAGTGCAAAACCAAGCGGCAGTTGTAAAAGCAATAATGGAAGCCACATCCAATGCAGGAGGCTGCGGAATCTTCTACTGGGGCGGAGACTGGATTCCAAATTCAAAAATCCAAGACACTTGGGAAAACCAGACACTCTTCGA
>CAVKBG010000012.1:41970-46168 GCA_963654755.1 Desulfovibrionaceae bacterium
TCCTAAATGTCATTGTCGTACTTGATACGGCAATCTCTAATCATTGATTGCAATATCTACAGTTAGATTATCAACCAAGTTTCATTCAAAATCTTAGTTGATAATCTGCTATTTTAACACTGTTTCTGCAATCGGGAAATCCTGCCGGCGTAGCTCTTTCTGCGGAACCTGCTCATAGCCCCATTTTTCATAGCTTAGTTCAGGAACTTGATTTTCCACATAGCTTGAAAGCTCTGTCAAAGTTACAAAACCGTCGCCGTTGGAATCCGCTTTTCCCGCAAGTCCGTCCAAGAGAACGTAAGTAAAAACACCATGCCCGTTATAGCCTTCCATTGCAGACTGACTGTCCGAAGCCGCCGCCAAAATTGCGTGCCCAGTTGCTCTTGAAAGCCGCTCAAATATTCCCTTGTCTCCCATTCCACGTTTATTTGAATCTGCAAAGAACGCGCCAGAATTGCAAGTGTCCAGCATCATCAGAGTTTTTCCAGCTTTTATAAGCGAAAGGTTTTTCGTCAAATCGCTTTTTGAAATTGCCTTGAGAGGAATATCGGTTTTGTTCGTGTAGCGGAAATTCACAGGAATAAAATAATAGTCGCCGTCGTCATAAGCCGTTCCGTGTCCTGAAACAAAGAAAACAAAAACATCATCAGCAGTTACAATCGAAGAAAGTTCCTTAAACTTTTGCTCTAAGCCCTCTTTTGTAACCTCAGCATCTTTCAGTGAATAAACGCAAACATTCTCGTAAAGTCCGTTTTGTTGTTTTCTGAATGATTCTTCAATTGAAGCTGCATCCGGCACACAATAGTTAAGCCACAAATCTTTATCGCGGTATTTGTTCACGGCAACTGTAAGAACATACAGATTCGGCTTGGAAGTTTTTCCCTGCCAGCTCACATCTGCGCTAGCACGACGGCTTTCTATCATTCCGGCGGAATTCATTGCAAACGCTTCAATTTTATTCTGCCCGTTTTGCAAGGTAACTGTATGCCTGAATATTTTCTGCTCGCCCTTGCTCGATGCAATGCCTTCAGAAAGCCTGATTGTTTTTCCGTTCAAGACAATGCTGACATTCCCGATTCCGCCGCCTGTATTCTGCACGCAAATATCAAAAGTAACATCGCGGCTACTAGATAATTCCGGCAGATTTTCTATAGCAACAGCAGGAGCATTTCCGCTGCGCACAATCGAAGCAAGATTCACTTCCTTTGCATATTCTGAAATATCCTCGCCGCGCATTTTTGCCGCAACCAAGTCCGGACGATACAACTTGTCATAAACCTGATCAATGCCAATTACATCCATGCCGTCAACAATGTGCACAAGATTCTTCATAGCCCATTCCGTGCCAGTAAAGAAACCTTCGGGAGTGTATGTGAGGTAGTCATAATCTTTCCCATGTAATATTGTATAAATAAGAGAATTTGTTTCTGCATCCAAAATTCTTATTTTTCCATCTTTGTAATCACTGCCAATAATATTTTTCTTATTTGAAGCATAACGTATATTAAATGAAAACTTTTCTATATCAGAAGATGGTGCACTCATTATTTTTCCAGTTTTTAGATTCCATTTCATATAATCTCCATCAAAGTATTGTCCAATAATATAATTTCCATCTAAACTAAAACCTCTGACCCATGTACAAGTATTTAGTTTTTTTATTTCCTGCCCAGTCTTAATCTCCCATATTCTTATAGCTTCTCCATCACTTGTAGCAACATATTTATCATCAGGGGAATAAGAAACAGAATCGACAAGATCAGCATGTCCTCTTAAAGTAGAAACAATTTTTCCTGTCAATGTATTGTATATTCTTACAGTAGAATTTTCTCCTCTAAAACAACACAAAGACTTACTTTCGTTATATCCCAAAAAACATCCTAATCCATCAACAACAACTTCTTTCCCAGTTTCTATATCCCATATTTTTGAAGTCCCACCACTAAAAGGATTAGCAAATAAAAATTTACCATTTGTACTAAATGCTGAAACAACAGTTCCATACTTATGACCAAAGAATTTTTTTAGTTCTTTTCCTGTTAAAGCACACCAAAGACGTACAGTTCCATCTCTGCTACCACTAGCAATATACCTACCATCAGGACTATAAGTAATTGACAATATAGTATCAGTATGACCTTCCAATTCATTTACTAAAGTACCAGTTTCAATATTCCATATTTTTACATTATGTGAATAGTCACTTCCAGACGCAAAGTTTTTTCCATTAGGACTTACATCTAAATGTATAAGTCCTGGCGCAAAAAAATATTCAAATCCCTTAACGTAATGTCCTGTTGTCAAATCATAAATTGAAATTTTATCATAATCTTCTTGAAAGGCAAAAAAATCATTATTCGGGCTACATGATATAATACGAATAAAAGAATCAGGAAACTGTATTTTAAATTTTTCTTCACCAGTTCTTGTGTTATACAGTATTATACAGTCAGAATAAAAACTAGCAACAATATACTCACTATTAGAACTATAGGAGAAAGTTTTTAAAGAACTATTGTTACTTAATCTCTTTATTTTTTCACCAGTTTCAACACTCCAAAGTTCTAAACAATCATTATCAGACCTAGTAGTATATCCTGATATATATTTTCCATTAGGACTAAATCTCATTTTCTCATAAAAAATATACTTAGCCCCCTCAAGTTCACAAACTTTTTTTCTTGTTTGTACATCTAGTATATTAACATATTCATCATCCTCAGATATACAAACAAAACATCTATCATTAGATTCATAATATAAAGAGAGAATTTTTGAATTTTTGTTATTTTTTTCAAACTTAAAAAAAATAGTTCGTTTGTCAGAAGTTAAGTCAAAAATATCTACAGAGTCCTCTGTTTTTAAAACAATACAACTTCCATCAGAATTATACAGTATTTCACTAGACGAAGAAAGTTTCCTATTAGTTTCTATTCTTTTTATTTCTTTTTCTATAAAAACATCCCAAATTTTTATTACTCCATCATAATAATCTAAACTTGCAATATACTTACCATCTGGACTATATATTATAAAATTTGCACTATCTTCTATTTTTTTTACTTCCTTTCCAGTTTTCACATTCCAAATTACTATCAGACTGCCTCCACAAGTAGCAATAAACTGCCCATCGGGACTATAAATAATACTTTTTATCTCAGCCATATAATGCCCAGTAGAAAAATACAAATGTGGTTCACTTTTTTTAATTTCATCTTTTTGTTCAACAGCAATCTTTTCCGCAACAATCCCTCTTGCTGTATTTTGGGCAGAACAAATATTTGTTATCGACACAAAGAAAAACAATGTCAAAAATACTTTAGAAACTTTTCTCTTCATCTTTCTACTCCAATTTGAATTCTGAGCTTGGCTCTATATAAAACCGTTCGTATTTAAAATCTTTTTCTTTGTCATTTAAATCTTCTTTAGAATATATTTCTTTGCAGATTTTAAACTCATCATCTTTTTTGAAATTTCCATTGCTAGATACACCGTGCATTTTTATTTCGGTAATTGCTGTTTTCAAAAATTCCTTATAGTGCTCTGAATATTTTTCTTCATTGCAGTAACGAGAAATTTCAAACAATTTCTTAAAAAGTTTTTCTTCTTCACCTGCATCCAATTCATTTCTTTTCTCTGCAAAATATTTCAAAAATGAGACAGTCAAATACCGTGCAAAGTACCCGGCATAAGAAGAAACACATATTGCAGCTTCTTTAATTTCAAAATCAACTTTTGAACAAAGAGAATTTGTATGCATAAAAAATTCAACATCAACAATATCTTTTAAAGCTCGCAGTGCAGGACGTGTAATGTCAGTTTCTTTATACTTATCTGCTTCTGTTTTTAAATACCTTTCAAAATCAAGTTCATCTGGCTTAAAAAACAAAGCCATATTTTCCTTAAGTATCGTACATCGTATAAAATTCAAAAAGTCACAGGTTTCTTTTGAAGTTTTCATCTGGGAATAATCAAGATAGCGTTTCACAGAATGAAAACACCAGCCTGTAGACCAGATGTATAATTCCTTTCCAGTCAGAAAAAATGCGGTCATCCTAGCCCAGTCTGCGGCGTGTCTTTTAGAACTGCTTATAAGCTCATCAATTTCATTTTTGCAGCTTGCTTTTATTTCAGTTTTAAGTCGTTCATCAAGCTGCATTTTTACTTCCTCGCTTACTTTTTCCTTTAAAAGAAATTT
>CAVKBG010000013.1:0-45567 GCA_963654755.1 Desulfovibrionaceae bacterium
AATGAGGCGTTAAGCCGAATGGAGCAGGCTCGGAACAGCTGCAGCGAGCAGGTGCTGTTGTAAGAAAAATAGATTCCCGCATCGAGTGCGGGAATGACATATAAGTAATAATGGGAATGTCATATAAGCAGGCCTTGTAATGTTGTATGTCATTCCCCGGCTTGACCGGGGAATCAATGTGGAGGGAGTTTATGGCTTTATTGACCCAGTTCATGACGTTTTTTGTAAGCCCATTCAGCGAGCCTTCAAGCCACGCGGAGCTTAACAACTTTCTTAAGTCCCACCGCATAATAAATGTGGAAAAAAGGCTCATAGACGGCGAGCGCGGCACTGGCTGGGTGTTCCTTGTGGAGTATTCGGACAACGATGGCGCAAAGCCGTCATACACGATGAGCGCAAAAGTTGACTGGCGCGATGTCTTGACTCCAGGCCAGTTTGCAGTCTATGACCTGCTCCGCAAAAAACGCAAGGAAATCGGCGAAAAGACAAAAATTCCCCTCTATGGAATTTTGAGCAACGAGCAGCTTGCCCTTATGGCGCAGAATCCTCCAAAGACAAAAGAGGAGTTTGTAAAGATAAAGGGAGTGAATGAGCAGAAATATAAGCAGTTCGGAGAAGAGTTTCTAGAAGCAATAAAGTCTGCCATGCTTTGCGCAGAGCAGGCGACTGGCAGCGCAAAAGAAGATTCCGCTGAAAATAAAAATCAGCCGGATATATTCTAGGAGGTCGAGTGTCATTATCGGGCTTGACCCTGCGATGTTTCTAAAAGAAACTCGTTTGATAATCTATTGCAAATAAAAAAAGCAGATTGTCGTATCAAGTACGACAATGACAATGAGCTTTAAATATTTAGGAGTAAGCCTCTGGAAAAGTTTTAGGCTGGGATTCCAACAACAGCAACAGACGCTACAACTGTGGCGGCAGCTGGAACAACAATGCCAACAACTGCGAGGTGGGCAACAAGAACTGGAACAACGCCAACAACAGGAACAACAACCTGGGCTTCCGTATTGTCCGCTCTTCCTCTAGCTCCGCAATAAACATGATTTGTCAATTTTGCGGAACCGGCTTATTCCTGTAAACGCCAGCGTTTACGAACAGTTTTTTGCCGTGCTGTGCTGGTAGGCGGGTAAGAATAAACGCGAACGCTCAGCAGGGCAGCTTTTATGAAAAGGACAGGAAATTTATTTGAGCAGATTACAGGCTTTGACAACATTAGGGCGGCGTATCTAAAGGCTGTAAAAGGCAAGAGGTTTTCAAATGCAGCTTTGATTTTTGACTTAAAGGCTGATGAGAATCTTTGCAGAATAAGAAAGGAACTTGAAAGCGGAGAATATAAAATCGGAAAATACCGCCAGTTCAAAATCTACGACCCTAAGGAACGTCTTATAACCGCCGCTAGCTTTGAGGACAGGATTGCGCACCACGCAATAATGAATGTGCTTGAGCCGGTATTTGAAAGACAGTTCATTTTCCATACCTACGCCTGCAGAAAAGAGAAAGGCACGCACAAGGCTGTTCAGCATGCGTTCAAAAAGGCTGGAAACTGCAAGTATTTTCTGAAACTCGATGTGCGTAAATATTTTGACTCTATTCCGCACAAAAAGCTTAAGGAGCTTCTTTTTAGAATTATAAAGGACAGAAAATGCTTGGCTCTGCTTTTTGAGATTATAGATTCGTACAGCGTTTCAGATGAGAGAGGGCTTCCTATTGGAAACCTTACAAGCCAGTTTTTCGCAAACTATTATCTTTCGCCGCTGGACCATTTTGTGCTGGAAAAGCTAAAGCCAAAAGGATATGCGCGCTACATGGACGACATTGCTGTTTTTTCGGATTCAAAGAGTGAGCTAAAGAACATTCTTGCCGAAATGCAGAAGTTTGTAGAGCCGTTCTCGCTTTCGTTCAAGCAGCCGGTGATTAATTCGTGCAGGAATGGCGTTCCGTTCTTGGGCTATTCGATTTCGGACAAGAGAATTTCGTTTCTGAACAGGACACGCAGAAGAAAGGCGAGAAAAGTCAGGCGGCTAGCCTATGAGTTCAGCCAGGGCTTGATAGACGGAGATAAATTTGCGGACAGGATAAGCTGCATGGGAATTGCAGTTCTTTAATATAGAAAGAAACGTGCGGATTCGTTGAATTCCGTGTGTTTTTAATAGATTCAATTTCATTTTAAAAAGGAGTAAGAAAATGAAGAATGTAAAAGAGTATTTGAGCAAGGCTGGCGGCTTTATAAACAAGCTGCCTTTCGTAAATCTTGCAGAAAAGCATTTAGGCAAGATTTCAGCATTGAAAAAAGTTATTCCGTATGCAAACTATATTGCCTGCGGTGCGGCGGTTTTGATTGTTGTTGCAGTTGTCTGCAGCATTGTTACACCGAGGATGAAATTCAACAAGTGGATAAAGGGCATTGAAGGCGCTTATGAGGAGCAGACCAGCAATTTTAAGTCTGTTGACTTTATGGGCGAGTACAGTAAGGCTCTTGATGAAGCTGTTTCCCATATGAATGAGTGCGCAGACGACAGAAATGGTCTGAAAGAGCTAAGAGAGAATAAAAAAGACTATCTTGAGCAGATTTCAGCTGTTTACAGCAAGCTTAATTCAAAGACAGATGAGTTCACAGAAAGCTTTTCCGCAAAAATGAATGCGGTGGGCAACCCGAACTTTAAGATGTCAAACAAGATGATAAAAGAGTACCAAGACAAGCTTGCAAAGCTTGTTCCTGCCTCTTCTGACTTGATGGAAAACTATTTCACAATCAATTCTAAAACCTATAATGACTTCTGCGACAAGTTTGAAGAAAAGTATGCTGAAAAGCTCAATAAAATAAATGAAGCCATAAAAGAAGCCGACAGACAGGCGTATTTGAGCTATCTAAAAAGAACGCTGCCGGGAAAATGGAGATTTGATGATAACAAGGACGACATAAAAGGATTTGCGGAACTTGTTTTCAAAGGCGACGGAGCGTCCGGAGAGTTCTCTTATTACTATCATAAAGATGCTGGCACAAGGAAAGAAATAGATCTTTGTGATCGTTTGGTTTTTTCTGTAGTTGATGCTCCTATTGAACGAGGATATATCTTGATAAAAGTACCAGAGGAAGAATTCAAATATTCCGGCACATATACAATGCCTGAAAATACTGCATATCTAAAGATTAACTCTGCTTCTAGCAAAAATACGCCAGAAAAGAAAGCAGGAGAGTCATTGCAGTCCCGTGTCAGCTTTGAAGATTCAAACACTCTCTATTTTGACGGAAAAATGTTCAAGCGCGCTAGAAGATAGAAGCTGATTTGTGCAAAAAGAAATTCCCGTGCAGCAGCACGGGAAAAAACTCGGCTAATCAATAAATATTATAATATTTTTCAGGGCAAACGCATTATAAATAATTTAAGTAAAGTTTGCGCGAAGGAACTGTTCGTGGGGGCAAAAACACTCTGATTGTTGCGACCGCATGAGCGGGCAATTCTATAGTTACTTTGCAACAATCAGCGTGTAGCGCATTATTGCGCGATTTTGAACCACGAAACCGTGACTGGGAGCCAGTTTTATGCTGAATACATTTATAATGCGTTTGCCCTGTAATATTTTTCGATTAGGCTGCCATTATTCGGTTTGACCGAGTAATCTTGTGCAATACAGGGGCAAGAGTCTCTAATAATGCAATAATAATGTGGCTTTAGCTTTGCGGAGAATAATTGCTTAATCTCCGCATGAATGACCTCAGTTTTGCGGAGATTATCTTTATATTCTCGATTTTACTGTGTCAATTTTCTTGTAATTGAATAATAACAAAATAAACTGTATATTATGAAAATAACTTTTTTAAGGAACGGAATCATGGCGGAAAAATTTGACTACAAGAAAGCTGGCGTTGATGTTAACGAGGGCTACAAGGCTGTTGACAAATACAAGAAACAGTCTGAGCGTGCAAGAATCCCAGGGCAATTGACCGAGCTTGGCGCATTCAATGGAATGTTTGCAGTTCCAAAGAATATGAAGAATCCTGTTATGGTTTCTGGAACAGATGGAGTTGGAACAAAGCTGGACATTGCTTTTCAGATGGGAATCTATGATACAGTTGGAATTGACTGTGTAGCAATGAGCGTTAACGACATTCTTTGTAGCGGCGTAAAGACTTCATTTTTCCTTGATTATATTGCCTGCGGAAAACTTGATTCAAAAGTTGCCGGCGAGCTTGTAAAAGGCGTAACTGACGGCTGCGTAGATGCGGGCTGCGCTCTTCTTGGCGGCGAAACTGCTGAAATGCCAGGTTTTTACGATGACGGAAAATATGATTTGGCTGGCTTTGGAGTTGGCGTTGCAGATAAAGCTGACATTATTAATGGAAGCAAAATAAAAGAAGGCGATGTTTTAATCGGACTTTCTTCTACTGGTCCTCATTCAAACGGATATTCTTTAATCAGAAAACTTGTTACAGATTTTGAAGAGAAAATTACAATCGACGGAAAGGAAAGAAGAATTGGAGAAGTTCTTCTTACTCCTACACGCATTTATGTGCGCCCGGTCATGGATGTTTTGAGCAAGTTCCGTTCAAGTGTTCATGGAATGGTTCACGTTACAGGCGGCGGATTCTACGAAAATGTTCCGCGTATGTTCCCTCATGCAAAAGAAGGCAAAAAGCAGCTCATTGCAATGATAAAAAAAGATTCCTGGGAAGTTCCTGAAATTTTTGATGAGCTTATAAAGCGCGGCGCAGATCCTGAAAATGTTTTCTCAACTTTCAATATGGGAATCGGATTTGTCCTTGCTGTAAGCAAAAAAGATTCCGCGGAAATCCTAAAGAGATTCAATGCAAACGCAAAAAAATTCGCTGTAAAAGGTTCTCCTGTTATGAAAGCTTATGAAATCGGCTACGTCGGCCACACTGACAAAGTGATTAAGGGCGAATTCAAAGGCAGCAAGGAAATGACACAGTTCTATGTTTAAAACTGCTGTTTTAGTTTCCGGCGGAGGAACAAACCTTCAATCCCTTATAGACTATCAGAAGTCTCATGCGGACTGTCCTTTTAAAATTGACGTTGTTATTTCAAGCACAAAAAATGCCTATGCGCTTGAGCGTGCAAAAACTGCCGGAATTGACTGCGTTGTAAAAAGTCCGTTTTCCGTGATGGGAAAAGAAGCGGCTCAAAAAGCTTCACGTGAAGAAAAAAATGCTGCGGTTTCTGATGCGATTCTTGAAGAGTGTAAGCTCCGCGGAATTGATGGAATTGTTCTTGCAGGCTACTTGAGCGTTTTGCAGGGAAAAATAATTCAGGAATATAAGAATAAAATTATAAACCTTCATCCGGCGCTTTTGCCTAAATTCGGCGGAGTGGGGATGTGGGGGCATAATGTCCATGAGGCTGTTCTTGCCGCAAAAGAAAAGGAAAGCGGCTGCACTGTTCATCTTGTTGACAGCGGCTGCGATACAGGAAAAATTCTTGTGCAGAAAAAAGTTCCTGTAATGCCCGGCGACACTCCAGATTCCTTGTATGCAAGAATTGCTCCGAATGAACATGAAGCTATTGTTGAAGGACTTCTTATGCTTTGCTCCGGCAAGTTCTAGGACTTTAGTAGGTCTTTTATTACTTCGCCTGCGATAATCAAGCCAGCTACGGACGGCACAAATGATGTGCTTCCGGGGGCTGGTCTGCCTGCTGTTCCTTTTGTTTCCGCAGAACTGTCATAGATTATTTTTACAGGCTCTTCCTTTGAATACACAACTTTAAGTTTTTTTATTCCGCGTTCTTTTAAGGCTTTTCGCATTGCGCGGGCAAGAGGGCAGACGCTGGTTTTGTAAATATCTGAAACTTCAAGCTGTGTGGGGTCGATTTTGTTTCCGGCTCCCATGCAGCTGATTATCTTTGTTCCGCATTTTTGTGCTTCTTCTGCGAGCACGATTTTTCCTGCGACTGTGTCAATTGCATCTATTATATAGTCGTAGCTTAAAAAGTCGAATGTGCCTTTTGTTTCCTGCGTGAAAAAAACTTTGTGAGTTTTGACTTCTGCCTGCGGATTTATTTCAAGAATGCGCTCTTTTGCAACGTCAACTTTGTAAAGTCCTATTGTTTTGTGCGTGGCTATAATCTGGCGGTTTATGTTTGTAAGGCTTACAGTGTCGCTGTCAATTAAATCAAAGCTGCCGATTCCGCCCCTTGCCAAGGCTTCGACTGCGTATCCTCCCACGCCGCCAATTCCGAACACTGCGACTTTTGAGCGGTTCAGTTTTTCAATTCCTTCCTTGCCAAAAATCAGTTCTGAACGTGAAAACTGGTTCATGCTATTCTCTTAAAATGTAGCTGCCTTTTGGCATGATTATGATTTCTACACGGCGGTTCAAGGCTCTTCCCTGCGGAGTGCTGTTGTCTGCGACTGGCTTTGTTCCGCCGAATCCTCTGTATGTAAAAAGATTTTTGTCAATTCCGTTTGAGACAAGCTCTTTGATTATTTCCTGCGCGCGCTGAATGCTCAATGTCATTTGCCCGTTCGGCTTGTTTACGTCTGCGGTGTGGCCTTCAATCAGAATTGTGTATTCGCCGGAAGCCGTGGCTTTTTTGAGTGATTCTGCAATCTGTGCGATGCGAGGTTTTTCTTGCGGAAGAAGCTCATAGGAATCAGCAATAAAACGCAAGTTCTGCATCGTGATTTGAATTCCTGTGAGAACTTCATTCAGGTCAACATCTGGAATTTTGCGCTCAAAGAAATATTTTTTTAGCTGATGATATGCGATGTAATAATTTTTATCTTTTTGTGGCACAGAAACTTTATGCTCAAGCTGCTCCTTGTCCAAAAGAATTACAACTTTTCCTTTTTTTAAAAGCTCCACATTTTTTTCAACGGAAGCAATCTTTAAATAGTCCTCTTTTGAAATTACCGGGTCGCATCGGTTTATTCCGTAGACTTTTTTTACTGTAATCCAAAGCGGATCTTTTCCGGCTCTTCCGTCATAGTCTTCTATAAAATCCGAGCTTGAATATTTTACGATTCCAGACTTCTTTGCGGTTTCAGGCTGAACCATGTTTCGCTCGTACAAAAGTTCCATGTCTTCTGTCCAGACTTTTGGGAACAGGCACGGATAAACTTCGCTTTCTATGAATTCTCCCTGAACTGGCAGAGAGCCGCGCGCATCAAAAACAATTCCCGTGTATTCTCTGGATGCGACTTGGTCAATCGGCTGCATTTTTTTGTATGGCGTGTGATGCTTTACAAGGCTTGAAGAAATGTCGTTCAGGTCGATTGTGTGCTTTGTTAAAAGAAGTCCGTCTTTTGTGAATACAGCCGGAGTTTTTTTGCTGTTGTCTACAATTCTTGTGAGGCTTTCAAGTGTAACCGTTCCGTCCAAAACAAGGTCGCCTAAAGTTTTTGCGTCATCAACGTAAAGAGAAAGCAGCGGATTTTTTACAAGAATCGGAAGCTTCATTTCAATTTCCTTTACAGAAGTTGCTTTTCCGCTTGGAAGAGGAATTCCTGCTTTTTCAACATTGAAAGCCACGTCCGAAGCGAATGTGCTTTTTGTCCAGTTTACAAAGCTAGATGATGTCATTACGGCATCTTTTTCTAAAACGTGTCCCTGGGCTTGTGCTGCCATGATTGATTCACGCTCAATTTCTATGTCTGAATATGGAACATAGACGGATGGAACTGGCTCCGCTGTTTCCGTGGAAAAATCGAATTGTTCTATGTAGCTCTGGCCGAAAATGCAGGCGCATGAGATTATTGCAGCTGTGGATAAAATAAAATTCTTTGTATTCATAAAAAGTCCGCTGCTAAATTTTCGGCATATTAATAGAAAAAATCAAGTTGATAAATAAACAAAATTGTAATAAAAGTGTCATTCCCGTGCTGCGACACTGCAATGTTTACACAGTAAACTTGGTCAGGAATCTGTTGGAAAATTTCAATAGATTTCCGGGTCAAGCCCGAAAATGACATAAAAGATACTTTTGAGCCATCTCCATGACATTCAATTTTTATGGTTGCATATTTTTTTAGTTATGCTATACTTGCACGATATAAAAAGTTGAGGTTTGCGCTGTATGGGCGGGGGGGGGTAGATAATTGTATGGGGTTAACTATGAAAAAAAGATTTTCAATTTCGGCAGTTCTTATGCTGTCGAATATTATCGGGCTTACAGTTTATGCTGCGGCTCTTTCGATTATTGTCTATTCCAGAATAAAAACCGATTTCTCTGAATATTTCAGGCAGACTTTAAAAGGCGATGTTTCTATCGTTTATGAAGAAATTGATATTTACAAGAAAAACAGTTCCGATTCAACTTTGTATACTTTAAAAAGTCTTGAAGACATTTACTTGAACTTTGGTTTTTCAAAGCCTGAATTATTCCGCAACACTTGTTCAAATGCCATTGCCGCTTCTTTGTTCGATGCCTGTACTTTTGTTGGAGCTGACGGAACTTCAATTAATACAGGAAATATGCACGAAATTGACAGCCAGGCTATAAAAAACATCCTTCAGGGAAAACGGTTTTCCAATTTTGTGCAGACAAACGGCGTTGTGTCTTACATCTGCGGACGTCCTTTGGAAGCAAACGGAAAAGTTGTTGGCGCGTTTTTCACAAAAAAGGAAATCCTTAACAATGCGTTTGTCGAGCGCATTTCAAAATCCACAACCTGCGACTTTACAATTTTTGAAGGAACAAAACGTGCTTTTACTTCAATTGGCGGAATGCTCGGAACTGAAATTGCTGACAAGACTCCAATAAACAAAGCTGCTGCCGGCGAAGAAACTTTGTACAACGCAAAAATCAACGGCGAAAACTATTTTACATATTATTTCCCTTTAAAGCAGGACGATGGAACTTTTCTCACAACGCTTTTCCTTGGGAAAAAAGTTTCGCTTGTTCATGAAATTATATTTTCTATTTTCTCGCGGATTCTTATTGCGACAATTTTGTGCGCAGTTGTTATTATTCTGATTCTTTTGGCTATTTTGATTGCGAAAATTATAAATCCGCTTAAAGCTGTTGGAGCGGCAATCAGCAATCTTTCTTCCGGAGATGCGGATCTTACGGCGCGGCTTCCTGTAAAGTGGAACAATGAATTTGATGATATTTCAGTTGACATAAACAAATTTATTGAAATGATTCAGAAAATTATCGTTGAGTTGAACGAAGCTCAGAATTCACTTGATTCAATCGGCCAGAACCTTGGAACAAACGCGTCCGAATCTGCCAGCGCGACTGCCCAGATTATGGCGAACATTACCGGCGTAAAAAAGCAGTCCGAAAACCTTTCGCTTTCTGTTTCAAATACAACTGGAATTCTTGGAAAATCCGCAGGCAGTGTAAGAGATTTGTCTGGCCTTGTTGAAGCTCAGGCTCAGGGAATTTCTGAATCTTCCGCCGCAATTGAAGAAATGCTCGGAAATATTTCTTCCGTTACTGCAAATGTCCACAAAATGTCCGACAGCTTTAAAGAACTTGGCGGAACTGTTGATGAAGGAAAAACAAAGCTTGCGAATGTAGACGGAAAAGTTAACGAAATTGCCGCCCAGTCAAAAATGCTTATTCAGGCGAACCAGATTATTTCGCAGATTGCCTCTGAAACGAACTTGCTTGCCATGAACGCCGCAATTGAAGCTGCCCACGCAGGAAAAGCGGGTGAAGGTTTCTCTGTTGTTGCAAATGAAATCAGAAAACTTGCGGAAACTTCAAGCCAGCAGTCAAAAAATATCAATACAGAACTGAAGCAAATTTCTTCTTCTATTAAAGATGTTGTTTCCCTTTCAAAGGATTCGCAGACTGCATTTGGCGAAATTGTTACGCACTTGAATTCAACAGATACGATTATCCGGGAAATCGACAATGCCATGAACGAGCAGGAAAATGCTTCAAGGCAGATTTTCAGCGCGCTTAGCGACATGAGAAGCCAGTCTTCCGAAGTAAACGAAAAGTTCAAGGATGTAAATAGCGGAATTGTTGAAGTTTCCAAGGAAATGAATTCAGTTCAAAATGTTTCTTCTGTGATTCTTGGAAGCATGGACGAAATGGCGGCAGGAGCAAGGCAAATCAGTTCCGCAGCCCAGAATGTTTCGGACTTGGCGCAGTCTACAAAGGAAAATATTTCTGTAATGGACAGCCGTCTTGGTCAGTTTAGGGTTTAGCCTAAAACTTTAAATAAAAATTTCCGCTTGGAATATTTGAATGCGCTTCATTTATTCCGGGCGGATTTTTTTTGCTCTATGCGTAACAGTTGTTCATTTGATGAATAAATTCTTTCTATTCTAATTGTAAAGTTTTAAAAATTTCTCTATATTATTAATAGGTTAAATTTCGAGTTTTTGTAAAATAGCTGGCTGTCATTCCTGTGCTTGACACAGGAATCTAATGTGAATTTACGATAGATTATCGGGTCAAGCCCGATAATGACAGTTAAATATAAAACTTGATATTCAGCTTAATGGTATCTTTTTGCTAAAATGCGGAAAGATTCGATTAAAAAAAATTCTTTTCCTATAAAATCTTTATTCTTGGGAGGAACTATGACAGTTCTTGAAATGTTCAGTCAAAGTGGAATTCTTACTTTGCTGGGAATGGGTGTGGTTTTCTTTTTTCTGATTATCATGATTTTGGCGATGATTGCGCTCCATGCTGTTGTTCACGCATTAAAATGGGATGCCGAACCTGCCGCCGAACAGCCAGTTGCCGCTCCTTCTGTTCCTGCCGAAGACAATGGAGCTGTAGTTGCCGCTATTGCCGCTGTATTAAAAGATAAAAAAGCTTTGTAATCATAGATTTTTATTAAGAGGTTGATTTATGTCTAAGAAAATTGGAATTTCTGAACTTGTTTTGCGTGATGCCCATCAGTCTTTGCATGCCACACGCATGACAACTGCTGATATGCTTCCTGCCTGCGGAATGATTGATAAAATCGGCTATTGGGCTGTTGAAGGCTGGGGCGGAGCAACTTACGATTCTTGTATCCGCTTTTTGAACGAAGATCCTTGGGAACGCCTCCGCAAGCTTCATGCGGCTCTTCCAAACAATAAGATTATGATGCTTTTGCGCGGACAGAATCTTTTGGGATACCGCCATTACGCTGATGATGTTGTTGACAAGTTTGTTGAAACTGCCGCAAAGAACGGAATTGATGTTTTCCGCATTTTTGATGCCTGCAATGACCCTCGCAACCTTGAGCGCGCCACAAAAGCTGCAAAAAAGACCGGAAAGCATGTTCAGATGGCAATTTCCTATGCAGTTACTCCGTTCCATACAAATCAGGTTTATGCTGACCTTGCAAAAACTTACGCTGAATTCGGCGCGGATTCAATCTGTATAAAAGATATGTCTGGACTTCTAAAGCCTTATGAAGCCTATAACTTGGTTCTTGCTATTAAAAAAGCCTGCGATCTTCCTATTGAAATCCACTCTCATGCGACAACTGGACTTTCTGTTGCTACAGAACTTAAGGCGGTTGAAGCTGGCGCGGATGTTCTTGACACAGCAATTTCTTCAATGTCTATGGGAACAAGCCATTCTCCAACTGAAACTGTTGTAGAAATGCTCAAGGGAACTGAATATGACACTGGTCTTGACACAAAGGCTCTTCTTGAAATTGCCGCTTATTTCCGTGAAGTCCGCAAGCATTATTCTTCACTTGAATCTTCTTTCCTTGGAGCTGACACACGCATTCTTCTTTCCCAGGTTCCGGGCGGAATGCTTTCAAATCTTGAGAGCCAGCTTAAGCAGCAGGGCGCATCTAACAAAATGGACGATGTTCTAAAAGAGCTTCCGATTGTACAGAAAGATGTTGGATATGTTCCTCTTGTAACTCCGACTTCACAGATTGTTGGAACTCAGGCTGTTTTCAATGTTCTCTTTGGACGCTATGAAAGAATGACTGGCGAATTCCGTGATCTTTTGGTTGGAAAATATGGAAAACTTCCTGCTGAGCCAAATGCGGATCTCGTAAAAAAAGCTCTTGCCCAGAACAATATGGAAGAAGTTGTTACTTGCCGTCCTGCTGACAAAATTGAGCCGGAATGGGACAAAATGGTTAAGGAAGCAAAAGAAAACGGCGGCGACGGAAGCGATGAGGACACACTCACTTATGCAATGTTCCCGAAAGTTGCTCCAAAATTCTTTAAGGAAAGAGCAAACGGACCTGTTGACGCTGCGACTGCATTTGCAAAGAAAGAAGTTCCGGCTGCTGAATCTGCTTCAAAGGGCGGCTCTTATACAATCACAGTTAACGGTTCTGCATACAATGTAACTTCAGACGGAAACGGTTCTGTTACAGTAAACGGAACTCCTTATTCAGTTTCTGTTGGGGCTGGAAGTGCGGCTCCGGCGGCTGCTGTTTCTGCGCCAGTTGCTACAGGCGGAGTTGATGTAAAAGCTCCAGTTGCTGGAACTTTGCTTAAGCAGTGCTTTGCAAACGGAACAAAAGTTTCTAAAGGCCAGACTATAATAATAATTGAATCAATGAAGATGGAGCTTGAAGTTAAGGCTACAGATGACGGAACAATCACTTATTCTGTTGCTCCGGGCTCACAGATTCAGAGCGGACAGGTTCTTGCTACTATTGGCGGTGTTGTTGTTCAGCCTGCTCCAGTTGCAAAGCCAGTTGCCTCTCCTGCATCTCCGGCTCCAACTGCTCCAGTTTCATCTGGCAATGGAACAAAAGTAAATGCTCCAGTTGCCGGCGTGTTCCTTAGAACTGCTGTTGCTGAAGGCGCTTCTGTAAAGAAAGGCGACAATGTTGTTATTATTGAGTCAATGAAGATGGAACTTGAAATAAAAGCTCCTGTTGACGGAAAAGTTCACTTCCTTGCAAGTGCCGGAACTCAGCTTACAAATGGTCAGCCAGTAGCTGAAATTTGCTAAGATTATCTGCCGTTTCTTTTTAGGAGCGGCGGAAGCTTTTTTAAGGAAATAATATGCCTGATACAAAGAAAATTAAAAATACAAAAATTGCATTTATTATGCTTTCGATTATGGCAGTTGCTGGAGTTCTTTCATTTACAACAAGAACTTTTGCACAAGACAAGCCTGCTCCAGCTGCTGGAATGGAACGCGTGATAAAAGGAACTGAAAACTGGAATGGAAAGTACGATATTTCTATTTCAAAGTTCCTAAAGAATATTGGAAAGTCAACTGGAATCTATAAAATGATTCATCAGCCTACAGCGGAAGAACTTGCCTTGGAAAAAGCACAGGCAGAAGCTCAGCTTGCTGCGGAAGAAAATAATCCGTTTGATGAAGCTCCTAAAGCTCCGGGCTGGCAGTCTTTGATTATGCTTGCAATCGGCTTCCTTATTATTTATCTTGCAGTTGGCAAGGGATTTGAGCCGCTTCTTCTTATTCCGATTGGATTTGGAACTGTTCTCGTGAATATTCCGGGTGCAGCAATGGGAGACGCTCCGCATGGAATGCTGCATATAATTTATAGCGCAGGCGTTGGAAACGAATTTTTCCCAATGCTTATTTTCATGGGAATTGGCGCAATGACTGACTTTGGTCCTCTTATTGCAAATCCAAAAACTGCATTGCTTGGCGGTGCTGCCCAGTTTGGCGTTTTCTTTACACTTTTCGGTGTTTCTTGCATGAACGCTTTCCTTGGAACTGACTACACAATGCTTCAGGCTAGCGCGATTTCGATTATCGGCGGCGCGGACGGTCCGACTTCAATTTATGTTTCTGGAAAACTTGCTCCTGAAATGATGGCTGTTATTGCGGTTGCCGCATATTCTTATATGGCTCTTGTTCCGATGATTCAGCCTCCAATTATGAAACTTCTTACAACAAAAAAAGAACGCCTGATAAAAATGGATCAGCTTAGGCCTGTTTCAAAAACAGAAAAAGTTTTGTTCCCGATTTTGCTTCTTGTAATTTCGATTCTTCTTTTGCCGCCTGCTTGTCCTCTGATTGGAATGCTTGCATTCGGAAACTTTGTAAAGGAAAGCCATGCCGCAGAGCGTCTTTCTAAAACTATGGAAAATGAGCTTATGAACATTGTTTCTATTCTTCTTTCTCTTGGTGTTGGAAGCCAGATGACTCCAGAAAAAATCATTAAGAAAGAATCGCTTGGAATTATTGTTCTTGGTCTTTTTGCTTTTGCTGTTGCTACAATCGGCGGTCTTTTAATGGCAAAAATCATGAATCTTTTCCTTAAAAAGAAAATAAATCCGCTCATTGGTTCTGCTGGAGTTTCCGCAGTGCCTATGGCTGCCCGTGTTGCAAACAAAGTCGGACTTGAATACGATCCTTCAAACTTCCTTTTGATGAATGCGATGGGACCGAATGTTGCTGGTGTAATTGGAACTGCGATTGCTGCCGGCGTTTTCATTGCGACTTACGGCGCTTAGTTTTTACGGCAGGACTGCATTTTGTAAAGTGCGGTTCTGTTGTTTTTGTGCCTGAATTAAGATTTTATGCAGAAAAAATTTTTATATACGATTTTAATTATCTTTTCAATTTTTCTGTGGATTTTATATCCTGCGCTCAGGCATGAACTTAAAATTTCCAATAAATGCGCCCTTGAATTTGAAAACGATTCAGGCGCAGTTATCCTGTCTTTTTTTGACAATTCCACTGTTGAAGCATTTGTGCATGAAGAAAGAAAATTTGAAATTTCTTTTGCAATTTGCTTTGCGTTTTTTGCTCTTCTTGTTCTTGTAGTTGAAAAGAGCATTGATTTTTCATTATATGCGCTGAATGTTCCGGTCAGGCATAAATATATTGATTTTGTAATAAAGCAAACTTCCGTCTTGTAAAGTTCCCCATAATTTTTCACTTTTATTTTTTACACTTTCTCATTGTTTTTTATGGAGGAATTTTTATGTTGTCTTTTTACTCTGCTGGAAATATTAAAAATGCTGAAAAAAATTCAGTT
Organism: Desulfovibrionaceae bacterium; assembly: GCA_963654755.1. Taxonomy (GTDB): domain Bacteria; phylum Spirochaetota; class Spirochaetia; order Treponematales; family Treponemataceae; genus Treponema_D. Next base: position 14,854 of record CAVKBG010000013.1, read on the forward strand.
CTTTGCTCTTTAGTTGATGCGGTTGATTCAAACTGCGTTATGGACAGGCAGCTTGTAATCAGCGATTTGCAGAAGCATGATGAGGCTGCTGGCGAAGAGTCAAAGTTCGGAAATGTGTCTGTTCATGTTGCGATGTCTGTTGGCGTAAAATCTTTTTGCATTGCGGCCGGAATTTTAAAAGACCGTGCAGAACTTATAATTTTATGGAATGAAATGTCTGAGCATAATCTTGACTTGATGTCAAAAGTCGCCCAAATTCTTGAATATGCGGACAAAAAAGGAATGGACGCAACTCAGGCATTAGATTTTTTAAAGAACAGCATTTGCCTTTGTTCAAAGTAAAAGTTTGTGGATGTCTCAAAAGTATCTTTTATGTCATTTTCGGGCTTGACCCGAAAATCTAAATATATATATTGCAATTATTTATAGATTTTTAACCGAGTTTCTTTCAGAAACATCGTCAAGCAGGGCAATGACATTTAGAACTTATTGGACATCCATTTTTTTGCTATTATAGGCTCGGTTTAATAATTTCTCTATTGCAAAATAATTTTCTGCCGTAAAACGCTTATTTCTTTGTCGGAAAAAGAGTTTTCTGCTGCCATTTCTTTTATTTTGGTATTTGAATATTTGTATTCCGGGTAAAGTATGACAATACTTTCGTCTCCGTCCTTTAAGAAATTTGTTTCACCGAATTCTGTATAGCGTGTGGCTCCTATGGAAACCATTATTTGTTCAGGCGAGCCGACTGATGCAAGATAGCTTCCGACGTTTTCCGCAGTTCCTTCGTCTTTTTGTCCGTTGAATTTTTCTACAAGCCAGTTTGTGAGTTTTTCAAAAATATAACTGTAGCCTTTTATCGGGCTGTCCTCTCCGTATTCAAAAATTTTTCCGTCTCTAAAAAGAAAGCAGGCGATTCTGTATTTTGAAATATTTCCGTTTTCAGAAAATTCGTCAATGCTGATTAAATTTTCAGAAAGTCCTTTGCTGCATTTTCCCCAGTTTTTTTTCATGCTGATTTTTTTTGCTCCGGGCTTGCGGATTGAACAGTCGTTTGACGCGCCGAATTTTACTGGAACAAGTGATTTCAGTTTTCCGCCGTTCCATTCAGCGTTTAAAATCAGCGCGCATTCTGGCTCAATCTGAAGTTTTTCTTCTCCGTGCGGAAAAATTATTTTCTCTGAATCAAACGGAAATATTCCAAGAAATTCTGGCACTGGATTTTTTGCATTCGGCATATATGTTGGAAAAATCGCTTTTGGCGCATTTTTTTCTTTTGTCTTTACATTCTGAAACTCAGCGGCTTCTCCTGCCTGCTCCAGATGCCCTGTAAAATTTCCTGCAACTCCAAAGCACGGGAGTTTTTTCAAATCAAATTCCATAATTTCATTCTATATTAAGTCTTTGAAAATTTCAATTTTTAGAAATGATTTTGAAACGCAATGAAAATTAAAGCCTGAATTTTTTATTTATCGGCAGAAATTCGCTTGACCTTAGTTTATGAAATTTGTTAAAATGTCTTACTAATTGTTGAAATGCTTTCAAGGAACCCGTTACTCCTTGGGGCAAAAAAAATTTAGAGGTTTATAAAATGTACGCAATTGTTGAATTCAAAGGCAATCAGTACAAGGCAGAAAAAGACGCTGTTCTTGAAGTGTCAAAGCTTGATGCGAAAGATGGCGATGTAATCACAATCGATACAGTTCTTCTTGTAAGTGATGGCGATAAAGTTTCTGTCGGTTCTCCTTATGTAAAGGGCGCTAAAGTTACTGTAAAAGTTGGAGAAACTTTCAAAGACAAGAAAGTTCTCGTATTCAAATACAAGTCAAAGAAAGACTATCATCGTCTTATTGGACACCGCGAGCAGTATACAAAAGTTACTGTTCAGGATGTTGTTTTGGCATAAGTGACGGAAGTTCTTTTGGTTTGCGGCAAAGACGGAGCGTTAAAAAGCCTGAAAGCTTTTGGCCATGCTTCGTTTGCTGAAAAGGGCAAGGATATTGTTTGTGCTGCTGAATCCATAATTCTTGGCACATCAATTGAAATGCTTCAAAATACAAAAGAGCTTGTTTTTAATGCTGACACTTCTACCCGTGGCTTTTTGGAGTTTCGGGTTGAAAAATCCGCAGCCACTGCTGTGGAACGCTTGAAATGCATTGGGGATTTTATAAGATTTGCTTTTATAAAACTTTCTGCTGAATATCCTGATAATGTGCGGTTTCAAGAAATAATTGAATAATAGTCCGGTTTATGCCGGCGGAGGATTAAAATGGGACGTACTAAAGGCGGTAGCGGTGCTAAAAATGGCCGCGATTCAAACCCTAAACATTTGGGCGTTAAAAGATTTGGTGGAGAAAAAGTTACTGCCGGTTCTATTCTTGTAAGACAGCGTGGAACTCGTATTCATCCTGGCAGCAACGTAAAACGTGGAACAGATGACACTTTGTATTCAGTTGTTGACGGTGTAGTAAAATACACAGAACGCATGAATCGCAAACTTGTTTCAGTTGAACCTGTTTCTGCCAACTAATAAAGAAAGTTTTTATCTTTAGGATTTGAAATTTTCTAAAATAATTAAAATGCCCGGCGTGGAATAATTATCCTTGCTGGGCTTTTTTTATGGGAGCAACGATGATTCAATTTGCTGATGAGGCTATTATTACTGTCCGTTCTGGAAAAGGCGGAAACGGCTGTGTTTCATTTAGGCGTGAAAAATATATTCCAAACGGCGGACCGAACGGCGGTGATGGCGGACGCGGCGGAGATGTGATTTTTTGTTTAAAGAAGAATCTTAGAACTCTTGCGCATTTAAGGTATCACCCGATTTTGAAAGCGAAAAATGGCGGCGACGGGCAGGGCTGGAATCGCTATGGAAAGGACGGCGAAGATGTTGTAATTCCAGTTCCGCCGGGAACTACAATCCGCGACAATGAAACTGGCGAGCTTATTCATGATTTTACCGTTGAAAGTGAAGAAGATCAGTTTGTTTTCTTAAAAGGCGGAAACGGCGGCTGGGGAAATGTTCATTTTAAGTCAAGCACGAACCAGGCTCCGCGTATTGCAAACAAAGGCGCGCCCGGTCAGGAAAGAATTCTCCGTGTTGAACTTTCGGTTATGGCGGATATTGGACTTGTTGGTTTTCCGAATGCGGGAAAATCGAGCCTGCTGGATCTTTTTACAAATGCGCGGCCAAAAATCGCTCCGTATCCTTTTACAACAAAAATTCCGAATCTTGGCGTGCTTCATGCTGGCGATGACAAGGATTTTATTATTGCGGATATTCCCGGAATAATAGAAGGCGCGTCTGAAGGTGCTGGCCTTGGCATAAGATTTTTGAAGCATATTTCAAGAACTGCAGGGCTTTTGTTTATGATTGACTGCAGCGATGAAAATTTCCTTGAAGCCTATGACTTGCTTTTAAAGGAGCTTGACGGATTTGGCAGGGAACTTACAAAAAAGCCAAGAATTGTCCTTTGCAATAAAATCGACATTGAAGGCGCGCTTGAAAATGCGATGAAAGTGAAGGAAAAAATTCAGAGCAAAGAGCCGGATGTAAAAGTGCTTGCGGTTTCTGTTGCGGCAAGAACAAACATGAACGAAGCCCGGATTGAAATAATTTCACTTATTGAAAAAATGGAATCACTTAACAAGCCTGCTGCTGAAGAAAATTCCGTGCCTGCAAAAAGTTCGTTTTTGTCTAGCCGTTCCGTGGACGATTCAATGGAAGTTCAGTTTCCGGGAAGCGAAAGCTGAAAATGAAAATCGCAATTTTAGGTGGAAGTTTCAATCCGATTCACATTGGTCATCTTGCCTTGGCGGACGAAATTTGTGTTTCGCTTGGATATGACAAGGTTCTTTTTGTGCCGGTTTTTTCTCCGCCGCATAAAACAATGAACGAAGCTTTGCCGCCTGAAAAACGGGCAGAAATGGTTGAGCTTGCCTGCCAAGACGATTCGCGGTTTAAAATGGAGCCTTGCGAAATTCATCGTGGCGGAGTTTCGTACACTTATGACACAATTTGCTTTGTTGAAGAAAAGTACAAGCCTGAAAAAATAGGACTTGTAATTGGCAGAGATTTATTTTCAACTTTTCATCTTTGGAAAAATGCTGCTTTGCTTGCTGAAAAATGCGAGCTGATTTTGGCGGAGCGTCCTTTTCAGTCTGAAGATAAAAATTTTAAAAACAAGGCGACTGGAAAATATTCAGAAGCAGATGATTCCGCAGAAAAAGAATTCCGGGTAGAAGATGAGCCGCTTTTTAAAAATGCAGTTTTCTTAAAAAATGAGCCGCTCGCTGTAAGTTCAACCAGCATAAGATTTAGGTCGGCAAATAAAATGGCTTTTCAATATCTTGTGCCTTCAAAAGTTTTCAAGTATATTATTGACGGTAATTTGTATGGAAGCAAAAACTGAACAGCTTATAGAAAAAATCAAAAAATATGCAAAGTCAGCATTGAAAGAAAAACGCTTTGAGCATTCTGTCCGTGTTGCGGAAACTGCGGCTTTTATGTGCGGCTTGTTCGGCTACGACAAAGGCGTTGGCTATCTTGCGGGACTTTCCCATGACATTTGCAAGAATATGGAAGATTCTGAAATTCTTTCTCTTGCTTCTGAAGATGGAAATTCTATTTCTGAAATTGAAAAAAACAAGCCTTCGCTTTTGCATGGAAGAGCTGCCGCTGTTTTGCTTCAAAAAAAATTTTCTGTAAAAAGTCCTAATGTTATTCAGGCAGTTGCAAACCATACTCTTGGCGGCGCAGATTTGTGTCCGCTTGCAAAAATTATTTATGTTGCTGACAAAGTTGAGCCAGGACGTCCGCAGTCAACGGAAGAATATAGAAAGAAACTTTTTTCTATGCCGCTGAATGATATGACGCTTTTTGTTGTTCAGGAAAACATGGAATATTTAAAGAACAGGCAGAAAAAAATTGCGGATTCAAGCTATGAATTTGAAGCGGATTTAAAAAAGCAGATTGCCGCGGAAAATTCCTTGCGTGCCAGTTAAATTTTAAGGATGGTAAAAATGAATATTTCAAAAGAAAAAAGAAATGGAATTTTTCTTCTTGCTATTCTTGTGATTATTATTGCCGTTGTTGGCTTTGTCGCTTTTTCGCTTCGTGTAGATCCTATTGAAGAAAATCTTAAGCTGAATCCTGTTATAAACAGCCTTTGGATTTTAAAGGATGATGAAGGAAATGCGCTTTCAACTGATGTTCTTGTTTTTTATCCGCAGACAGGACAAGCCGCCGCTTTTGATATTTTAGGAAATACCGGCGCGATTTATAAAAGCCTTGGGCGCGTTGATAGAATTGATTCAGTTTACAAGGAAAAAGGTCTTGCTTCTTATAAGGAAGAAATTGAAAAACTTATCGGAAAGCAAATTCCTTTTACAATTGAAATAAAGCTTTCAGACTTGGAGCTTCTTACAGATTATCTTGGTGGACTGAATGTTTTTATTTCATTTCCTGTTGATGAAACTGATGAAAACGGAATGCGCTGTCTTTTTCCTAGCGGCGCAGTTGTTTTGGACGGAGATAAAATTCATGACTATCTTATGTATAAAAGTCCGTCTGAAAATGCAAGCGATGTTGAGGACAGGCGGCAGGCTGTTTTTGTTTCCCTGATTTACGCTTTGAAGGAAAACCGCAATGTTATTTTTGCAAAGAATAATTTTTCAGTTTATGAGGAAAAAATCAAGACAAACATAGACAAGAAAAATTTCTATAACTTGATGAAAAAACTTTCGTTAATTGACACTGAACGCTTTTCAATTCAGACTATAACAGGAAGTTTAAGAACTGTTGACGGGCAGACTCTTTTGTTTCCGTATTATGACGGCCAGCTTATAAAGGATGTTATAAATCAGGCTATAAGTTCGCTTGTTTCAGGAGATTCTGGAAATCAAAACCGTGTTTATGTTCTTGTAATTCAAAACGGAACAACAGAGCAGGGGCTTGCGCGCAACACTTCTTTCCTTTTGCAGAGCGCGGGATATGAAGTTCTTGAAACAAAAAATGCTGACCGCAATGACTATGAAAAAACTGAAATTATAAATCATATTGGAAACTCTGAAGCTGCAAAAACTTTAGGAAATTTTATTCATTGCACAAATATAATTGACGAGGAAGTTATGCCGGAAAATGCTGATTCCACCAGCGCTGCTCAAGCTGACTTTACAATTATTTTGGGCAAAGATTTCAATGGACGTTTTGTAAAAGGAAATTATTCTGCTAAATCGTCCGAGTGAGGAAAAATGGAAAAAACTGTAAAAGAAATGGCGCTGGAAATTGCCAAGCTAATGGAAGATGGAAAAGGCGCGGATGTTTGTGTTATCGATGTTTCTGAGCTTAACAGCTGGACTGATTATTTTGTAATAGCAACAGTTTCAAGCGGTCCGCACTGGCAAGGTCTTTATAAGGAAATAAAAGACTACATAAAGGACACAGATCTTGAAATCCACAAGATTCATAACAAGTCTTCTCAAGGAAACGACTGGAATCTGATTGACTTAGGTCCGATTGTTGTGCACCTTATGAGCCAGGAAGCAAGAGACTTTTATGAGCTTGAAAAACTTTGGCACGCAGGAAAGAAAATAATGTAAACTTTTACCGAAGGTTTTCTGCGGCGATTTTTGCTTTGCCAGCCGGAAGCCTTAACCTGTAAGTTGTTCCGGGCGGCGTGATTTCCTTTAGAAGCTCGATGTTAAGCATTTTTACAGTTTCTAGCGGAAGTCCAGCTGCCTTTGCCACAGTTGAAAGTTTTATGCTGCCTTTTATTGTAAGGTAGCTGAATTTTTCAGGAGAAACTCCTTCAATTCTCTTGTCTGCGACTCCGATTTCAATTGCTCCATAAAAATCCGCATTTTCAACAATATCCGCAATCGCTATGAGTTTTGGAATATATTCAGAAGCCTGCTTGCTTAAAAGTCCTTTTTCTGCCAAAGCCCAGTAATCTTTTCCGGGATTTGCCTTTACAATCCGGCCTACAGCTCCGGCACCCATGTTGTACGCGGCAATTGCCAAATGCCAGTCGTTAAACATTTTGAAATTTTCCGCTAGTTTTGATAGCGCGGCATCAGTTTCTTTCCAGGGATCGCGACGCTCATCAAAATATTCATTCTTTTTTAAATAAGGATGCATGCTGTTTGCCATAAACTGCCAAAGCCCGGTTGCGCCTGAGCCAGACACCGCTGTTGGCTTGTAGTTTGATTCAACAATCGGAAGGTATTGCAAATAAAGCGGCATTTTTTTCTCTTTGAGTTTCGCCCTTATGTATGGTCTGTACGGAATTGAATCATAAAGAATATCTGCAAGCCATTGCCTGTTTGAAGCTGTAAGGTAACGTTCCCGGTACTTTAAAGTAGATTCCTTGAAAACTCCAGAAATGCCGATGTCTTTGCGTTTTGGCTCTGGAATTATATAGTTTTTTTGCGCTGAAGTTTTCTTTTCGCTTTCTGAAGAAATGCTTTTTGTTTTTGCCGGAGTTTCATTTTTTAAGGCTGAAAAGTCGATTTCAAAGTCAGCAACAGGCTCTTCCGCAAAGACAAATGAGGCTATCAATACTGAAAATATCGAGGCTGCAAATTTTTTCTTCATTACAATTTTTCACCAAAGTAAATTCCTGCCCATTCCCAGCGTCCGTGGATTTCCGGGTCAGCTGGAAAATTCACTTTTCTAAAATAAAGATACCAGACGTTTACGTAGTTGCTCCAGCCTGTTGTGCGCAGATACGCTTCAGTCGGAGAAGACGACGGATCAAGTTCCGCGCTGTAACGGATTCTGTTGCCGCGCATAAATGAGCGCATCGAAAAACTTTCCTGGGCATTTACGTCAGTTTCAACTTGCCGCCAGGACATTGCAAAAAAGTTGACTTTTGATTTGTAGCGGTCCAAGGCTCTGTAATTATATGACGAAATTCCAGATTTTACAGCCGCAACAAGAGCGTCAAGAGTTTCAAACGTCCAGTCTTTTGCTGAATTGCTGAAATCTATGAGCTGCTTTGCATTTAAATATGCGTTAGGATAGCCTGAAATTTGCAGCGTGGATGCGTCGTCTTGGTCAAGAAACTGCGTGTATGAGCGGATTGCCTGATTCCATTCGCCTTCTTTTTCGTATTCAAGCGCAAGCCTGTAAAAAAGTTCCGTTGTGCTTACGTTGTTTGGAAAGCGGCTTATAAGCTGATTGAAATACGAAATTCTGTTTGCCGGGCTTGAGCTGATTTGAATTAAATGCTGAAGGCAAATAAAGTGGATTGATTTTCCTTGAACAATAAGGTCGTTGTAGTTGTTTATAATCCGCTCAAAATAATATTCCGCTATCGGTTCAGCTTCGTTTTCAAGATAAGCGTAAGCTGTCATCAAGAGCCAGTATGCGTTGTAGGAATCGTCTTCGTGCAGTTCAACCCAGTTTGTAAGAAAATGCACAAGCGACGGATAGTCTTTTACGGAAAGCATATTGTTTGCAATTCTGTTTACAACCGCGTATCTTGTTTCGCCCTTTGTTTCTTTTTTTTCAAGCAGCGAAATCAAAAGATTCTGTGTGTTCTTGTATTGCTTTGAAAACGCTTCCGGCAGAATTGCGCCCTTTCTGTCTTTTGCGCATGACATGATAATTATGGAAAAAAAAGCCGCCGCCGCAAATTTAAAAACTTTCCGAATCATTCTTTTATTCTACCATATTATAGAAATTATTTTCAATTAAAATGTTTGGCGCGCAAAGTTGTTCCTGTAAGTTTTTAAAAGCCGTTGTCAAGAATTGAAATTTATCTTATTATTTACTGAAACTATGGAAAATCTTGAGCGGACAAAAAAAGTTTCTCCTGCAGGACTAAGAAAACGCAGCCTTTACATTGCATTGGGATTCATGCTTGTTTTTGACAGCATTTTTTTTGCCTTGCTGAACATAGAAGTTTTGCATTTGAATTTAAAAGAGCTTTGGCCGGTTATTGTAATAAATGCCGGGCTTGGTTTTCTTGTTTCAGATTTGTTCATTTATAGAAAAATAAGGGCAGTTTTTCTTTTTCCGTCTGTCGCGCTTTTTGTTCTGGGAATTATTTTCCTGCTTTTTTCGCTTCATGTGTTCCATATTTCATTTGTAAAATTTATTTCGGTTTTCTGGCCAATAGTCCTTTTTGTTCTGGGAATTCTTCTTATTCTTGTTTATGGAGTTCAAAGAATAAACAGCGAGGAATTTCCGTATATGAAGGATGATTCTTCAGATGACAACTTTTAGAAAGTTTGTTTTTAAGAAATCTTCGGCTGGATTTTTTAGAGAAGCCGTAGTTTCAGAAAGAATTTCTTTACGGAAAATGCGCGGAACTTTTTATCTTGTTTTTGCTACATTGCCATTTATTTTCTCTTGCGCAAGCTCTCCTTCTCCTGCGCCAAAACTTGAAGAAAATTTGCCTTCGGTTGCGGTTCAAGTTGCTCCTTCAAAAGACAAATCGTTTTTTTCTTCTATTGATAAAGAAACAATGCGCCTTGTGGAAATCGGTTCTCCGCAAAGCTTAAGGCAGGCTGCGGCTTCAATTCATAAAAGCTCGCCCGATGACTATTCCGATGCTGAAAAATGCATTCTTTATATTTCCGCGGAAATTATGAAACTTGCTTGGCCGTCTGAAGCTATAACTTGGAGCGTTCCGCCTATTTCAAGAACAAATCAGTACATTGGTGCTGTTGAAAGCGCAAAAAAAGGAATTTACGATTTAAGCATGAACCGCTCTGATTTTCTTTCCATTATGCTTCCGTCGCTGGTTCTTTTGACTTCATCGGGTGCAATTGAAGATTACTATGAGCTTTCTGAAAACTCTTTAAATTTTGCCCTTGAGCTTTGTCCTGATTCAGTTCTTGCAAATTATCTTATGGGAATTCTTTGTCTAAAGCGGAACAACAATGAAAAGGCTTTGGAATATTTTAAGCTTAGCAACGGAAAATATTCTGGCGGAACAAAGGAAATTCTTGAGTCGGTGGCAAAGTCTTGTTTTTTGACAGGTCAGTATGAGCTTGCGCTTTCATTTGGCGAAGAACTTTTGTCGCGGTTTCCGCAGGACACTGAGCTTTTAAAAACTTGTGCGTTGTCGGCTTTTCATCTTGGGGACTTTGACAAGACGGAAGGCTTTGTTGTGCGCGTTCTTTTGCTTGAGCCGGATAACACAAGCTATGTTTTGCTGCGCGCGAAAATCCTAATGGAAAAACAGGACTATATCAGGGCTTCTTCTTTGCTTGATGCTGTTGAAAAGAAAAATGCCGCTTCCAAGGAATATTATCTTTTGCGCACACAGCTTTTGCGCGACTGGAGCAAAAACAATGCTGCCGCCATAGAAACTGCCGGAACTGCGCTTAACTTGTATCCTGATGATTCAGAAACTTTGCTTGTTGCCGCTGAAACTGCTTCTGTTGCGGGGCTTTCTGTAAATGGAATGACTGCGCTTGAGCTTGCTGAAAAAGTCCTTGAAAAAGATTCTGGAAATGTTCATGCAATGGAAATTCTTTTGGATGAATATATAAAAAAATCCGATTATGCAAAGGCGTATTCTCTAAGTTCACGTCTTATGCAGATTCCTTCAGCGCAAAAAACTTCGCTTTTCAGCCATATAGATATTTGCCTTGCGCTAAAAAAGAACACAGAGGCGATGAATCTTGCTCTAAAGGCTTACGAGGAAAATCCTGCTGATGAAAATTCGTGCATGGCTTACGTAAAAGTTCTTTCTGCTTCCGGGCAAAAAAATTCAGCGATGCAGCTTATTTCAAGCCTTTTGCCTTCCGCGAGCCAAAGAATGAAAAGCTTTTTGTATTTTGAACGCAGCCAAATTCAGGGAACAGAAGATTCAGCTCTTGCAGATTTAAGGGCAAGCTTGACTGCAAACCCGCGCAACAAGGATTCTCTTTATAGGCTTTACGAAATTTACTATGCAAAAAAAGACTGGAGACGAGCGCAGTATTATTTGAAGCAAGTTGTTGCCCTTGATCCGTCAAATTCTTTGTATCTAAGCAAAAATTCCGAACTTGAGAAATTGCTTGGAAGATAATTTCTTTCAAAAACTCAAAATTGCAACTTACATCATCATTTTTGCATCTTGCTGAAAAAGCGATTCTAAAAATATTGCTAGAACTGTTAGAATGCTTCCAGTAATTTTTATAGAAGGATTCTAAATATGAAAGGTTCGACTGTATTTATGGTTTTTGCGAGCGCGATTTTTTTTATAACTTTTTCTGTATTTTTTATTTTTATTGATGAGCTTAAGCTTGTGCACAGCGTAAAGAAAATTAATGCGGAAGGCAATTTGTTCAGCATTGAATTCAGCAATGATTATCACTTGGATGAAATAATGGAATGCGGCATATCATCAGATTTGGAACTGGAAAATGTTCTTATAAAATATATGTCTCATGGCTTTTATAAAAAAGGTTCAGTTTCTAAAAATCATATTGGATGCTCAGTTCTTAGCTGTAAAACAAAAGACGGAAATTTGATATGGGGACGCAATTTTGACTGGTATGATTCGGTTCCTATTATTGTATATTCAAAACCCCAAAAAGGATACAGCTCAATTTCGACTTGCGAATTCACAAATGTTTCAGGAAAGAAAAAAGTTTTTCCAGAATCCTTTGCGTCAAAATTTCTTGCTATTGCGTCTTACTATGTTCCAATGGATGGAATAAATGAAAAAGGCTTGTGCATTGCTGAGCTGGAGGTAAACGAAGGCGGACAGATTTTTTTAGATACAGAAAAGAAAAATGTTACTGTAACAATGGCAATGAGATATATCTTGAACAGGGCTGCTACTGTTGATGAAGCCATTGCGATTTTAGAAAAATATGATATTTGTCCTGTCGGCGGCATTTCTTCACATTTGTCAATAAGCGATGCTTCTGGCCGTTCTGTTGCTGTTGAATTTATTAATGGAAGAATAGAAGTTGTTGAAACTTCGGTTTTGACTAATTTCAATATTTATAATGGCGATTTAAGTGCTGGCGGCGAAAGTGCTATGGAAAGATACAATTCTTTAAAGTTTGACTATGAAAAGCATAATGGCGTTATGAATGAACATGAAATGACAGTTTCCATGAAAAATGCTGCCCAGTTAAGTGGCGAATGGAAAACTAGATGGACAATTATCTATGAAAATAAAAAAGAAGCTGGAGAAAAGAACAATCATATTACAATGTATTTGGATGCGGATTTTAAAAAGCCATATAAATTTTATTTAAAGTAAATTTTTTATAATACGTTTGTTTTTTGCCTCTAAATAATTCTCTTGTAAATTTATGCGAATAATGCTATCCTTTTATACCATTTTAAATTAATTACGAAGGAAGGAATTTAATATGTTGTTTAATTCACTTTTGTTACAGGCAGCTGATCCTGCGGCTATGGGCGGCGGATTTGGAATGTTTTTTCCTCTCATCCTTATCATAGGAATTATGTACTTTTTTATGATTCGTCCGCAGAACAAAAAGCAGAAAGAGCTTCAGAAAATGCTTGATGCGCTTCAGAAGGGCGACCAAGTAATTACAATCGGAGGAATCCACGGAACTGTCAGCTCTGTAAAAAAAGATTCAAATGTCGTTACAATAAGAGTTGATGAAAATACAAAAATAGAATTCAACCGCTCGGCAATTGCAACTGTTGTTTCTGACAAGCCTGCTGTAAAAGCTGAAGAAAAGAAATCAGGAAAAAAGCAGAAAGAAGAGCCAAAAGCTAGCGAGGAAAATAAAGAGCCAGCCGCTTCAGAGGAAAAGAAAGATGAGTAAGAAAAGCCGGCTTTTTATGATTATTGCAGTGCTGGCTGTTTGCTTTGCCTTTTTGTGGCCGTCAATCAGCTGGTATGTACGCACTCCAAAAGAGGACAAGGTTCTTGCCTTGAGTTCTTTGGAGAATATAAAAAATTATTCAAGCTTCAGGGCTAATTCTGAAGTTAGAAAATTGGTTGATGCTGTAAAAGCGAATTCAGAAGCTCCGATTCCAGAAGACAGCCAGTGGCTTGTAAAACAGGCAAAAAAGAATTTCAAGGCTGCCGGAGAAAAAGCTCCTTCTACAATTCTTTTAAAAGACGCTTTGAATTCTTTTGATTCAAAATCAGAACTTGCTTCTTTTATTGAAGGAATTTATAGAAAAAAGATTCTTAAGACAAAAGACTATTACAAGAATTCCGTAAAGCTTGGTCTTGACCTTTCAGGCGGAATGAACGTAATTGTAAAAGCTGACCTTGATTCTGTTATTGCAAAGCAGGGCGACGCAGTTTTGGACACAGGAACTTTAAAGGCTGACATAATGGCTCAGGCTGTTGAAACTTTGACAAGCCGCATTGACCGCTTTGGCTTGAGTTCTCCAACAATCAGGCAGCAGGGCGAAGACAGAATTTATATTGAGCTTCCAGGTTCTGCAGAAGCTGATCAGATTAACTCGATAATTCAGGGCCGCGGAATTTTGAATTTCCGCCTTGTTGACAATGAGGCAACTTCAAATTTCAATGCTTACTACTATAACAATCCTGACACAACTTTTGACATAAGAGGAAATCTTGTTGATCCTTCAATTGTTCCTGACGACTGCGAAGTTTTGGGCTACTACACAACAGACGCTTATGGGCTTGACCAGCGCGAAGGCTATCTTGTTGTAAAAAAAGAAGTTGCTCTTGACGGAAAGCACATAAAGTCAGCTGATGTCGGCTCGGAAGAGCTTACAGGACGTCCGGCGGTTACATTTTCTCTTGATGCTGAAGGCGCTGAAATCTTTGGAAAATTCACTGGCGAGCACGTTGGCGAAAATCTCTGCATTATCAGCGACAATAAAATCAAGTCAAATGCTACTATAAATACTGCCATTACAGGCGGAAACGTTCAGATTACAGGATTCGGACAGCGTGAAGCCCAGAACTTGCGCAAGGTTTTGCAGACAGCTTGGCTTGATGTTCCTCTTAGCGTAGAAAGCCAGCAGGTAATTGGAGCTTCTTTGGGAGAACAGGCAATCCGTCAGGGACTTTTGGCAGTTGCAGTTGGTCTTCTTTCAATTATGGTTTTCATGCTTATATGGTACAAAGGTTCTGGAATAAATGCCTGTGTTTCTCAGGTTTTGAACCTTTATATCATGTTCAGTATTTTGAGCGCATTTAATCTTACAATTACTTTGCCGACTGTTGCCGGTATGATTCTTACAATCGGAATGGCAACGGATGCGAACGTTATTATCTTTGAGCGCATAAAGGAAGAACGCCGCCTTGGAAAAGACAGAGCTTCTAGTGTAAGCGCGGGATTTGACAACGCATTCTGGGCAATCATGGACTCAAATATCACAACATTTATTGCAGCAATCTTTATGACTCAGCTTGGAAGCGGTGCTGTTCAGGGATTCGCAGTGAGCCTTGCGATTGGTGTAGTTTCAACTGTATTTACAGCTTTGGTTGTTTCTCGCCTTATATTTGATTTCCAGACAGAAGTCTTAAAAGTAAAGAATATCAGCATTGGCTGGGGGATTAAATAATGAAAACAGTAAAAAAATTCAGTAAAGCATTTCCTGCCTGCGCTGTTTTAAGTTCAGTTTTGATTCTTTTTGGAATCGCAGGATTTTTTATCCGCGGAATAAACTTTGGCATTGACTTTGTGCCTGGTCTTTTGGAAGAAGTCCGCATTGGTCCGGCTGCTATTGAAATTTCATACAACGGCTCTGCAAATATAAGCCTTGGAACTTCAAGTACTGCTTTGGAACTTGTTATAACAGGAACTGGCGCAGAAAATGAAACAAAAGTTTTTTCTTATGCGCAGAATCCTTCTATAAAAGATATTGCGGCTTCTCTTTCTGAAGTTGATGGACTTTCAGTTTCTGTAAAGGGCGCTGAAAATGTAAGTTCTTACGGAATTTATTTGGACAGCTCTTCAACATCTCGTCTTTCCGCAGGTACTCCTGTTTTGCTTTACGTTTCAGATGCGTCAACAAATGTTTCTATTGATGATGTCCGCTCGGCTCTTGCTTCTGAAGGCGTTGAAGTAAAGGAGCTCGGAGACGATTCAAATAGAAGTTTCCAGATTCGCGCGGCAATTTCAAAGGACGGCACTTCTTCTGATTCTCTTCAGGCTGGAATTATTGGTTCTCTCAAGGAAAAATTCGGCGAAAGCAATGTTGCAATTATTAAAACTGACTTTGTAGGCTCTGGATTTTCTAGCAGCAATGCAATCAAGTCTGTTATTCTTGCAGTTGTAACTTTGCTTGCAATCTGGATTTACTGCGCTATAAGATTCCACTGGGACTTTGCGGCTGGCGCGATAATTGGACTTGTTCACGACTGCTTTATAATGTTCTCGTTCATTTCTTGGACTCAGGTTGAATTTTCTGCGACAAGCTTTGCGGCGGTTCTTACGATTTTTGGTTACTCAATCAATGCCACAATCGTAATTTTGGATCGTGTGCGTGAAAATGTCAGCTTGATTCAGACAAAGAACTTTAACGATATTTTGAATGCTTCAATTTCTGAAACATTGACGCGCTCAATTATCACAACTGTAACAACAATGTTCGCTTCTGTTGCGCTTCTTGTTTTTACTTCAGGAAGCATAAAGGACTTTGCGATTATTCTTACAGTCGGTCTTGTTTCTGGATGTTATTCTTCTATGCTCATTGTTCCGGGCTTTGTATCTTTGATGCGTCGCAACTGGGAGCCGGGAGAATTTGCAAACCATGTAAGGCCGCATAACAACAAAAATGTTCTTTCGTTTAAGTCTGCACAGAATGTTTAAAAATTGCTTTGGGCGGAATTTTTCTTCCGTCCGATAAGGAATTATTTTAAGGCCGTAACTTTTTTAGTTGCGGCTTTTTTCTTTTGTATGCTGGTTTCAGACGATAAAAGTTTTTTTGAAACTGGCGTTGGAGTTGCCGTTGAAAGTTGTTCGTGCCAAAGTTCTGGGATTTTGCATGGGAGTCCGGCGTGCTGTTGAAACCGCTTCCGCTGCTCTTGAAAATTCAGAAAAAAGCGGGCAGAAGAAAGTTTTTACTCTTGGACCTTTGATTCATAATCCGCTTGTTATGGATTCTCTTGAAAAAAAAGGCGCGCAGATTCTTGAGCCTTCTTCACTTGAAAAAGCGAAAAATGATTCTGTTGTTGTAATCCGTGCGCATGGAACTACGCCGCAAGTTGTGTCTGCTCTTGAAAATCAGGGTGCGGAAATTCTTGATGCGACTTGCCCAAGAGTTCACCTTAGCCAGAAAAGAGCGGCTGAATGGGCAAAGAAAGGTTTTCTTGTTGTGATTGCGGGCGACAAAAATCATGGTGAAGTTGTGAGCATTTCTGGCTATGCGGAAAATCACGCTCTTGTTGTGGAAAGCGCAGAGGAAGCTTTAAAAATTGAAATTCCTGAAAAAACTGTTTTGATTGCGCAGACAACATTCAGTCCTGTTGAGTTTGAAAAAATCGCTTCGGTTCTAAAGCAGAAAAATCCTTCAGTTCAAATTTTCAATTCTATATGTTCGGCGACAATGGAACGGCAAAACGCATTGAAAGAACTTGAAGGCAAAGTAGAAGCGATTCTTGTCATCGGCGGAAAAAATTCTGCAAATACACGCAGGCTTTTTGAAACGGCATCTTTAATCTGCGGAAAAACTGCGCTTATAGAAGATGCTTCTGAAATTCCTGATGAAATTTTTTCTTTGAAAATCGTCGGGCTTACTGCCGGAGCGAGTACTCCTGATTTTGTCATAGATGAAGTTGAGCGCGCATTGCTTTCTGGCAAATAAAAATTTTATTCCATTTGAAATAGTTTTATTTTTCGTTATAATTTGAATCTGGAGGTTTACTTTATGAAAAAAGTAATTTTGGCTGCGGCTTTTTTAGCAGGCATGGCTGAACTGTTTGCTTACAATCCGCCTTATGGTGGCGAGGATCTTTATAGGCTTGCAAATCCTGAGCTTATGTCTGGCGCGGCGTCTGCTGCTGGCGGTCCGAATTTTACGATTGTTCCTGCGTCCATAACTTATAATCCTGCACTCACAGCTGGCGAGCAGCGTGCTGATATTGATTTTAGCGGAACTGTTTTTTACAACTTTGACAAAGTGAAAATTGAAGGCGAAAGCAGCGATAAAACTGTTGGCGGCGGATTTCAGGCTGGAATGATTGTTCCTACAAAATGGTCTGTTTTTTCGCTTACTGCAAATGCTCTTTTTGCTGATTTTTACGGAATGGATTTAAGAAAGACTTTGGTTTTTCACGCCGGATTATCAAAAGAAGTCAATGAAAAACTTTCCGTGGGCGCGAATGCGTATACTGGACTTTATATGGGAAGCAGCTCTGATTTTTCTGTGGGAATTGATTTGGGCGTGCTTTATAAAATGGATAGCTTCAGCATTTTTACAAATCCAAGATTTGGAATTTCATTTTTAAATATTGGAAAGCCCGTTGACTATGAAACACTTGGAATTGATGATAAAAAAGAATCTTCATCTTATCCGTCGTCATTTACTCCAAGAGTTTCTTTCGCTTCGACTGTCTTTGAAGTAAAAAAATGGGCTGGCTCATTTAGCACGGATCTTGCTTTTCCATTTTTTCAGAATTGCGTAATGGATTTAGGAGTTGGATTTGAATATAACAAATTTATCCGCTTGTCTCTTGGCTGGCAGGCGAATGTCCGCGAAATTACAGAAGGAAAAGCAAACGGCGTGAACAGCGTTTCAGTTGGCGTTTCATTAAAACTTGGAATCACTTCTAAGAAATTTTCAGAAACTAATGCTGACTGGGAAAAAAGCGAAGTAACACCTTCTGTTGCAACGCAAACACTTTATTCAGGAATTCAGGCTGTAAGTTTTGGCGCAAGACTTGACTTGGGATTGAAAGACACAGATGCTCCTGAAATCATTCTTTGGAACGAGGAATAAAAAATGAAAAAAACGACTAGAAAAATTTTTACAGCATTTGCCCTTTGCTCCGCGCTCAGTTTTTCTTCTGAGCTTTTTGCCGAGCCTGGCATTGTATACATTTCACCGAACAACGATGGAATTCAGGACACGCTTGAAGTTCCTCTGAAAAT
Organism: Desulfovibrionaceae bacterium; assembly: GCA_963654755.1. GTDB lineage: Bacteria > Spirochaetota > Spirochaetia > Treponematales > Treponemataceae > Treponema_D. The sequence goes on from CAVKBG010000013.1 coordinate 32,863, forward strand.
CCGCGAGAAACGCTATGTGAAAGAATGGAGCTTTGTGATTACTGATGAATCTGGAAAAGTTGTTCGTACAATCGGAAACAAAATTTCGCTTCCTTCAAAATTCACTTTTAAAACTTTTTTCAAGACATTGATAACTCCAAAACGCGGCGTTGATATTCCTTCAACAATTGTCTGGAACGGATTTTTGGATGACGGTTCATTGGCGCAGGACGGAACTTATTATTATCAGTTTACGGCTTCCGATGACAACGGAAATACTGCAACAACTTCAAAGCTGCCGGTTGTAGTTGACAATACTCCGCCGGAAATCAATCTTGCAAACCTTGCAGGTTCTGATAAAATTTTTGGCGAAGGCAACAAGGCTGTTTTGAAAATCAAGCAGTCAGGTTCAACTGAAAAATTGTGGACTGCAAAAATAACAGATGCGCAGGGAAATCTTATTCGCTCATACAAATGGGAAGATTCTTCGCCGCTTGAAATTGAATGGAACGGAACAAACGAAAGCAAGTCCATTGTGCCGGACGGAGTTTATAATTACGAAATTACTTCAACGGACTTGGCAGGAAACACTTCTGAGCAAGCAAGAATTTCAAATATAATTTTCTCTGCTGAAAAGCCGGAAACCGCAGTTTCAATAAACGGCTCAAGATATTTTGCTCCGTCTCCAAAAGGAAGCGTGGCAGTTGCAAGAAAAACAATTAATTTTGCAGTTGCAATTCCGTCTCCTTCTGCAAGCGTGAACTCTCTTACCGACTGGCAGATTTCTATTGTAGGAAAAGACGACGACAAAGTTTACTATTCAAAGTCTGGAAAAACGAATCCGCCTTCATCATTTCTCTTTGACGGAAAAAATAATTCAGGCGCAGATTTAGCTGACGGCGAGTACCGTGCAAAAATAACTGCAAAGTATTTGAATGGCTATGAGCCTGCTGCTGTTTATTCGCCTGTTTTTGTTCTTGACAATGAAGCTCCAAAGGCTGCTGTTTCTCTTCCTGCAAATACAGTTTTCAATGGAAAAAATAAATTCCAGATTTCGCAGCAACAAGTTGCGGAGCCAGCCTATACTGGAGAAAAAACTTGGACAGGAAAAATTGTTGATGAAAACAATAACGCTGTAAAGAATTTTGACTTCGACACAGTTCTTCCTGCTTCTGTTGAATGGGACGGACTTGATGACAACGGGCAGTTTGTAAAAGACGGAAAATATAAATACGTCCTTGAGGTTTCTGAGCTTGCTGGAAACAGCAACTTGATGGAATCAAAAGAATTTGTTCTTGATACAAGCAAAACTGAACTTGCGCTTTCTGTAAGTCCGGCTGCGTTTTCACCGAACGGAGATGGAATTCAGGACAAAGTTGTTTTGACTCCAGTTGCAAAAGCTTCAAGCGGAATCGATTCTTATGAACTTAAGATTTTCAATGGAACGGCTGTAAAAACTTTTAAAGGTTCTGGAAAAATTCCTTCTTCATTTGTTTGGGACGGACTTGCTGATGACGGAACAAGATGCGCAGACGGAACTTATTCTGCTGTTATAAAAACTGTTGCAAACAGCGGAACAGAAGCAGAAGCCGTGAGCCAGGAATTTATTCTTGACACAGTTGCGCCTTCAATAAAAATTTCTGCGCCTTATACAATTTTCTCTCCAGATGGAATTTCAAGCCGGCAGACAATTCCTGTAAAAGTTGAAGACTGCTCTGTTGAAACAAAATGGAATGCTGAAATTAGAAATGCAAAAAATCAGGTTGTAAAAACTTTTACCTGGAATAATTCGAAGGCTTTGGATTTTGACTGGGACGGAACAGACGACAGCGGAAACAAAGCGACAAATGGAATTTATTCACTTGCAGTTTCTTCAAAGGATGCGGCAGGAAATTCTGGAAGCACAACGATTGCTGGAATTTCGTTGGACGCGCGTCCGGTAACAGGATTTGTTACAGCTGAATACAAAGGCATTTCTCCTAACGGCGACGGAATTCTTGATGCCCAAAAATTCGATATAAAAGTTTCTCTTGCTGAAGGAATTTCTTCATGGAAATTTGACATTGTTGATTCTGCCAATTCTGTTGTAAAAACATTCTCTAGCAATGACAGTGAAAATCTTCCGGCTGCAATTACTTGGGCTGGCGACACATCAGATGAAAAAATTGCTGAAGGAACATTTACTGGAAAACTTCATGTTGAGTATGCAAAAGGAAATGTTGTAGACGCGGCTTCTTCAAACTTTATCTGCACTGCAATTCCGCCTGCGCTTTCTGTTAGAACTGCTCCAAAATATTTCAGCCCGGATAACGACGGCAATGATGACGACTTATTCATTGAGCTTGGCTGCCAGACAATTGCTGGACTTAAAAATTGGAATTTCACAATCAAAGACAGAAACGGAAAGTCATTCTGGAAGACAAGCGGAAAATCTTCAATTACAAAAAGAATCATTTGGGATGGCCGCGGAAACAATGGAGAAATTGTTCAGTCTGCGGAAGATTATCCATTTGAATTTACAGCTTACGATGAGCTTGGAATGTCAAGCACTGCGCAGGGCGTTATAAATGTTGATGTTCTTGTTGTCCGTGATGGCGACAAACTCAAAATGCAAATTCCTTCGATTATCTTTAGAAGCAATGAAGCTGACTTTGGCGTAAGAACTGTTGATGCGAATGGAAAAATTGTCAAGGCTGGAATTACTCAGGCGCAGGCAGACAACAATGCGCGTGTTCTAAAACGTGTTTCTGAAATTCTTAAGAAGTTCAAGGATTACAAAGTTACTATCGTTGGACACGCAAATAGAATTTCTGACAACTCTGCGGAAGAAACAGAGGAAGGTGTTTGGGGCAAGGCTTTGATTTCTCTTTCTGAGCAGCGCGCTGAATTTGTTAAGAGCAATCTTGTAAAGTTAGGAATTAATTCTTCCCGTCTTTCTGTTGAAGGAAAGGGCGGAACTGAGCCAGTTGCAGATCGCAAAGATACAAATGTGAACTGGAAAAACCGCCGCGTAGAATTTATTCTTGAAAAATAGATTATGACAACATAAAACAAAAAATGCCAGCTTTGAAAAGCTGGCATTTTTTATCTGTGCATCGTTTGATTTTACAGCAATTCTTTTTCCAGCTGGTCAACAAGTTCTTTGAATGTGTCAAGAGCTGCTTGAACTGGTTCTGTGCTTTCCATGTTTACGCCTGCGACTTTTAAACTTTCGATTGGGTATCTTGAACCGCCGGACTTTAAAAATTTAAAGTAGTCATCATGCTCTTGTTTTCCGCCGTTGACAACTCTTTTTGCAAGCGCAAGGGCTGCGGAAATTCCTGTTGAATATTTGTAGACATAGAATGCGTTGTAGAAATGCGGAATGCGAAGTCCTTCCATGTCACTGGATTTTTCAAATTTCATTGCTGGTCCGAAGTACTGCTCCAAAAGTTTTCTGTAAATACTGCGGATTGCTTCAGTGCTTAAAGGCTCGTTGTTTTCTACAGTTTCGTGGCATTTCAATTCGAATTCCGCGAACATTGTCTGGCGGTGCAAAGTTGCAAGAATATCGTTTGCGCGCATAGACAAAAGATATTTTTTCATTTCATGGTCTTTTGCATTTTTAAGAAGATATTCGAACACAAGCTCTTCATTGAATGTGGATGCGACTTCGGCTTCAAAAATTGTGTATTCGTAAGACATGAACGGATTGTTGCGGACGCTGTACCAGGAATGCATTGAATGTCCGCCTTCATGCGCCATTGTGTAAACGTCGCGCAATGAAGTGTCTTTGTAATTTAAAAGAATGTAAGGATAGCCTTCGTAGCAGCCGCTTGAAAATGCTCCGGAATTTTTTCCTTTGTTTTCAAATCGGTCAACCCAGCCGCCTTTTAATCCGCCGCAAAGTGTATCTGTATATTCGCTTCCCAAAACTGCAAGCGCGTTTCTTACAATTTCAACAGACTCATCATAAGAAATTTTTGATTTTACAGATTTTACCAGCGGAACATAAACATCGTAGTGCCGAAGTTCTTCAACTCCAAGGACTTTTCTGCGGATTTCATAATACCTGTGTAGTGTATCAAGATTTTTGTGTACTGTTTCTATAAGATTTTTGTAAACGCTTACTGGAACTTTGTCGCCGTAGAGAGCTGCTTCCAAAGATGAATTGTAGCCGCGCGCCCGTGCATGAAAAATGTCATTTTTTACAGAGCCTGAATACAAAGCTGCGAGTGTATTTGCGTGGCTTTCAAAAACTCCGTAGAATTTTTCATAAGCTTCCTTGCGGATTTTTCTGTCCTGATTTTCTTCAAAGTCGCTCCAAGTACTATGTGTGAGCGGAAGCTGTTTTCCTTCAACTTCTACTGTTCCAAAGTTCATGTCAACATCATTTAAAAGTGAAAAAACATTTGATGCTGTTTGCCCGGATTCAGACTGAAGAGCCATTATGCGTTCTTCTTTTTCGCTTAAAATGTGAGGCTTGGCATGAAGTGCTTTTTGAATGTAGATTTTATAGTCCTTAAATTCCGGCTGCTCAATCCAAGAATTTATTTTTTCATCTGGAATTGCAAGAAGTTCCGGCGTAAAGAAACTTGTTTCAGAGCAGGCTGCTGTGTATGCCATCATTACGCGGCTGTATTTTTCCTGCGCGGCGCTGTCTCCTTGGTCGGCTTCGTTGTTAAGGCTTGCGTAGTGATAAACTTTTTCAATTTGACGGTCGAGAGCTTCGTCTGCTTTTAAAGCTTCAAGAAAAATGCTGCTGCTTTCCGTCAGTCTTCCTTTAAATGATGAAAAATTTTTTACAAGTGAAGGAATCTTTTTTAGATCCGCTTCCCATTCTTCGTCTGTTTTATAAAGCTGTGTAAGATCCCATTTGTATTCTGCCGGGATGTCTTTTCTTAATGGAATTGTTTCGTCTTTCATGTTTTCATATTATATCAAAAAAGATAAAAATTCAATTTTGCTTCTTTTGTAGAACTTTATGGTAAAATCCTGTAAAATATCTGCCATGAAAAATAGATTCTTTCTTTTTGCATTTTCATTATTCATGCTGATTTTTTCTTCATGCTCTGGAATCATTGGCTACGGAGTTCTTTTATGGAATGTCGGCGAAAAAGAAATTCCAGACGGAACAGTTGTTCCAGTTTATTTAAAGTCAAATATTTCTAAAGTTTATGTAATCGGAGTTCCTGAAACAAAAGAAAAAATTGAAGTTCCTCTATGGAAACTTTCTGCTCCAGAACCAAAGTCAAAGGCGTTGAAGCGCGCGCAAAGATATTCTGAGTATAAAGGAAAATACGCTTTTTGTATTTTGGACGGACTTCCAATCCGCGCGGAGCAAGTGAACACTTCAAAGCAAGTTTACCGTCTGCGCAAAAATGAAGTTATCCGCACGCTTTATAAAGGAAAGGGAGTTTCTCCTACAAACGGCGGAGTTCCGCTTCCGGGCGAATGGCTTTATGTTCTTACTGACAACGGAACTGAAGGCTGGTGCTTTAGCTACAATCTTAGGCTTTTTGAAATGAATTTGGATGGAACTTATGGAACTGGAGCGGAAGTTGTTGAAGCGCAAAAAGCTGATGAAACTCTTGAAAAAATACTTTCAACTGCCTGGTATCCTGAATATTACAGAGCCATGATTTCAAAAAAGCAGATTGACTTGGACTACATTGTTCCGGGCTACGGCTTTGATTCAGGCTATGTTTCCGGCACTACAAAAATCAGCCTCCCGAATTTGAATGTAAGTTTTCCGTATTCTGAATTTGAAAAAGCTGACAACGGAGACTACAAGGCAAAAGATGCTCCTGTTGAAATTGTTCCGCGGAATTCAAAATTCATAATTGTAAAATACACAGATGAAGGCGGAAAACCGAAGACCTACAATTTTGTTTCGCTTGATGAAAATATAAAAATCGAAGAAATAGTTTCTGCGGAAAAAAACAGGCGGCAAGGACTTTATAAATCAATTCAGTCTCTCGGACCGGATTTTAAAAGCGGAAACTACGGAACACTTTCTTTTAACGATGGAAACATTTTCAGATGGAACGGATTTTCTAAGCTTGTTCCGTCTGTAATTCCTTCAGGCTCAAAAGGTTCTGGAATTGTTGAAATGAAATATTTTCTTGACGGAACACTCAAGTCTTCTTGGGACGGAGTTGTTACATTCCATTTTGAAAATGCCAGCCGAGAAGTCAACTTTCTTTATAAAAAAGAAGTCAACGGACTTAGGCTTGCTTATGCGAATATAATTGAAAAATACGACGATAGTTTTGGAAGAAAATATTCTTCAGTTTCTCTTCCTGCGAATTCTATGGTTTTGTTTTTTCAAAAATAAAAATTACTGAGTCAGTTTCAGAATTTAAAAAATTTTTTCTGCTTTGAACTGGCTTATAAAAATAGGTTTTTTATGGCGTTTATTCAGTTTTCAAAAGTTTCGCTTGCGTTTGGCGACAGAGATATTTTAAAGAACGTTTCTGTAAATTTGCAGGCAGGAACAAAGGCTGCTCTTACCGGCGCGAACGGAGCAGGAAAATCAACTTTGATAAAAATAATGGCAGGCATTTCAGAGCCTGATTCTGGAGAGCGTATTGCTCAAAAAGATGCGCGCATTGCATATCTTCCTCAGAGCGGGCTTGTTCATTCAGGCTGCACTTTAAAGGAAGAAGCAGACAAGGCGTTTGAGTGGGGCTACGAAATTCAAAAGAAGGCAGATTCACTTGGAGAGCTTTTAAAATCAAATCCTGAAAATTCTGACAAGATTGCAGTTGAACATTCTGAGCTTTTGGCTGAACTTGAAAATAGCGGCTGGTATAGGCGTGAAGTTCTTGCGGAACAAGTTTTGCTTGGACTTGGCTTTGAGCGTTCTGATTTTACCAAGCGCACTGAAGAATTTTCCGGTGGATGGCAAATGCGTATTGCGCTTGCAAAGGCTCTCATGTGCGGCCCGGACATTCTTCTTCTTGACGAGCCTACAAACTATCTTGACATTGAAGCGCGCAACTGGCTTGAAAAATTTCTTGCGGATTTTAAAGGCGGATTTTTACTTGTAAGCCATGACCGTTATTTTTTGGATCACACAATAAATGAAGTCTACGAACTTTTTAACGGAACTTTAAAACGCTATCCCGGAAATTTTTCGCATTACGAGGAAGTTCGAAAAGTTGAGCTTGAATCCCTGATTGCTTCCTACGAACAGCAGCAACAGGAAATTCAGCATCTTGAAGAATTTATAAAGCGTTTCGGCTACAAGGCGACAAAAGCGGCTCAGGCTCAAGAGCGTCAGAAAATGCTTGATAAAATTCTTGAAAACAAAATTGAAATTCCAGAGAACCTAAAAAAAATCCATTTTAGTTTTCCAGAAGCTCCTCATTCTGGCCGTCTTGTTCTTACGCTGGAAAATATCTGTAAGAATTATGGCGGACCTGATGTAATAAAAAATCTGAATCTTGTTGTGGAAAACGGCGAGCGTCTTGTTGTTGCAGGAAGAAACGGAGCAGGAAAGTCAACTTTGCTTAGAATCATTGCAGGAATTGACCACGATTTTTCAGGAACAGTAAAACTTGGAGCTGGAGTTTCAGTCGGATATTTTAGTCAGGACAGTGCGGAAAAAATAAATGGCAGCGAAACAATTCTTGAGCGTCTGGAAAACAATGCGCCTCTTGAACTTATTCCGAAGCTCCGTGATATGCTTGGCGCATTTTTGTTCCGTGGAGACGATGTTTTTAAAAGCATCAATGTGCTTTCCGGCGGAGAAAAATCCCGCATTGCTTTGCTTGAACTTTTGCTTCGTCCTGTGAATCTTCTTGTTCTTGACGAGCCTACAAACCATCTTGATATGCACTCAAAAGATGTCCTGCTTGAAGCTTTGAAAAGTTTTGGCGGAACAGTTGTTTTTGTAAGCCATGACCGCGGATTCATCGAGGATCTTTCTACAAAAGTTTTGGAACTTCATCCCGGAGTTTTCAGAGAATTTGTCGGCGACTATAAATATTACATGCAGCGCATTGAGGAAGAACAGTCTGCGGAGGCTGAAAATAAAGCAGTTCCTGAAGTAAAAAAAACAGAGCAAAAGTCTGACTCAAAACTTTCTTGGGAAGAGCAGAAAAAGCGCGAATCAGAGAGAAGAAAAATTCAAAAGGAAGCAGACAAACTTGAAGCTATGATTCTTGAGGCGGAAGAAAAGAAATCTGAGCTTGAAAACCAGCTTTCATTGCCAGAAGTTTATTCAAATGGCGAAACTGCAAAATCTGTTCAGGCGCAAATTTCAAAAATCGCTTCGGAACTTGAAGAACTTAATGCTCAGTGGCTTTGCGCTGCGGAAAAACTTGAGGCGTTTTCGTGATGAAAATTTTGTGCAAATTGTTGCGCAATTTTTTTTATATAAATTGAAAAATTACATTTATTGGATTATTATATTTTCAGTTTAATCCAAGATGGAGGAGCAAATGAAAGTTTTAGTTATTGGTGGTGCAGGATATATCGGAAGCCACGTTGTAAAAGAACTTATGGCAAAAGGCCACGAAGTTACGGTTTTTGACAATCTTTCAAGCGGACTTATCCAAAATCTTTTTAAGAAGAATGAATTCATTGCAGGCGATATTCTTCACCCGGAAGATTTGGACAAAGCGTTTGCCCGTGGATTTGATGCTTTTATTCATCTTGCTGCGTTTAAGGCTGCTGGCGAATCTATGATTTTCCCGGAAAAATATTCAATAAACAACATAAATGGAACTTTAAATATTTTGAATGCTGCCGTTGCCCACAACTGCCTTAACATGGTTTTCTCTTCAAGCGCGGCGACTTTTGGCGAGCCTCAGTATCTTCCGATTGATGAAAATCATCCTAAGAATCCTGAAAATTACTACGGATTTACAAAGCTCAAAATTGAAGAATTCATGGGCTGGTACGACAAACTCAAGAATCTGAAATTTGCTGCTCTTAGATATTTCAATGCTGCCGGCTACGATCCTGAAGGCGTTCTTTACGGACTTGAAAGAAATCCTGCAAACCTTCTTCCTGTAATGATGGAAGTTGCCTGCGGAAAGCGCGACAAGCTCAAGGTTTTTGGAAGCGACTACGATACACGCGACGGAACTTGTATCCGCGATTATATCCATGTAACGGATTTGGCTTCTGCTCACGTTCTTGCTTTGGAATACATTGCCAAGAATAAAAAAAGTCTTACGCTCAACCTTGGAACAGGAAACGGAATTACAGTTACAGAAATGCTTGAAGCTACACGCCGCATAACGGGAAAAGAAATTCCTGCGGAATATGTTGGCAGGCGCGCAGGAGATCCGGCTCAGCTTACAGCTTCTTCTAAACTTGCAAAAGAAGTTCTTGGCTGGGAGCCAAAGTACAGCGATGTTGATACTTTGATAAAGTCAACTTATGACGCTTACTTAAAGTACTATAGCGAAAATTAGTTTTACCCAAGGCCGTCTGTTGAAACAGGCGGCTTTTTTGTTTTATAATTTTTCAAAAATATTCTAGGACAAAAAAATGAATTCTGATTTTGAAAAAATAAAAAATTACATAGAAAATAATACTTGCAGCATGGTGGAGCTTGAAAAACTTTTGACTTCTATTCCGGCTCTTGCTCCTGAAAATGGAGGCGAGAGTGAAGAAAAAAAATGCGTTGCGCTTGAAAATTGGCTTTTGTCAAATGGAATAAAAAATCTAAAGCACTACGATGCTCCAGACTCAAGAGTTCCTGCCGGATTCCGTCCGAATTTAGTCGCTGAAATTCCGGGTGAAAAAAATGATTTTTGCATTTGGGTTTGCGCCCATCTTGATGTTGTTCCTGTCGGCGAGCTTTCTATGTGGAATACAAATCCCTGGCAAGCTGTTGAAAAGGATGGAAAAATATTCGGCAGAGGAGTTGAAGACAATCAGCAGGGACTTTGCAGCGGAGTTCTTGCGGCGTTGAGTTTTGTAAAGCAAAATATTGTTCCTCTTCATACAATCAAGCTTCTTTTTATGGCTGATGAAGAAGTCGGCTCAAAGTACGGAATGAATTTTCTGATTGAAAACCACAAGGACATTTTTGGAGCAAATGACAGGATTCTTATTCCAGACGGCGGAGATTCTTTAGGTCAGACAATCGAAGTTGCGGAAAAAAATATTCTTTGGCTCAAGTTTCATACAATTGGAAAACAGGCGCATGGCTCTCGACCTGACCAAGGCTGCAATGCAAAACTCGCTTCAAGTTATCTTGCTTTAAAAGTCCATGACCTTGAAAAAGTTTTCAATGCGCATGACAAAATGTTTGAGCCTTCACGTTCAACTTTTGAGCCGACAATGCAGTACCAGAATGTTTCCGGCGTAAATATAATTCCGGGCGATGATGTTTTTTGCGCGGACTGCCGAATTCTTCCGCAGTATTCTCTTGACCAAGTGCGCGCGGAAGTTAATAAAATTATTCGGGAAACTGAAGAAATTTACGGTGTGAAAATTCAAGTTGAAGAGCTTCAGGCGGAACAGTCAAAAGCAACGTCTGTGGAATCTCCTGTTGCAAAAGAGCTTTTTGAAGCTATTAAAAATGTCCACGGAATTGAACCGCGCTTTGTTGGCATTGGAGGCGGAACTGTTGCGGCTGGACTTAGAAATGCCGGCATTGACGCTGTTGTTTGGTCAACTATGGATGAGCTTGCGCATCAGCCTAACGAATATGCAATCGTAAAAAATATTGCAAAAGATGCGCTTACAATTGCATACATGGCATGCAGGTCATTTTAAATTTCTTTTATCAAATGAATTGTTGTCGCAGTGTGCCCGGAATTTCCAAGCCGCGAGGAAAGTTCTGTAAAGCCGTTTTTCTTGTACATCGAAACTGCGCTTGAAAACTGTGGGAACGATTCAATGTAAAGTTTTTTGTAGCCTGCCAGTTTTGCGCGTTCTTCAACAAGGTTGAAAAGTTTTGTTCCGATTTTCATTCCGCGTGAATCCGGGCAAAGATAAAATTTTACAATTTCAACGCAATCCGCCGGAAGCCCTTCAGTTGGAAAATATCCGCAGCCACCAAGAATTTTTCCGTTATGCTCCGCAACAAAATATTCTGATTTTTTATTTTCGGTGAATGTTTCAAAAAGAAAATCTGTTGCCTTGTCCGAGTAAACTGAATTTTCTTTTGGTGCGCCGAATTCTTCAAATATTGCGCGGATTATAGAAGCCAGCTGCTCGTTGTCTTTTTTTTGAATCGGCCGGATTATTACTGCTTCTGAAATTTTTGCTTGCGTTGCCACATTTTGACTTCTTTTTTTGTTCTGCGGAAACCAGCCTTTTTGAACTCGCTTGGTCTGCTCTTTAAGTTCCTTTATGCTCCAAAGGCACGCGCTTCCCAGGAGCGCACACAAAACTGAAATTATTCCGCCCGTAAAAACTGAAACTGCGCAAAATAAAATTCCCGCCGCAAGAAAAACCGGCCAGATTTTTTCAGAAAAATAAAATTCACTTTTTATAACAATCGGATGAAAAATTCCAATTACAAAAAACGACGCAAGCGCAATGATTAATCCATAAAAATTCAGCATGAAAACATTTTATAAAATCAGCGTGCAAATGTAAAACATTTTTTTATAAAACCTCTTGACAAATCTCGGGGGGGGTAGAATAGAAACTGCTCTTTTTTAACGGGCATTTCTATTAATTCTTGGAGGATTTTTTATGAAAAAAATTTTGAAAATTTCACTTTGTCTGTTTGCCGCATTATCCATGTTTTGCGGCTGCAAGGCTGACGGCTCTCTTGATGATGAAAAACTGTCAGGCTTGGTAAATTCAGGAAATGGTAATAATGAAGAAAAAAATGAAAGCACCGCTTCTGATGAAAAAACTGGAATAAATTGTCTTTCAGCTTATAATTCTACAAGCGGAAACGGCATTCAGCTTATGTTTTCCAATCTGCCGGACGGTTGCAATGGCGCGGATATTATATATAAGTCGCAAGAGGATGAATATTGGCAGACAACAGCTTACATAGATTTGAGCGGAAATAACAGAACTGTTTATTTTCCTTTTGTTGACGACGGAAAAAAATACAGTTTTTATGCGAATCTTAATCATAATGAAACTGGAAAAGAATCTGTGCGCCTTGGATATTCGTCTGTTGTTGAAATTGTGGCTAAGGGCGAAAATTTGCTTGGTGAAATAAAAATATTAGAAAATCCTTATATTGAAAAAATATATGAAAACGGAATTCTTAAGTTTGATAAAATTTCAGTTAAAAATCCTGATTGCTTGGGCGATGTTGTTTGCGAAGTTTTTGACGAATGGTGGGGCTGGCAGAGAGCGTATAAAGGCGAATTTGCGGATGGTTCTGTTTCTTTTGATTTCTCTGATGAAAATTTGAAATTTTGGGACAATCGAGACTTTTCCTATGATAAAAATGGAAGATATAATTTGAATGTATATTTTCTGACAAATCAAGGTGGAGAAACTGTACGTTTATTTTTCTACCACACAGTTTATAATTCTGAACCAGAATATGGAAAAAAGGGTGCGAATGACTATTATACTTATAAATAGCCTCTGAAAAAACTGAAAAGCACAAATGTTTTTTGTCAGCACCCCTTGCAGAGAACTTTGGGTAGGGGTCTGCCCAGTACACGTCAGGGGTCTTGCAATCATTTGTTATGGAGCCTTGCAAGAACACGTAAGCCTGTCTGATGTGTACACGCAAGGGTGTATGAATTTTATTTTGCAGTGCGGACAACGCGGAAGCCCCTATTGCTGCTTTCCCAGCTCGGT
>CAVKBG010000014.1:0-45467 GCA_963654755.1 Desulfovibrionaceae bacterium
CTGCGCCGATGATACTGCCCTAAGGCGGGAAAATAGGCCGCGGCCGGCTTCTTTCTATACATTAAATCCCCTTCCGGATGCCCGGAGGGGATTTTCTTTGCCCGGAGCGTCCATGGATGCCGTCCGATTCTCCCCTTCGGTTGACATCTTCATATTTTGCATTTAAAATAGTGGAATCATCTTTTATTTTCTTAGTGTTTTATATTACGAGGTTATTTTGCATGGAAAAGAAAACAATCCGTGAAGCTTATGCTGATTTTTTTAAAGCCCTTTCATTGAATTCTGTTGCTGCTGCTAAAATTGACAGCTCAAATGTTTATCAACTTGCAAATCCAAAAAATAGAAAACTAATGGACAAACTGGTTGAAGATAATCTTTTGCCAGAAAGTTATTTGGGCGGCATTGAAAATTTCTTGGATTTTTATAATCAGGTGAAATCAGGGAAAAGTGGATTGATTTTAATGGAGCATTATTCAAACACAGATTTGCCGGCTTTGCTTTATATGCTTGAACACAGCGGAAATTCGGATTTGGCTGATCTTTCCAAACGGACTGTTGCAATTGCGGGCATGAAATTAAATGAAGACAATCCAATTGTCCGTGCGTTCGCTGAAAGTTTCACGAGAGTTGTGATTTATCCTACTAGAAGCCTCACAAAAAATGAAGAAAAGGCTCAGTCTGAAGAAGAGGCAAAGGAAGAAATGCTCAAGGCAAGAAAAATTAATTTGGCTGCAATGCGCGCAATGGATGACTGCAAAAAGCGTGGCGAAGTCATTTTGGTTTTTCCATCGGGAACAAGATACCGTCCAGGACATCCTGAAACAAAACGTGGATTAAGGGAAATTGACAGTTATCTTCGTTTATTTGATATTGCAATTTGTGTAAGCATAAACGGTTCGATTCTTGAAATCCAAGACGGCAAGGAAGATATGCTGAGCGATTTGGTTGGTCCGGACAAACTTGTGTTCACTTCAAGCCCCGTTATTGAATGTAAAAAATTCCGCAGTGAATATCTTGCGACTTTGCCAGAAAACGAGCCAGATCCTAAGCAGAAAATGATAGATAAAATCATGGACATTCTTGAAGTTCAGCACGAAAATGTGGAAAAGACGCGGCTTGCTTAATAAATCGCTTGTGAATCAAAAAACTTTATTAAGTAACGGTTATTTTTTTCCGAAATTTAAAAGAAAATATTTATCAGCATTGTAAGATAATTCTGCGGAAAAAAGTCTTTTAATTGGAATTGCTCCTTTTGCTCCGCTGTGCTAATATCTTATGGAAAAAAATATGACCGAGAACGAAAATTTTAATCAGAAAATTATTTCAGCTGCAGAAGAGCGGGAGCAATGGTTTGACAATGTTGAGCTTCCTAAGCTTTTGGAAGATTACAGGCTTCATTTTTCCTGCTTGAGAAATATTTTTGACAATCTTGTAAAAAGATCTTTGGTTGTTCCAGATCCGTATAAAAATGACAGCCGGATTACGGCAATTTCCTTGCCTGAAACTTCATCTTTTGCAGACAACGAGCGTTCAATTGTTCTTGGAATAAGGCTCAGCCAGTACGAAACAATGCTGGATTACGTTTGCAATTTTATGAAATTTTCTGTTTCGCAGCTTGACAACGGAAAAATTAAAAAAATGCTTGAGCTGAACAATACATTTTCCTGGGCAAACTTGAGCGTTAATTCAACTCGACCGAATACGCGCGCGCTTGCAATTGCCATGAATGAACTGAAAAGCGGAGTTCAGCCGATTGTTCAAAGTCTTTTAAAAGACAGCGTTTCAAAAACGCAAACCGCAATGGCTGAAATTGACAGCGGCTTAAAAAATCTTGCGGACTTTCAGCGTGAACGTTATAAAGTTGAAATCAGAAAAAAAGTTTTTGCAAATCCTTCGTTTGACAAAGAAAAGGCTTTTGCTTCGTCTGGCGCATTGCTTGGTGAAATAAAGCGGCTTTTTCCTTCTTGCTTCCCGGGAAAATCTTTTAATAACGAGCTTGTTTCGGAACTGGTTGCGGAAGAAACTTCGCCGGAAAAAGAAAAACTTCAAAATTCTTTGTATGAAAGGCTGAAAGTAAAAGAGGCTCAGGAAGAAAAAAAGACTACAATTGACACTCACGCAATTATAATGGATGCTTTGCGGATTTTGGCTTCAACTGGCGAGCAGTTCAATGCGATTGCTGAAAAAGTCAACTTGAATCACGAAATTCTTCAGAGTGAAAAGAAAACTTTAAAAGACACAATTCTTAGATTTTTGCGGAACATTTTCGGACTGGAAGAGCCGCCTGTTTCTTACGATATTTTTATTACCGACAAGCGCACTGAAGCAAAGAAAAAGGAAACAATAAAATACAACGAGTTTTATGCAAATCTTCTGAAAAAAACGCGAGTTTATGCTTCATTTAGCAGTCCGAATTCGCCCGGATATAAAAAAGCCGACAACCAAAATGATTCAGCGATTCTTGAATATTTGAACAAGCAGATGGTTGAAAACAATCATATTTTTGCGCAGCTTTACGGACTTGATGAATTTTTCAAGAACACTTCAAAAACTGTTGACCGTTCAAGAATTAAAGGCTTGTCAATGGAGCTTATGACAATTAAAAATATTGTTGTCAAATTTAACCAGAAGCGGGCGGAATATCTTTCCTACGTTGAAGAGCAGGAACAGATGAAAAAACTTGGAATTTCATGAGTTTTATCGAGGTTTAATTTGAAAAAAGTTTTCGCAGCGTTAATTTTCTTTTGCCTTAGCGTATTTTCTTTTTCGCAGGATTTGCCAAAGCAGCGCAGAGTAAATATTTGCGCACCGCTTCATTCTTATGACATGAATCCGCACACGGCCGCTTTTACTGCCGAAGCTCAGCTTTTTACCGGTTTGTACGAAGGGCTTTTTTCTTATGACCCTGTAAACCTTGCGCCTTTGCCTGCGATTTGCTCATCGTATAAAATTTCACGTGATAAAAAACGCTGGACATTCACTTTGCGCAACGATGCGAAATTCAGCGACGGAACTTTGATTACTGCAAAAGATGTAAGGAATTCTTGGATTTCACTTTTGGAAACTCCGAACGCTCCGTTTGCTTCGCTTTTGGACTGCATAGAAGGCGCGTCTGATTTTAGGCAGGAAAAAATTTCTGCGCAGGATGTAAGAATCGATGCGAGAGATGATTTTACGGTTGTTGTTCATTTGACTGAGCCTGCCGGTCATCTTCCGAAAATTTTGTGCCATCATGCTTTCAGTGTTGTAAGTGAAAATAAAAATGCCTTTAGCGGAGCTTTTGCGCTTGAATCTTATGACGGAAATGAAATTCTGATTAAGAAAAATGAATTTTACTGGGATTCTGAAAACGTTAAAGTTCCTGAAATAAAAATTTCCTTGAGCGATGATTATTCTGAAAATTCCCACAAATTCAATAACGGCGAAATCGACTGGATTATGGGAAATGCCGAAGCCGCAAAAATAATCGACAAGTCAAAACTTTTAATTGGCACAGAATTTGGAACGGTTTATTTTTTCTTTAAAAAGCAGGACAATGTCTGGGCAAAAAAAGAATTCCGTGATGCATTGCTTGAAGCGATTCCTTATGACAAGCTGCGCGAAAAATTCAATATAAAAGCTGAAACTTTTATTTATCCTTTGCCGGGCTATCCTGAAGTTGCAGGAATTTCTGATTACGATGAAAATGACGCTTTAAAAATGATGAATGAAGCGCGGCAGAAAAATGGAATTCCGCAGGATGAAAAACTGCCTTTGATTTTTGCTGCGACTGGCGACGATTATCTTTCCGAGTGCGCTCAGATTTTAAAAAATGCCTGGGAACCGCTTGGTGTGGATTTTAAAATTCAGAAAACAAGTTTTGACAGATACAATGCTTCGATTCCGTCTTGGAAAGCTGACTTGTTCTATTATTCTTGGATTGGCGACTTTGCAGATCCTCTGGCTTTTCTTGAGCTTTTCCGCGGAAATTCTTCGCTGAATGTTTCTGGATTTAAAAACGAAAATTACGATTCTCTTTTGCAGGAAGCTTCACGGATTGATAATATTTCCGAGCGTTACAAACTTATGGCGCAGGCCGAGCAGATTCTTTTGGATGAAAGTGTTTTGATTCCTGTTTCGCATCCTGTAAGCGCGCATCTTGTTAATACTGACGAAATCGGCGGCTGGAAAGTAAACGGGCTTGATATTCATCCGCTGAAATACCTTTATATAAAGCCCGCTCCGTTTTCAAAAGTCCCGAACTTAGTCCGCTATTAGTTTATTATTTCCTTTAAATTTACGCTGATAAACCCGGCTCTTGCAGTTTTGAAAAATGAACTTTCTTCCCAGGCAACGTAAAGCGTGTCTCCAGAAACTGACATTTCGCCATAAGAAAATCCTTTTGGCAAAAGCGGAAGCCGGAATGCTTTTATAGAATTTTCTGATGATTTTTTTATGTAAGTTGTTCCATCTGAAAAAACTGCCGTTATGTATTTTTTCCCGGATGAAAATCCTGCGTGTGCGCTCAAAAAATTGTCAGAAGTTCCAATGTGGCTGTAGTTTTCTGGGCTTGTTCCGGTTGGATTTTTCCATGAAATATAAAATGAAAATTCTTCGGGAATAGAAGCAAGCAGCGATTTTAGTTCTTCTGGAGATTCTTCAAAAAGTTTTGGCAGAATCATTTTCTTGTAGCTGTCTTCTGTCAATGGATTGAACATAAAAATTTCTTGGCCGAGCGCAGGACAGGCTTCTGTTAATGGAACCAAAGGCTGCCAGCAAAAGTATGAAAATTCAACTCCGTTTTTTACCGTTTTTTTTGCAGAGCAAGCCCAAGTTTTTCCGTCCCAAAAGTAACCCGTAATTTGATCTTCATCCTTGAGATTTAAATTTGAGTAGGAAACGATTGGATAAAAAAGTTTTGAGTCTGGCGCGAATTCAACAAGGAAAGGCCTCGTGCTGTGAATTGTAGCTTGATTCAAATCCGAATTAAAGAAGCTGCTTCTGTACAAGTAAAAAACTGGCTTTCCGTCGCTGAACACCAAAGAATCCGCTGTGTCTGGCTGAAAAATTGAATTGTCGCAGTAAAGTTCTATTTTGTCGTCGTTAAAGCAAAGAAGCCCTTTTTTATTGACCAAGGCGTATGCCGAAAATTCGGAATTTTTATTTTCTAAATTTACTAGGCTTGCCGCGCTTGTTATTCGGACTGATTCTGTCCAGGGCTTTTCAAAAACTTCTGGAGCGTTTTGTGGCAAATCAATTTTTTGAAATCCTTCATTTGAAAAATAATACCAGTTATGGATTTTTACAGTCGGCAATTCTGTTTTGGCAGCTTTGTTTTTTTCTGCACAGGAAAACAGAAATATTAAATTTGCCGCGATGAGCATTTTGAAAAATATTTTTTTCATTTTAAATCCTTATTTAAAAATCCATTTTATGATACAACGAATTCTTTTTCATTCCAATAGTTTTAAATCAGTCTTTTTGAAATTGCCTGAAGAAATTTTTTTCATGATTCTTTCTTTGTCGAGTTTCCAGACATTTTCTTCAAAGGCGCGGCATTCTTCCATAAATTTTTGCCAATTGAATTTTGAAAGATATTCATTTTTGCAGGAATCGGAATCCAGTGCGGACGCAGAAATTGAAAACAGAACTTCCGCGGCAAATCCGTCTAAATAAGTCAAGTTGCTTCCGTAGGGATAAATTGCGCCGTAGATTTTTTTATCTGAATGCGAATAGGCGAGCAAGGCTGTGGCTTCGTTTTTGTTTACTTCAGAATAAAAGTTTTTTCCGAGAACGAATATTTCTTCTGAATCTGGCTGACGGCTGGTTTTTACGCTCCATTCGCCAGAATATGGAAGACTGAATTTTTCATTTTCTGTGTAGCTGAAAAATTCGCAGGAAAAAAATAAAATGACCGGGCAGATAAATAAAAAGTTTTTCATGCTTATTATATATCCGCCGAATAAAAAAAATTGCAGAAAAAATTTCAGCTTTTATGTTATTTTTATATTTTCCTGCCTTAAGTTTTTTACGATGCCAGTTAAAATTTCATTTTTGACTTGAATTAAATCTTCATTTTTTAGCCAGACAACAAGTTTTAGTTTTGCAGAGCCGCCGAGCGCGTCATAAAAAATTTGCGGTTCTGGAGAGGGAAGTATTGCAGGGCAGCTCAATGCAATTTCTTTTATTTTTTGCATTGCTTTTTGCAAGTCAGCTTCGTAGCTTATGTGAATTTCAAAAGTTTGTCTTGTTGTTTTGTAGCTGCTGTAATTTGTCAGCACGGAATTTATTATGCTGCTGTTTGGAATTCTGACTAGCTGATTGTCCAGCGTTTTTATTTTTACGCTTAAAAGTCCTACGGATTCCACAGTTCCGCTTGTTCCGCTTACAGAAATTGTGTCTCCGATTTTCATGGATTTTTCGCCTAGCACAAAAAGTCCGCTTATAAAATTACTGACGCTTGTTTGCGCCGCGAATCCGATTGCAAGTCCCGCAACTCCTGCTGCGCCCCAGATTGCTTTTAGGTTGATTCCAAAAAGTCCCAAAATGTACATTCCGATTAAAACGTAAAAAATGTAGCTTATGGCTTTGTTCACAAGAACCGCGGTATTTTTTTCAAGTTTTGCCGCCGCTTTTTTTCTTATGAATTTTTTTATTAGCCGATAGACAATATAGAAAATTATGACGGAAACAACGCTTATTGCGATTTTCAATATATTTTCAAATGTGAAATATTTTATAAATTCGTCTGTGTGCAAAATGCTTTTTGTTTTTTCAATTGCCTGTGAAAAATTTTCTTCCATGAATTTTCCTTCTATAAAAATGATTTTATTTCATCAAGTATGCGGTTTGCAAGTTCTTCTTTTTGCATCAGCGGAAGTTCTTTTTGGAAATCTTTTGTAATTATTGTGGCTTGATTTGTGTCTGCCTGAAATCCTGCGCCCGGAGTTTTTAAATTGTTTGCGATGATTAAATCCAAATTTTTGCTTGCAAGTTTTTTCTTGGAATTTTCAATTAAGTTTTGTGTTTCTATGGAAAATCCGCAGAGAATCTGACCGGGCTTTTTATTTTTTCCAAGGAAAGCAAGAATGTCATCTGTGCGTTCAAGCTCGATTGAAAGTTCTTCGTCTGCTTTTTTTATTTTTTCCGTGCTGACATTTTTTGGACGAAAATCTGCGACTGCCGCGGATTTTATTATTATGTCGGAATCTGGTGAATTTTCTTTTACGGCTTCAAACATTTCTTTTGCGCTTGTGATTTTTATTGTCTTTGCATTTTTTGGCGGATTAAGCATTGTTTGCCCTGAAATTAAAGTTACTTGCGCGCCTCTTGCTGCCGCTATTTTTGCAATCGCATAGCCCATTTTTCCAGATGAATGGTTTGTGATAAAGCGCACGGGATCTATTGCCTCTTGGGTTGGTCCGGCTGTAACAAGAATTTTTTTGCCTAGAAAATCTTTTTCAAATGAAATTTCGTTTTCGATAAATTCAAATATTTCTTGAGGCTCAGGCATTTTTCCTTTTCCGTTTTCACCGCAGGCAAGAAGTCCTGTTGCCGGCTCAAGAATTTTAAATCCGAACTTTTTGCATTTTTCAAGATTGTCTTGCGTTATTGGATTTTCGTACATTGCAGTGTTCATTGCAGGGCAAATTATCTTCGGGCATTTTGCAGCAAGAAAAACAGAAGTCAGCATATCGTCTGCCATTCCGTTTGCAACTTTTGCGATTGTGTTTGCGGTTGCTGGCGCGATTAAAAAAATGTCCGCTTTTTGCGCAAGTGAAACATGGTTCACTTTGAATTCAAAATTTCTGTCAAAAGTATCTATGAGGCATTTGTGTCCGCTTAAAGTTTCAAATGTAATCGGATTGATTATGTTTGTGGCGTTTTTTGTCATCAGCACGCGGACTTCAGCTCCTGTTTTTATAAGCATGCTTACGAGTGTCGCCGCCTTGTATGCCGCAATGCTTCCTGTAACTCCGACTAAAATTGTTTTGTCTTTCAGCATATTTTGTTTTCCTTTTGCGCGGATTCAGTTTCTGAAATTTTATTCGGTTTTAATTCCATGTTTCTGTATTTTAGCGGCGTCATTCCTTTGTATCTGTGGAACATTTTTATAAAATAGCTGAAATCTTTGAATCCGCATTTTTGAGCGATGTTTAAAAGCTTGTCGTTGGATTCCCGTAAAAGCGCGCAGCTTCTGCTGATTCTAAACCAGTTCAAATATTCAACTGGAGAACGTCCCGTCATTTCTTTAAAGACGCGGCAAAAATATTTTGGCGAAAATCCAGCTGCCACAGAAAGCTGTTCAAGCGAAATGTCGTTTCCGTAGTTCTTTTTTATAAAATCTAAAACAAGATCAAGCTTTTTATTTCTGGCCCTTTTTTGCGCCGGAAGAATTTTCTTTTCAGAATAAAAATGATTCTTTTTTAAAAGTCCAAAGAAAACAATCAGCGCGCCGGAAGCAATTATGTCCCAGCCTTCTCTTTGCTCGCGGATTGTGTCGAATAAAAATTCAATTGTGGTGAAAATATCTTTTTGTTCCGCAGGAATATAATTTTTCAGCGAAATATTTTCCAATATAATGTCGTTTATAAAACTGTCTGGGCTGAATCCATGCTGACGCAAAAGTTCAATGTCAAAAACTGCGGATTCATATTTGCTTGCGCCTTTGTCTGGTGCATCTCCGTGGACAATTTTTCCGGGAATAATGCAAGAGTCTCCCTTGTTCAAAACAATTTCGTGGTCGCCAAGAAAAAGATTGTAAGTTCCAGAAAGAATGTGAATCAGCTCAAATTCTGTGTGCCAGTGAAGCCACAAATCGTAGTACGGATTTTCTGTATTGCAAAAATTGTACTGTAACGGAAAAAGCGAAGTTCCGCGTTGCTGCCGTTCGTTTACTGGAATTTTTTCTTTCAAGTCAGAAGATACTTTTGTCATATTTTTATTTCCGTTCAGATTATATCATGTGATTTTATCAAAAACAACCTTTTGTTGTAGCTGCGCCGCTTTTTGTTGAAATAAAATTTTTTAGAATTTATAATGGCTTTATGCTGACATATTTTATTGCCGCCGCTGCTTTTGCGCTTATAATTTTCTTGCTGAATCTTTATATAAAATTCAAATCTTCGGAAAGCAAAAATTCAGAACTGAATACTAGAAAAATCCGAAGTGAAAATGCGCAGAAAAAAGGACTTTTGGTTTCGTGCCCGATTTGCGGTTCTTCTCTTCTTCCGGGTGAAGATTTGGTCAGCAGAGTTTACAGGCCGATGAATGTTCCAGACCAGCTTTGCACGATAAACGGATGTCCGCACTGCTATCCAAAAGTTGAAGCCGGATTAAAAAGAATTTGCCCTGTTTGCCATAAGGAAATTCCTCTTGCAGACGGTCATCTTGTTGCCCGGCTTTTTAATAAAACTGAAGGGAAAAAGCACGTTATTGTAACCGGGTGCAATTCATGCTGCAAAGGAAAAAAATAGCAATTTATCTAAAAAAAATCTAAAGTAAAAAAATCAAACTCCGACAATCAAAATATAGGGTGGTAAACCCAAAGCAGGGGAAGCAGGCACAAAATGTTTGCTTAGAACTCCAGTATCTTGATCATAGGAGATAAATTATGGTTATCAATCACAACATGAGTGCAATGTTTGCACAGCGTTCACAGGGTTTGACTGATTTGAACAACCAGAAGAACATGGAAAAGCTCTCTTCTGGAATGAAAATCAACCGCGCCGGTGATGATGCTTCTGGACTTGCTGTTTCAGAAAAAATGAGATCCCAGATTCGCGGATTGAATCAGGCTTCTACAAACGCAAAGAACGGCATTTCTTTCATTCAGACAACAGAAGGATACCTTCAGGAAACTGAAGACATTATTCAGCGCATCCGCGAGCTTGCAGTTCAGTCAAGCAACGGAATCTACACTGACGAAGACCGTATGCAGATTCAGGTTGAAGTTTCTTCACTCATCGCTGAAGTTGACCGCATTGCTTCTTGCGCACAGTTCAACGGTATGAACATGCTTACTGGCCGCTTTGCACGCCCAACAGGTGAAAACAGCGTTACAGCTTCTATGTGGCTTCACATTGGTGCAAACATGGATCAGCGCACACAGGTATATATTGGAACAATGAGCGCAGCAGCTCTTGGACTCCGCGCAGTTGGAACAGAAGAGATTATGACTCTTGAAAGCCCAGACGAAGCAAACCGCGCAATCGGAACTTTGGATGAAGCAATCAAGAAGATTAACAAACAGCGCGCAGACCTTGGTGCATACCAGAACCGCCTTGAAAAGACAGTTGTTGGTCTTGATATTGGCGCAGAAAATCTTCAGGCTTCTGAAAGCCGCATCCGCGATACAGACATGGCAAAGGAAATGGTTGACTTTACAAAGAACCAGGTTCTTTCTCAGGCTGGAACAGCGATGCTTGCACAGGCAAACCAGAGCTCACAGAACGTTCTTTCTCTTCTCCAGTAGAATTGAAAGCAGCGTAAAATCTGCGTGATGAAAGCTTCCCTAGAAGTTAAAACTTTTAAGGAAGCTTTTTTTTATTTCTTCGATTTTTTATTCACTTTTTTGTTTTCTGTATTGGTGCGGAGAAATTCCGTTCATTTTTTTAAATGCGCGGATGAAGTTTTCGCATTCGTTGTAGCCGCATTTCTGGGAGATTTCCTGAACTGTAAATTCTGTTGTGTTCAATAATTTGAGAGCTTTTTCGTTCACAAAAAAATGGATGTCTGACTGCGGCGTAACTCCAAAAGTCTTTTTGTATAACACTGAAAAATGCGAGCGCGTAAGAAAAAAATCGTCCGCCATAAGGTCAACTGTCCACTTTTCAGGATTTTCGGAAACTTTTTTCCTCAGCTGATTTAGCCTGAAGCGGATTTCACTTTCGCGCTTTGTTTTTATGCTCGGGTAAAGCCGGTTTGCCTGAAGGTTGGACAGAACTTTGCAGAGGCGGTCCAAAAGCTCGTGGTCGTGGTTTTCATAGCGTTCCGTCAGAAAATACGTGATGTCCGTCATTTCGCGCTTGATTATGTCCGCGTCAGTCACGTAAAAAATTTCGTCAAACGGAATCTGAAAATCATTGAAAAACGTCATGTCCGCCGGAAGAAATTTTATGTAGTCGTTTTCAAATTCGTTGTTCTTGCACCAGTAAATCTGCGGAGTTCCGGGCTTGTAAAGAATGCACGCGTTTGCCTGAGTTTCAATTTGTTTTCCATCCAGCGTGATGACCATGGGATTGTAAAAATGAAGTAGGACGCATTCCTTGGTTCCCGCAACAAATTTCATTTTAAAAGAGGATTCTTCGGTTTTCTTGTAAAATGCTCCGGCAAAGTCTATTTTCATATAAAATTCAATTATAAACTAAAATTGAAGGAAATGTCAGTCGCAGAAGTTGTCTGACTTGTAAAATTCTCTGTGTTTAAAAAACGCTAAAAATGGCTGCTCCAAGAATTTCAGGGCAGCCGTAATTTTTTGCTGATTATCATTGTGCTCCCAATTGTCATTATCCAGCTTGACTGGATAATCTGCTGCAAATTTACGATAGATTCCCGTGTCATAGCACGGAAATGACAGTTTTTTTGTCATTCCCGCACTTGATGCGGGAATCTTTGCATTTAAAACTTATCGGACAGCACCAATGACAAATCGGATTTACTTTGAATTCTTCCTTGAAAGAACTACGCTCTGAATCAAGAGGAAGAGACAAATCATAAATGCAACCGTGATGTTCGTCCACCAGGCGTCGTCAAGTCCGAGCGAGGAAACGATGTTCTTGATTGTGGCAAGAGAAAGCACGCCGAAGAATGTTCCCGCGATGTTTCCGACTCCGCCTGTGAGCATCGTTCCGCCGATAATCGAAGACGCGATTGCGTTCATTTCGTAGCCGCTTGCATGGCTTGGGGAGGCCGAGCCTACGTGCATGAAATATACGAATCCGCCGATTGCCGCAAGAACGGAGCAGATGAAGTGCGCAAGGAATTTTGTCATCTGAACGTTGATTCCAAGCATATTTGCGCTCTGCTGGTTTCCGCCCACAGCGTAGAAGTTGCGTCCGAGTTTTGTCCATCTTAGCACAAGGAAAAGAATCACGACTACAAGAATCGCCACGAGAACGCCTGGCTCGACATAAGCAGGAATGTATTTTCCGACTTTGTTTACAGAACCCATGCCCGGAACGTAAATTCTTGTTTCTATGAGCTTGACAAATCCTTCGTGCTTTACATTGAACTGCGTTGCATTTACGATTGTTGTCATTCCTTTTGCAAAGAACATTCCCGCAAGCGAAACGATGAACGGCTGGATGTCGAGGAACGCCACAAGAAATCCCTGAACAAGTCCGAAGCTTATTCCGATAATCAGCGCATAGACAACCGCACCCGCAATTGTTCCGCCGTTTTTGTCCAAGTGAACCGCGCAGCACATGCACACGAGAGCCGTTACAGTTCCCACGGAAATATCGATTCCGCCTGTAATCATAACAAGACTTAGCGCGCACGAAAGAACTATGAGCGAAGCGTTTTCATTCAGCAGGTTGAAGAAAGTCTGAGGCTTTCTGAATCCCGAGCCGAGAAAAATAACCGCAAGAAGATACATCGCAACGAAAACCGCAATCGTAATCACAAGAAGAAGATTTGTATCTGAAAGCGGTCTTTTTTTTGCAAGCGCAGTTTCATTCTGCTTTTTTTTGTTTAGAAAGTTCATTTAACAGCCTCCATTCGCTACGGCGTGTTTTCGTGCGCCGGAAATCTGCTTTGCCAGCTGCGACATTTTTTCGCGGAATACAGGCGCGCTGATTACAACAAGGATGATTACAACGACAGCCTTGTAAGCCGGAAGCGCAGTTGAAGCGACATTGAACTTGAACAGCGTTGTCGTAAGAAATTGAATTACGTAAGCTCCAAGAATCGAAGCCCACATATTGAACTTGCCGCCACTCAAAGCATTTCCGCCGAGCGCAACCGCAAGAATCGCATCCATTTCAATGTCCTTTGCAATAACGGAGTAATTAATAGAAGAAATTCGGCAGACTTTGATAAATCCGGCGACCGCAACGCAAAGTCCCATAATCACATAAGTGATGAATTTGATGAACTGAGGATCAAGTCCGTTCAGCCTTGACGAGTTGCTGTTGATTCCCACCGCCTGCGTGTAAAGTCCGAGGTTTGTGAACTTGAGCACAAGCATCGTGATTATTATGCAGATTATTGCGATGAAAACTGGAGTCGGAATCGGAATGCCCGGAATGAAGTTTCCGAAGTAACCGAAAACAGGATCTACAACAATCGGAAGCGCGTTGTCGTTAATCCAGGCAGCGATTGAACGTCCGGCTGTAAAAAGAATCAGAGTTGCAACCATCGGCTGAATCTTGAAATATGAAACAAGCATTCCGTTGAATCCGCCGAACGCCATGCTCACAATGCAGCCCACAAGGAACGCCACAAAAATCGGAGCCTGGAGAGTTTCCGGGCGAGCGTCCGTTCCGCAGAGAACACGCAAAATCACCGAGCCTGCAATCGCAATTCCCGCGCCCACAGAAATATCTTGTCCGCCGGAAGCAGCCGTTACAAGCGTCATTCCAATCGCAAGAATCACAAGCTCGGAAGCATTGTCCAAAATCGTAATCAGGTAGCCGGAAAGAACCGGGAAGCCTTCGCTGTTCTGCCCGAGCGAAATCTTGAAGAATGACGGATCTGCAATCAGGTTGAAAATCACAAGAATCAGCAGCGCCGCAATCGGAATAAAAATCTGCTTTTTTACAAGTCCAAGAAGGAAGTCTGTAATTTTTTTAGAACTCATTATTTTTCTCCTCCTGCGATAGTTTCCATAATCTTTGTCTGGTTCAGGTCATTGCCGGAAAGTTCGCCGACCTGTTTTAGATCTCGCATGACGATAAGACGAGAACAAGTTCGAATCATCTCGTCGATTTCTGATGAAATGAACGTAACGCTCTTGCCTTCCTTTGCAAGCTTTAGGACAAGCTCCTGAATTTCTGTTTTTGTTCCGATGTCGATTCCGCGTGTCGGTTCATCAAGAATTAAGTACTGCGGATTTGAAAGCAGGGCGCGCGCAAGAAGCACTTTCTGCTGGTTTCCGCCCGAAAGGGATTTTATCGGAGTTTCCGCGGAAGCTGTTTTTATTTCAAGAAGTTTGATGTATTCGTCCGCAAGTTTTTCCTGTTCCGCCCGGCTGAACGGTTTGAAGAATCCCCGCATTACTTGAAGCGCAAGAATCAGATTTTCGCGCACGGAAAGGTCGCCGATTATGCCGTCGCGTTTTCTGTCTTCCGGAAGATAGCTGATTCCGTTTTTCATTGCATGAATCGGCTTTGTGATGTTCACTTCTTTTCCGTTCACTTTTACTTTTCCGCCCAGAACTTTGTCTGCACCGAATATCGCGCGCACGCTTTCGCTTCTTCCTGAGCCGAGAAGTCCTGTGAATCCGTTTACTTCGCCTTTGTAAATCTTGAAGTTGAACGGTTTTACGCCGCCAGTGCTTGAAAGATTTTCCGCCTCGTAGACTGGAACTTCATCCGCAGAAAATACGGGTGCTTCGGAAGACTTGGACGACTTGTCAAGATTTTCAACTGATTTTCCGAGCATTTTTGAAACAAGCTCAAGGCGCGGAAGGTCACGGATTTCGTATTCGCCCACAAGCTGTCCGTCGCGCAGAACGGTGATTCTGTCGCAGATTTCGTAAACCTGTTCAAGAAAGTGGGTAACGAAAATTATTCCAACTCCCTTTGCACGAAGGTTTCGCATAAGGCGGAACAGTTTTTGAACTTCCTGATCGTCAAGTGAAGAAGTCGGCTCGTCAAGAATGAGAATCTTGCAGTCCATGTCAACGGCGCGCGCAATTGCAACCATCTGCTGCACTGCGATTGAACAGCTTGAAAGCTGCTGCTCAGCCTCGCACGGAATTTCAAGTTCCCTTAGAATTTTTTCAGCTCCTTCATTCATTTTTTTCCAACTGATGAAAGAGCCTTTTGTTCTTCCTATATACATATTTTCCGCAACGGTAAGATTGTTGCAGAGAGTGATTTCCTGATAAACTGTTGAAATGCCTGCGTTCTGGGCATCCTGAGGAGAACGGATATTGACCGCTCCGATTCCTTTTACAAAAACCTGACCTTCATCCTTGTGGTGAACGCCAGTCAGAACCTTAATCAGCGTTGATTTTCCGGCTCCGTTTTCTCCCATAAGAGCGTGAATTTCGCCTTCACGCAAAGTAAAATCAATATTCTGCAATGCATATACACCGGGAAATTTTTTGTGTATTCCGCGCATTTCAAGAACTGATTTGTCCTGCATGGTCTGCCTCCAAAAAAAACACGAGGTTCAGATTTTTTGACAATCCGAGCCTCGTGTCCAAGGTTGTTGGATTCTCCGTCAATTTTATATTTGGTTCAATTTCAAGTTTTATATTAATGTCATTATCGGGCTTGCCCCTGTGATGTTTCTGAAAGAAACTCGACTGATAATCCACTGAAATCTTCCAATGGATTCCCGTGTCGGAGCACGGGAATGACAGTTATTTTTCAAAGCTCAAAATTGATGTTGTTTTCAGAAGAATCCGATGACAATGTGGTTAGATACCGTACTTTGCAACATCAGCCTTTGTGATTGTCGCAGCGTCAAATCCTTTTTCTTCCATGATAACAGTTTTCTGCTTTGCGCCGTTCTTGATGATGTCGTCGATGTAAGCTGCCTGGAATGGATTGCACTGGCCGTCGTAGTTCCATCTTTTTGCAAGAAGCTCTTCAAGCGCCCACTTGTTGCAGTCGAATCCCATTACGATTACGTCTTTTCCGACTCCGTGAGAGATTCCTGCCTTGTCGAGAGCTGCAACCGCGCCTTTTGCCATGTCGTCATTTTCAGCATAGATTACGTTGAATTTCTTTCCTGAATCGATTACAGCCTGAACAATCTGCTGAGCGTTTTCAGCATTCCATTCTGCTGTCTGCTGGGCAACGATGTTCCAGTTGCTTTCTGCCTTTGCCTTTTCGTCAAGCGCGCCTGAACGTCCAATCTGAGCGGCAGAGCCCATAACGCCCTGAATGTGGATGATGTTGTATTCCTTAAGATTCTGCCCTGCAAGCCAGTTTACGGCAGTTTTTCCTTCCTGAGCCATATCGGAAACGATTGAAGCTTCATAAAGGCTTTCATCAGCATCGATTGTGCGGTCAAAAAGAATAACTTTGATTCCGGCATCCTGAGCGTCTTTAAGAACTGAAGTCCATCCAGAAGTTCCTGCTGCGGAAATTAAAAGATAGTCAACTTCGTCCTGAACCATTTTGCGTGCGGCTGCAATCTGCTCGTCGTTTTTAAGGCTGTAGAAGAAAGTAGGTTTGTAGCCATTTTTCTTTGTGAATGTCTTTTTCATGTCGTTGACGTTTGCAGTGCGGTAGCCTGACTCGTTAGGATCATTATTGATAATTCCGACTTTTACCAGTTTTGCGGCGAATGTCGGAAGAACCATCATTGCCATTACAGTAGCTAAAACTAAATTCTTTTTCATGGTTGCACCTCTGTGTGTTTTGATTAAGGATGACCTCTGCACCCCTTGTGATTATGATTATCAACCTGAATCCGGCGGAAAGGAATAGTTTTTTTGTTCCCGATTTTTGAACATTCCTATCATTTTGTTCGGAAATTCATATTTGATGATAGTTTTTGATGTTTTTTAGTTAAATCCGCCTCTTGTTTTTTTCGCAATGTCAGTTACTATAAAATCAGAGGTAAAACATGACACAGGAATCTATTGCCAAAGAAATTGAAAACGGTCAGGCTGTCCTTGGAATCGAATTCGGTTCAACGCGCATAAAGGCAGTTCTTATTGATTCTGAAAAAAATCCGGTCGCTCAGGGCGGCTTTACTTGGGAAAATTCACTTGTGGACGGAATCTGGACGTACAGTCTGGATGAAATTCACAGCGGAATCGTTGCGGCATATTCTGAGCTTAAAAAAGATGTTCTTGAAAAATACGGCGTAAAGCTTTCAAACCTGAAGGCTTTGGGAATCAGTGCGATGATGCACGGTTATCTTGCGTTCGATAAAGAAAACAATCTTCTTGTTCCGTTCAGAACATGGCGGAACACGATTACAGGCGAGGCTTCAAAAAAACTCACGGAGCTTTTCAATTATCCCTGCCCGGAGCGCTGGAGCATTTCGCATTATTATCAGGCGATTCTGAACAACGAAGCTCATGTTCCGCAGGTGGATTTTTTTACGACACTTGCAGGCTACGCACACTTTATGCTTACAGGAAAAAAAGTTCTTGGCGTGGGAGACGCGAGCGGAATGTTCCCGATTGACGCAAAAACCGGTGACTATGACAAATCCATGGTTGAAAAATTCGATTTGCTGACGGCAGGAAGGGGAAGCGCAAAAAAACTTCTGGAACTTCTGCCGAAGGCGATTCCGGCCGGAACTGACGCTGGAAAACTCACTAAGGAAGGCGCGCTGTGGCTTGATCCGACAGGCGAGCTTGCGGACGGAATTCTGTGCGCTCCGCCGGAAGGAGACGCGGGAACCGGAATGGTCGCAACGAACGCTGTCGCTCCAAGAACAGGAAATATTTCCGCAGGAACTTCCGTGTTCGCGATGGTCGTCCTTGAGAAGGCACTTTCAAAAGCATATCCCGGAATAATCGATATTGTTACAACTCCGGACGGAAAACCGACTGCGATGGTTCACGTGAACACCTGCACCGCCGAATACAACAAGTGGGTCGAGCTTGTCGGCGAGGCGGCAAAACTTTTGGGCGCACAATTCAATGCCGGAAAACTTTACGACATGATTCTTGGCTGCGCGAAGGACGGCGAAAAGGACTGCGGCGGCGTTTACACGGTCAACTACATTTCGGGCGAAAGCGTTACTGATTTTAGCGAGGGGCGGCCGATGGTTGTGCGTTCCCAGAATTCAAAACTGAATCTTGCGAATTTCATGCGGAGTCAGCTTTATTCGGCGGTCGCAACGCTCAGGCTCGGAATGGACGTTCTTTTTGCCGAAAATGTGAAGATTGACTCGATGACAGGCCACGGCGGATACTTCAAGACGGAAGGCGTCGGACTTGAAATAATGGCGGCGGCAATGCACACTCCAATCAGCGCGATGTCAACCGCAGGTGAGGGCGGCCCCTGGGGAATGGCGCTTCTTGCCTCATACACGGCGGACTCAAAGGGAAAAAATCTGGGCGACTGGCTTGAAACCGAAGTTTTTGCAGGCGCGCAGAAGAAAACTGTAAAACCTGACGCGGCGGATGTCGCAGGCTTTGACAAGTGGCTTGAAGGCTACAAGTCCGCGCTAAAAGCCGAACGCACCGCAGTTGAAAATGTGAAATAATTTGCTTAAAAAGATTACCGGGTCTTTGCCCGGCAATGACAGTACGGCTTGAATTCGGCGCAGCGATGACAGATGTCATTTTCATACTGGATTTTTGTCATTTCATGGCTCGATGTAAAACATGATAATGGCAACTGTCATTCCCGCACTTGATGCGGGAATCTATCATAAATGATAAATCAATTTTTTTACAGGAGAATAAAATGGGAAAATACACAGAATTGCAGAGAGAAGCTTACGAGGCGAATATGCAGATTCCGGCGCAGCGCCTTGCGCTTTACACTTGGGGAAACGTCAGTGCGTTCGACAAGGCGGCCGGCGTGTTCGCAATCAAGCCTTCGGGAGTTCCTTACCCGGAGCTTACGCCTGAAAGCATGGTGATTGTTGACCTTGACGGAAATATCGTGGAAGGAAAATTGAGGCCTTCAAGCGACACTCCGACCCACGCCGTTATTTACAGGGAATTCGCAGTTTCGGACGGAGCAAAAATCGGCGGAATAATCCACACGCATTCAACTTACGCGGTGAGCTGGGCGCAGGCGGTAAAGCCAATTCCTCTGTTCGGAACAACCCACGCAGACCACATCCAGACGGAAGTTCCCTGCACACCGTATCTTAGCCGCGAGGCAGTTCAGAACGACTACGAAAAGGAAACCGGAAATCTCATCGTAAGCCATTTCCGCTCTCTCAAACTGAATCCGAATGAAGTGAACATGGTTCTTGTGGGCGGACACGGACCTTTTGCCTGGGGCGCAACCGCGGACAAAGCTGTCTACAACGCCGCAGTTCTTGAGGAAGTAAGCCACATGGCGATGAACACGCTCCAGATTAACCCGTCGCAGCAGCCGCTTCCGGATTACATTATCAACAAGCACTACATGAGAAAACACGGCCCGAACGCTTACTACGGACAGAAATAAGAAAAAGAAAATGTCAATTTTGATGTCAACATTCAGCCGTAAAACAGAAAATCCGCCTGCACGAATACAGACGGATTTTTTTTGTTTCCTAAACTAAACGCTAAATTGCATATTAGTTAAATGGATTTTCAGATGGATACAAAGTTCCCTTTGGCTGGTTGTATGCAACGTCAGCAATTCCAAGATACTTGAAAAGTGTGAACAATGCCTTTCCGTAATGTCCAAAAGCAACTGCGCCGTGGTGCGGATAATTTTTCTGGATAAGAACGTGGCGGTAGAATCTTCCCATTTCAGGAATTGCAAATACACCGATTCCTCCGAACGAACGTGTTGCAACTGGAAGAATTTCACCGTGCGCAATGTAAGCCTGAAGCTTTGTATCTGGAGTTGACTGTAATCTGAAGAATGTGATTGGACCTGGCATTATGTCGCCTTCCAAAGTTCCGCGTGTAAAGTCCGGCGTAGAATCCTTTGGTTCAAGAAGTCTGTGCTGAATAAGCTGATACTTGACTCCAGGATTGCAAGCCTTGTTCATGCAGCAGAACGGAGTGTTTCCGCAGTGGAACGCCATGAAAGTATCGTTAAGAACATAAGGATAAGAAAACTTGCCCTTTATGCTTTCATCGTACATATCTTGCGGAACAGAATTGTTGATGTCAAGAAGAGTAACTGGAGCGCCTGAAATGCAAGTTCCGATATATTCAGAAAGCGCGCCGAAAATATCAACTTCGCAGGCAACAGGAATTCCGCGGGAAGCAAGACGGCTGTTTACATAGCAAGGTTCAAAGCCGAATTCTTTAGGAAACGCCGGCCAGCATTTGTCTGCAAGAACCGCATATTTTTTGCAGCCCTTGTTTGCTTCAATCCAGTCAAGAAGCGTAAGTTCAAACTGCGCCATGCGTGGAAGAAGATCCGGGAAGTTGTTTCCGCCTGAACCAAGCTCTTTTTCCATGTCAGCGACAACTTCTGGAATTCTTTTGTCGTCTTTGTGGGCGCGGTATGCAACAAGAAGGTCAAGTTCCGAATTTTCCTGAATTTCAACTCCAATATCGTAAAGTCCTTTGATTGGCGCATTGCAAGCAAAGAAGTCCTGCGGGCGCGGTCCGAATGTAATAAGCTTAAGATTTTTAAGACCGATGATTGCGCGTGCAACAGGAATAAATTCTTCAATCATCTTTACGATGTCGTCTGCTGTTCCAACTGGATATTCTGGAATTACGGCAGGAATTTTGCGCAAGTTCAAATTGTAAGAGCAGTTCAGCATTCCGCAGTAAGCGTCTCCACGTCCGTTTATAAGATCGTTCTGAGTTTCTTCTGCGGCGGCAACAAACATGCAAGGTCCGTCAAATTTTTGCGCGATTTGAGTTTCTGGAGTTTCAGGTCCGAAGTTTCCGAGGAAAACAACAAGCGCATTGCAGCCAGCTTGTTTTACTTCTTCAACTGCCTTCAGCATATCGCATTCATTTTCTACAGTTGTTTTTGCTTCATAAAGGCTTCCTTTTGAGCCGAATGCCTTTACGATTGCCGCTCTTCTTTTTTCAGAAAGGGAAATTACAAAGCAGTCCCGGCTTACTGCGATTATTCCGAGCTTGACTTCCGGTATGTTTGAAAACTTTTCCATTAAAAAGCCTCCTTGAGTTGGTTTGTGTGTTTTAAAAGATTTGCATTTTCTGCGGAATCTTAAAAATCAGTTTAAGTTCACAAATGGCAGATGTCAAGTTTTTTTCTTGCAAGGAAAAGCTGTGTGCATTAGAAAAAATGAAAAGCTGAGCAACAGTTGCGCAGAAAAAGTGTCATCTTTGGGCTTAACTGTTCTGTCATTATCCGACTTGACTGGAAAATTTCATCTGTAAAAAAAATCATAAAAATTCCTCAAAGTACTTGACAAATCCCGGGGGGGGGTACAATAGGCGTTGCTGAATTTTTTTCAGCGGAATCTATTTATTTTAAGGAGTGAACTTATGAGAAAGTTTGCTAAAATTTCAGCTGTATTGGCAGCTATGGTCTTTGCGCTTGCATTTGCAGGTTGCAATTCTAGCAGTGATGACGACGATGATGCTAAGCCTGTTCAGGCAATTGTAATCAACGGAGATGTTGTTACATTGTATGACGATGGCACTGTTATAATAAAGGCATCGGATGGAACAATTTCTAACGGAACATATACAAAGGCAGATGGAAAAATTGTTATTAAAGATAGCAAAGGAAATACAACAGAAGCAAAATCAACCCCAGATGGAAAAGTTGATACTTCCGAGCCTGTAACAATAAAAGACAAAGACGGAAATGAAACTAAAACTGAAGTAAAGGAGACAGTTCCAGAAACTAATGGAGACAATGGAACTTCTTCTACAAAAAATATTCTTGCAGGAAAAAAATATTATTCAATTGATTTTAAGAAGACTTCATTTACTTCAGAATATACTAATAGAGCGAAAATTGAGGTTGGTATGTTTGCTTTTGATTCTAATGGACAAAAAGTAAAATACACTGAGCTTGCTTATGACTTCAAAAATGGAACTGTTGCAAAAGACAATATTATTGACTCTGACGAATTTGATTATTCAGTTTCTGGTTCAACTTTGACAGTAAAGGCTAATGGTGATGGAGATGATTTAATTTGTACAATTAATTCCGACGGAAGCATAGGTGCTGACGGCGATGTAATGAAAGAATTCAATGGAAATCTTTATGCCTTTGCAGAAGCTGAATCAAGTGAAAAAAGAATATTGGCAAAAGCTCATATAGTAATTGTTAATGGTGCGTCTTGCACTTATGAAAATCGTGTATTCAAAAGCAATGCTACTCCTCAAGAATCAACTGAAATTGTAAATGGCACAGTTTCAGGAAATAAATTGACATTTGCATTTACAGAAGACGGCGAAACGTTTTCTGTGTCTGGTTCATTATCTGATGAAAAGATTGTTATTGACACTGAGGACGACAGTCTAACTTTAAAAAGAATGTAGTTTTTATTAAAAAGCCTGCATATAAAAAAAATCCGTGCCAATTTCACTGACACGGATTTTTTGTTTTTTACAGTTTTTGCTGTCATTCTCGTGCTACGACATGGGAATCTGTTGTAAAATTTCAATGGATTATCAGTCGAGTTTCTTTCAGAAACATCGCAGGGTCAAGCCCGATAATGACAAATCATTTTTTCTGTCATTCTCGCACTTGATGCGAGAATCAATATTATTTTTCTTTCATTGTGAAAACGCCGTCCCATTTTTCGCCGGAACCGTATTTTAAAAAGTAGCTGCATCGCTTCATAAACACATCGGATGACATATCCTGTGGAAAGCATTCCTTTGCATTTTTAAAGAACTGGTACGCTTTTTTGAAGTCCTCCGGGTCTTTTGGAGTTTCAGGAAAATCATTTCCCTTTAAATACCATTTGATTCCTTCGTTGAAAATTTCCGCGGCTTCAATTTGCTTTGCCGGAAGTTCATCTTTAAGTCCTAGAATGCAGTGAATCTGAACAGGATTTTCAATGTTTACAACACGCACAAAGTCGAATTTTCGCGCGACTAAAAGACCTTTGTTTTCTCCGTTGTCGGCGGCGTTCCAAGTGCTGTCCGAGCACATTATCCAGGAATTGTAAACTTTGTTTGTTCCTTCAAGACGGGATGCGAGGTTTACGTTGTTTCCCATGACTGTGTAGTTGAGCTTCTTTTTTGTGCCCATGTTTCCAACGACCATGTTTCCTGTGTTTATTCCTACGCGTGAATTCAAATAGAATGGCTCTCCAGTGCGCGGATTTATCGGAAGCTTGTCTTTGTTTTCCTCGTTGTATTTTGCTTCCGCCTGAAGCATTCTTATTCCTGCAAGGCACGCATGGAACGCATTTTCTTTGTCGTCAACCGGCGCGCCAAAGAACGAAACAATTTCGTCTCCTACATATTTATCGATTGTTCCGTGGCAGTCCATTATCGCATCGCTCAAAGCACCAAGGTATCCGTTCAAAATTGAAACAAGCCGTTCAGCGCCTTTGCTTTCGCCTTCCGCATTGTTTACAGCTTCTGTGAATCCAGAGAATGTCTTTACGTCTGAAAAAAGCGCAGTTATGTTTTTGCTGTTTCCGCCGAGCTTTGCAGTTTCCGGATTTTTGATGATTTCGTCTACAACGGCAGGAGCAACATAAGCACTGAATGTTGACTGGAGGAATTTTTTGTCCGAGTTTATCGCATGGAAATTTACGATGATTCCCGAAAAATAATTCAGGAACGAAAATGCAAAAAGAACTACAAACGGAACATAAATATTGAATTGCGTCATCAAAATATGGAAAAGCACAAGCGGAACAACTACGTACAAAAATCTTGTGAAGTTTTTCTTTCCTGTGCTGAATTTTGCCGTTATGCGCATTGTAAGCAAAATGAAAACTACGCAGAATGCAAGTCCCCAAAGCGGATCTACTTCGCGTATAAATTTTTTCTGAAGAATTGTGTTTATAACATTCGCGTGAAGTCCCAAGTTCGCGTATTGCTTTGAAAATGGCGTTACTCCCAAATCAGTGCTGGAAGTCGCTGAGTTTCCGATTATGCAGAATGCGCCTTCCATGCTGCCTTTTAGCATTTCAAAGTCGCGAAGATAAAATTCAATGCTTTTTGAAAGTTCCGCAAGTTCTGGAATCTGCTCAAATCCCTGAACTGTTGCAAATGAATCAGAAAATTCCTTGAGATTTTTAAAGAACTCTGTTCTGGCTGAAAAATATTTTCCGTAGTCTTCTTCAGAAAGTCCGCCTTTTATTGCTTTTCCTTCCTCATCAAATCCGCGGCATTTTAATAGAAGACGTTTTTTTGAATTTGAAAGTTTTTCGTATTCATCTTCAAAATACATGGAATTTAAAATGTATTCCGCATCTTCTTCTGAAAGCGACGACAAATCCGCATTTTTTATGTCCGAAAGATTTTCTATTATCAGTTTTTCCGCAAGATCAAGATTGTAAAGCAGATACGCCGGAACGTGCCTAAAGCTGTCCACGTAACTTTCGTGAAGCCAGTTTATCAGCATCCGTCCATGCTTATCCAGCGGAATTGAAATGCTGTATCTTGAATCTGAATTCGGATTTTTCAGTCCTTGCAGAATTATTGAATTTGAAGTTCTTTCCATTGACTGAACATCCAAAAGTTTCATAAGCGGCGCAAAAGAAAGCTGCCCGACATATTTTCCATTCTGAAAATTCAAAAGCTCAATTCTGCGCCTGATTCCGTCTTTGTCTACAATAACATTTGTAAATCCAAGCCCTTGCGCGCGTGAAAGAATTTTATGAAGTGCCGGCGTAAATCCAAGTTCCTGGCTTGCTTCTTCTTTTACTGAATAAATGTTTCCTTTTTGAATAAGATTTTTTTCGTCTGTTACATTGTTAAAAAGGAATCTTGTTCTGGCATAATTTTCTTCTGATTCGTCGCTTTTTTGCGCAATGTGCCTCATGTTTACGGTCAGCGAAGTGTTTCCAAAGAACTGAACGCATCTTGCAAAAAAATCATCATAGTCAAGCTCAAAGCCGGAAGTGATTTCCTTTTGCATTTCGTAAAGAATTCCGTCTATTTCATTTGAAATAAGATTTTCAGCGTGTTCCTGCGCATTTTTCGCGTTTACAATTCCGCCTTCAATTCCATTCGCAAATTCCGAAATTGAACTTGAAATCGCCTGCTCGCCGTCTATAAAAGTCTTGTTTACTGTGTCGCTTAAATTTTCGTTTACGCCTTTTGAAGAAGGTGAAATATATTCAATATCGAATACAGCCTGTTTTGCGCCGAATTCTTTCATGCGGATTAAGGCGTTTCCCAAAATATCACGAGTCCAAGGCCAAGAACCAACTCTTCCAAGCGATTCGTCATCAACATCGACAATTACAATGTTTGGATGCGCATCGATTCCTTTAGTTATTTTCAGCATTGAGTCATAAAGCCTGTAATCTAGCTTTTGAAAAATGCTTGTTTCTATTGCCGCCACGCTCAAAAGCGCAAAAACCGCCATAATAATCAGTTCTATCTTAGTTTTAAAAAATTCTTTGAATTTATTTTTCATTACCATGACAAAAACTATATCATATAGTATAATTTCTTGTAAATGAACATTTGTGTGCATTACATTTTTTAGAGGAGTGATATGAAACTTTTTACTTCGATTTTTCTGTTTGCTCTCATTTCTGTTTCGGCTGTTTTTTCCCAGTCTGCGGAAATTGTGGAGAAAACTGTATCTACTGAAAAGCTCACTTATGGAACTGCCGCATATTTTACAGCAGTCGCAATGGGCTATATTTCAGATGACGATTCGGAAGAGGATGCTGTCAATGCTTGGAAAAAAATAGGAGAAGAATATTCTAAGCCAGCCATAAAAGCAGAGATTTCCGCGGAAGATTTTATCAATTTTGAAAATCTTGCCTGGCTGTGCTATTTTACTTGGGATATTCCAGACAGCCTTATGATGAAGCTTTTTCCAAGCCCGCGCTATGCCTTTAAGCAGCTTCGCAATGGCGGTGTAATTTCGCCTTCTTTTGATCCAAAACGCATTC
Organism: Desulfovibrionaceae bacterium; assembly: GCA_963654755.1. Classification (GTDB taxonomy): domain Bacteria; phylum Spirochaetota; class Spirochaetia; order Treponematales; family Treponemataceae; genus Treponema_D. The sequence goes on from CAVKBG010000014.1 coordinate 25,768, forward strand.
CGACTGGCAGGGAATTTCTTAATGTTGTTACAGACTGCATTGATTTTTATGAGGTGAGAAATTAGCATGAATGTAAAAAAATATTTTGCCGCCGTTTTGTTTTCAGTTTTCTCTGTATTTGCTTTTTCAGCTGAAATTTCTTTTTTCTTGGGTGATAATACAGACTTGAAGTTTAATGGCGAAGAATACAAAGAGCCTATATTGAAGCAGAGCGAAGCTTTTTCTGCGCTTGCAAAAATTCCTTTCAATAAAAAAGGAACAACATTTCTTTCTTTAGAAGCCAGCCTTAGCCATAGCTATGAAAAAATCTTTGGCGACAACTCTAATAGTGAAAATGAATTTATTGCAGATTTAAATATTTTGAAGTTTTCTTCTATTATAGAGTGTTCTGCTGGAAAATTTTTCTTGGACGCAGGCCGCCTTTTCTTGTCGGATCTTTCGCAATCTGTTTTTTCCCAGTCAATTGACGGAGCTTCGGCGCAGTTTTCTACTTCCTGGCTTGATGTTTCTGTTTTTGGCGGATACACAGGGCTTTTGAATTTAAAGAACATTTCTGTTATGAACAGCAATGGCATTGAATGGACTCCAGATGATGAAAATGACTTCTACGATTTTTGCGCTCCTTACATAGCAGGCGGAGTAAAAATCAGCTTTCCATATTTGTTGCTTAACCAGACAATTTCTTTAGAAGGACTTGGCTTTTGGGACACAGAAGGTCCTGCTGATATTCCAGAAAATGAAAAAGATGAAGACAACCGTTTTTATGGAACTTTGCGCTTGGACGGACCGCTTGCTCCTATGGTTTTTTACGGCTTGAGCGGAACTGTCAGCTCTACAGATTTTTCTGATTTTGGATTTTTAGGAAGAGCCAATATTTCTTTGTTCCCGGATTTTAAATCTTCTTCTGTTACTCTCTCTGCTTCTTATGCTTCTGGAGACAGAGGTCCTTTTGTTCCGTTTGTCGGATTTACACAGATTACAACTTGTCTTTCAGCGGATGAGCCGACTTATTCAGGTATATCAGCATTACTAGATGAAACTATTTATAAAGGAATTTCAAAGGCTGGATTATCTGCATCTATAGTTCCAATAGACAAGCTTTATTGCGCTGTTGGTGGAGACGTTGTTTTCCTTGACAGAGATGATGATGCTTTTGATTATTATGGTTTCCAAGTTTATGGAAATGCAAAATATTACTTGTTCTCTGACCTTGCTTTGACTCTTTCTGCAAGCCATTTTGCAGGAGATTCAAGCGATTCCAGCAGAACAGAAGTCGCGTTTAATGCGGTTATTTCGTTTTAACCGTAAAATTTTAGGAGGTGTTGTATGAAATTGAGTTTTAAGTTTTTGCCGTTGCTTGCTTTTGCAGTTTTTGCTGGATTTTCAGCTTCTGCTTTGGAAGCGAAATTTGTAAGCATTGAAGGCAAGGTTGAAATTCTGGAAGGCGGAATGTGGATTCCTGTTGAAGAAGGTGATATTATTCAGGAAAAAGGTGCTGTTATTTCAACTGGATTTAAATCAAATGCTGTAGTTTCTGTAAAAGGAACAAATTTCACATTGGGACCGTTGACAAGAATTACAATTGAAAACATGGTCGCAATGGAAAACAAGGATTCAACGCAGATTTACATTGATTCCGGCTCGCTTAAGGCAAATGTTTCTTCTTCTGACGGAAGAAAAGTTGGATTCAAAGTTCGTTCAGCGGTTGCAACGGCTTCGGTAAGAGGAACAGAATTTAAAGTCACTTCTTCTGGACGCCTTTCTGTTACTCAGGGACTTGTAAGTTTTGGCGGTCCTGAAGCTTCTTCTGCGGAAATTTCTAAAGTTGAGGATAATTCAACTGACATTGCTCCATCTGAAGAAAGCAATGCGGGAACAGTTGCTTCTGCAAATGAAATTTTTGACGGTCAAGACATTGCTGCCGAAGAACATCCAAAATCAACTCCATTTACTTCTAGCGCAGAAGTCGGAGAAAAAAATGGAGTTCCAGTTTTTGCAGGTCAGAACAGCAAATTTGATGTTATAGCAAGCAGACCTTCAAATCCTCATACAGAAAAAGTTGTATCAAGCGCAGGAAGTTCGTTTGGAAGTGAATCTATGGGAATGAATTTAATTTCAAGTGAAGCTAATGCAATTGCTGCAGAAACTGATGCTGGCGGTTCATCAACGAATACTCCAGGAGATTCAGCTCCTTCGGGAGATTCGTCTGCTTCTGGTGGCTCTTCGGGTTCAGGAAGTTCTTCAGGCTCGGGTGGTTCTTCTGGTACAAAACCTGGTACTACACCAACACCTTCTGTTAAAACGACAGGTTCAGTTAACATTACAATTGGCTGGGGTGACTGATTTATTAGTGAAAAACTTGTGATTTGGTAAAGTAACCCAAAATGCGCCCCGTTGTTATTTTTGCAGCGGGGTTCGTTTGTTTTATAAAATGGAATTTTAAAAAATGAAATTAAAAAAGAAAATTGCATTAATGGGAAAACTTCTTTTTTTTGCTTTTGCAATTATTTTTTCAGGCTGCAAAGAAAAAAATGTTCCCAGCATAAAAATTGCTTCAGACGACTCTATTGAAATTCAGCCACGCGAAAGTTCTTCTGAGTTAAAAGAAAATTTTTGGACAAACGAAAATGGAATTGTCTGCGTGCTTATTGGATATGGTTTTAATGGCGATGATTTTGTAAAAAAAGCGATAGATTCCTTGGAGAAAAAATTTGGACTTGCTGAAAATGGCGGTCTTGTTCTTCCGCTGGTTTTTCCAGATGATTTGCATGGCAGAATTTCCAGTTTGCGCGATGTCATTGAAAAAAACAATGTGCATGGAATTGTTCTTCTTGGCGCGCCGGAAAACACACATTCTCCGCTTGCAAGAATAAAAGAAGAATGGAATGGAAATCCTCCGTTCAATGTTTTTTCAATTTTTCCGCAGGATGATGTTTTGGGGCAGGAATTCACTTGCAACTTTGTAATTGACCATGAATATACGGCTGGAATTCAGTTTGGCGATACAGAAAATAAAAATGAAGACGATGAAACTTTGGCACTTTTGATTTCGGCGGTTGACTATGCCGCGGAGCTTCCGTTTGTTCTTCCGCAAGACAGCGATCTTTATTATCATGTTCAGGCTGTGGCTGGAAAAAGAAAAGTCGCCCGCTACGTTGACAGCGAAACTGGAATTCAGTCAAGAAATCATTTTATAATTTTAAATTCGGCGGAATAAATTGAACACACTTTTACAAGATGAATCTTTGCTTATCGGCAGCCGTGAAGAAATACAAAAACTCGCAACAAAAGATTCTGCGCGGATTCTTGTGGTGTCGGATTCTCATGGTGCGTATTCCAACCTTTTGCTGATTTTGCGCCAGTTTGGAGTTATAAGCGATGCCCTTATTTTTTGCGGCGATGGAATTTGCGATATTTCCAAGCTGATTTCAAATGCTGTTGATGAAGTTGAAATTAAAGCCATTGTTCCGCCTGTAATTGGAATTGTCGAAGGAAACAACGATGCCGACCTTTATCCTGTTAGAAATGTTCTTTCCGACGAGCCTTATTATGTTCAGCTGAAAGTTCCGATTTTCAATGTGCTTGAAGCCTGCGGGCAACGAATTTTTTTTACGCACGGACACAGAAATTCTCTTTATCTTGGAACTGGTGAAATTGTTTCCGCGGCAAAGAAAAACAACTGCAAAATTGCGCTTTACGGCCATACTCACATTGCGGCGGAAAATCTTGGCGAAGTTTTTACTATAAATCCTGGAAGTTGTTTTAGACCTCGTGGCGGACAAAAACCTTCATTTGCGATGTTAAATTTAACAAAAAACATCGGATTTGAATGTATTTTTTATGAACTTTCGATTTCTGGAAGCAAACCGTTTTTTCCAGCTAGGAATATTTGAAAATGCCGTTGCTTGAGCTAAAAAATGTTTACTATGAATATCCTCGTTCAAATAAAATTGCGCTTGACAATATAAATTTTTCTGTGAGCCAAGGCGAATATATTGCGGTTCTTGGGCTTAACGGTTCTGGAAAAAGCACGCTAGCCCGGCTTATTGCAGGATTTTTTGAGCCTTCAAAAGGTGAAGTTTTAAAGCAAGATGGAATTCTTCCCGGCATTGTTTTTCAGCAGCCAAAAGAACAGATTGTTGCCGGAATCGTTGAGCGTGACACAGCTTTTGGTCCGCAGAACCTTAACATGACGGAAGCGGAAATTGAACTGCGCACAATCGAATGCCTTTCCGTTGTTTCTCTTGTGGACAAAGCGTTGAGCAAAACTTTTGAGCTTTCTTTGGGGCAGACTCAGCGTCTTGCCTTTAGCGGAATCCTTGCGCTTTTCCCGGATTTGCTGATTCTTGATGAAGCTACGGCAATGCTTGATCCGGATTCAAAAAATCAGCTTGTGGAATTTGTTGACGCTTGGAATAAAAAAGGGCACACGGTTATTTCTGTTACGCACGATTTGGATGAAGCTTTGGCTGCAAAAAGAATCATCGTGATGGAGCAGGGGCAGATAATTTTTGACGGCTCGCCAAATGAATTTAAAGAAAACAAAAATATTTTTGAAGCGATTTTTGGAATTGACGGCGAATACACTTCGTTTAAAAATTTAAATTCAGCCAAAAACAAATTTGCAGAAACAGCTTTAAAGGTTCAGGGGCTTTCATTTTCCTATGGGAATTTTTCAGTTTTTAAAAATATTTCTTTTGAGCTTAAAAAAGGAACGCTTGTTGCCCTGACTGGTCCGAGCGGCTGCGGAAAATCAACGTTGTTTGAATGCCTTGCAGGTCTTAAAAAAAATCAGAGCGGAAAAATTTATGCTTTGAGCCGGCCGGTTCTTGGCTTGCAGGAAAGCGAGGCTGCGTTGTTCGAGCCGTATTCCGCAGATGATGTTGCGTTCGGTCCTAAAAACAAAAATATAAAAGGCAAGGAACTTTTTGAGCGCGTAAAAAAATCCATGGAGTTTGCCGGGCTTGATTACAAAAAATACGGAAATCTTCCGGTTGTCTCACTTAGCGGCGGCGAAAAACGCAAACTTTCTGTTGCGGGGCTTATTGCGCTTGATAGCGATATTTTGATTTTTGATGAGCCGACTGCCGGCTTAGATCCAGTTTCAAGAAAAAATCTCCTTGCGTCTTTTAGAAAACTTACTGAAAGCGGAAAAACAGTTTTGTTTAGCACGCATAGATTTCAGGAAGCGGAAGCTGCGGATTTTAGACTTCGCTGGGAAGATTTGATTTCCAAGAGTGAAGAAAATTCTGATTCAGTTCCGGGCAAGTTAAAGGAAATGAATTTAATTGAAAATGCTTCGCTGCTTGAAAAAATTTCCAAAGCGGCTTCTGTTTTTTCTGCGCCAGAGAAAATTCCGCCTTCATTTATAAATTCACTTTCCGCAGGCAAGAAAACATTTTTATTTTTAGTTTTGTTTTTTGCTTCAATTTTGTTTCCGTTTCCAGTTTGCATTGCGATGATTTTTGTGAACATTTTGTATTCCGTTCTTGCAAAATCGCCGCTAAAAAATTCTTTTAAAATAATTGCAAAACTTGTTCCATGGATTGTAATTTTTTCTTTGCTTGGAATTATTCTTTTTCCCGTTTACGAAGGAGACAAAATTCTTTTCAGCTGGAAAATGATTTTTGTAACGCCGCGGAAACTTTTGCTTTTTGCAGCTTCCTTTGTTCATTCTGTTTGCGCCATTTTTGCGATTGAAACTTATATTTTTACTGCGGATGAACGGCAGGTTATGGACGGAATCGCCGCTATTTTAAAGCCGCTGAATTTCTTTAAAGTTCCTGTTCGCTGCGTTGTCTTGATAGTTGGAATTATTTTTAGATTTATACCGTTGCTTTTAGATGAATTTTCGGGCATTATAAAAACACAGATTATCCGCGGAACATTTGGAAATGCAAAAGGAATAAAAAAATTAAAATCGATAATTCCTGTTTTTGTGCCGCTTGTTCTTCAGACAATCCGAAAAGCACGTTGCCTTGCGGATGCTCTTACTGCAAGATATTTTAAATAGTTTATAATTGGAGAAATTATGCTTAATATGAAATCTTTAGTCGCGGCTATCGCGGTTTTAATGTATGTGCTTGTAATTTTATTTCAGAACAAAAAAGTTTTGTTTACAACTGGTGCGGCGTTTCTTGTTGTTATTATTGCAACTTTTTTTCCGGGGCAGATTTTTCCGCTTCCGCAGGATGTGGTTGCGCTTGAAGGACAGTTTCCGCAGAGAATATACGCGCTTTATCATTCTGTATTTGAAATCATAAACTGGAACGTTATTATGATTTATCTTGGCAGCATGATTATCGCCTCTCTTTTTATTTATTCAAAAGTTCCTGTGAAAATCGCCGACAAAATTGTGAACAGCAGCCGGAATACTTGCATTGCGATGGTTGCGATTCTTGCAATGACGGGAATAATTTCAATTTTTGTGGAAAATGTCGCTACGGTTCTTGTAATGGCTCCGATTGGACTTGCGCTTTGCTCAAAGCTGAAAATGAATCCTACATTTTTTATGATGGGACTTGCCGTTATGAGCAACCTTGAAGGAACTGCGACTTTGGTTGGAGATCCGCCTTCAATGATTTTTGCAAGTTATGCCGGATACAATTTTAACGACTTCTTCTTTTATTTGGGAAAACCTTCAATCTTCTTTATAATTCAGGCTGGAATGGTTGCCGGATGTATTTTCTTTTATTTCTTCTTTGCGAAAAATAGAAAAAATAAAGTTCAGGTTGAAAGCGAAAAAGTCATTTCCTGGGTTCCTTTTGTTTGCCTCTTGCTTATGATTTTTGGACTTGCCGGAGTTTCATTTGTGAATACCAGGTTTGAGTATTTGAGCGGAACTTTGGTCATGTCGATTGGAATTTTGTGCTTGCTTTGGTTCAAGTTGTTTCAGAAAAAAACAAGCGCAGAAACTGCAAAAGTTGTAAAAGAACTTGACTGGGAAACAATTTTTTTCTTGCTTGGAATTTTTGTTGTAATCGGCGCAATAAAAGAAACAGGGCTTTTGAACGACCTTGCGGATTTGCTTGTGAATGTTACTGGCGGCTCTGAAGTTGCGGGCTTTTTTATAATCCTTTTAATTTCTGTTATTGTAAGCGGATTTGTTGACAATGTTCCTTATATAATCGCAATGCTTCCTGTTGCGGGCGGAATGGCGGCTCAAATTGGAATAAACCCGGAGCTTTTTATGTTTGCGCTTTTGGTTGGAAGCTGCCTCGGTGGAAACCTTACTCCATTTGGTGCGAGCGCGAATATTGTTGCAATGGGAATTTTAAAGAAAGAAAATTATCCTATGAAATTTTCTGGCTGGCTTAAAATCGGAGTTCCGTTCACGCTTATTACAACAGCCGCCGCATCTGCTTTGCTTTGGTTTGTTTGGGCGTAATTTTTACGCTGAAACAGAAACAACTGCTCCTGCTTCCGGCATTAAGCCTGCAAGTCCGTAAGCTGCCTGTCCTTGCGAGGTGCTGGCTGCAATTGCAGTTTTGATTTGCTGCTGGTAGCTTTTTATAAGCTCGTCTTTTTGTTCTTCGGAAAGTCCAGTGGCTTCTTCTTCTGAAAGGGCTGGCTTTTGCTTCATGGAAACAAGTTGCGAAATCAGTGTGTTTAAAATGCGCAGACGGTTTATTGGAACTCCGCGCTGTCCATGCTCGGTTGCAGTTCCATGCACGTAATCAAATTGAGAATATATTACAGCGCTAGGCTTTACTGGAACACAGAGAGAGCCTGAAGAAGTAGAGAAAAGAGTTCTGTAAGATGCCGCGTTTAGGCTGATTCCGTTTGAATACATAAGTCTACCCTCAGTTTTTAGTGCAACAATTTTCTTTGCACTATCTTATGTATCGGATTTTAAAATAAAAAGTTTAGCTGGCTTTTGCTTTTAGTAGAACTGCTTTGTCCATTCTGTGATTCGTTCTTCAAGCGACTGAACTGAGCCTGAATTTTCAGTTTTTGTGCTGTCCTTTAAATACGGAATTATTACATTTTCTTTTAAACTGTTCCATCTGTACGGAAGAATATTCGGCAATGTTATAAATTCTTCCGGCGGCATATTTCCCAAAAGATGTCTGTAGAACGCCGGATAAAATTTTTCGTTTACTTCGCGCAATGTAGAAAATCCGCCTGCAATTCCAAAGTTTACGGTGTCCAGCTTCATGCTTTCTGTGCGTTCAATTAAAAGCTGCTGAGTTTCGATTTTCATAAACCAGGAAATAAATTCTTCGGCTTGCGCTGAATGCTCGGATTTTTTGTAAAGCCCGATACTCAAAATGTTGTCTTCAACTGGAATTTTATTGTCTTGCTCAATCCATCTAAATGAAAGGTCTGTAATCTGCGCATCTGTAAGAGTAAAAAGCTTGTCGCTGGTTGTGTGCGAAAAAAGGCAGCGTGTTGTGGCAACCTGCTTGTAGCTCGGCATATAAAGGTAGCGGAACTGAAAGTTTTGTTCTGCGGAAGTGCTGGAATTGCGCGCGATTGTCCATTGGCGCATTTCGGAAATTGAAGTTTCCATCGCTTTTTCATTCCATATAAAGCTTGTTCCTTTTTCGTGGTAGGCGGCTCCATAAAGTTTTGTTACAAGATACATAAAGTCTGTGTCCCAGGAAGGCGCGTACCCCATCGCTGTGTATGTTCCGTTTTTATTTTTTTTGTTGAATGCTGCTGAAAAAGTCCTTATCTGCTCAAGATTTAAAAAATGCTCTGATTCTACAAAGCTTTCATTTTTTTTGCTGAAAATCATTGCGGGCAAATTAAAGCTTATGGGAATAAGATATTGCTTGTCGTTTATTTGTCCGTACTCAAGAAGCTGCTTGTAAAACAAAGTGCGGTTTAAGCTTTTTTCTTGAAAAAGATAATCCAGCGGCTGAAAATATTTTCGTGTTGCGGAATTCTTGAGCCAAGAGCCTACAACCAAATCCGGGGTAAGCTCGTCTTTTGCTGGCGGAAGTGAGCGCGCCGCTTCCTCTTTGTAGACTGCAAATGCGCTTATGTTTTCATGCGTGGCATTAAAAAGCTCCACATAAGAAACAATTTCCGCATTGTCTGTCCAAATAATCAGCGGCTTGCTTCCCGAATTTTTACAGGAGGCAAGCAAAAGAGAAATCAGCGCGGCTATGACTGCAAGAAATTTTTTATTTTCCAAGTTCATCCGCAACGTCGTAAATCGCCTGATAAACAATGTTGATTTTTTCTTCATCAAGGCTTGAGAAGGCAACTCTTAAAGTTTTTGCGTCTATGGAAATTGTTCCGATTCCGCGGTCGCTTAAAAGTTTCTGCCTTAATTTTTCTGCGTCAATGTCCATTGTATCAAAAGACATAAAGTAGCCTGAATTGAATGGAAGCGGCTTTATAAATTTGCTTTCGTGTGTGGAAACAAATTCGCGCACAAGTTTATAACGGCGTTCAAGAATTTTGCGGAATTCAGCTTTTTCTTCTTCAAGTTTTCCGTCTGATGCGGCTTTTAAAATCAGCGACTGAGATGGAGTTGCTGCGCATGAAACTGACGAGCGGATTGCAGCCATAATTTTTTTTACAAGAGCTTCGTATTGCGCATCGGAAAGTCCTTTGCAGCCAAAAGTTATAAATCCAGTTCTGAATCCCCAGGCAAAGTCTTCTTTTGTAGGTCCGTCGATTTTTGCAGCAAGAACATTTTCGTGCAGGTCGCAAAGATATGCAAAGAGCGACTGTTTTTCAATGTTGTCTTCGTAGTTCAGTCCGAAATATGCGTCATCGCACCAAACTATTACTTTTGCGCCTTTTTCTGCGATTCCCTTTACAATTGAAACAAGCTGTTTTGCTTCGTCGGAAGTTGGGCTGTAGCCTGAAGGGTTCTGCGGAAAATTCAAAAGAATGCGGACAGAGCCGGATTCAGCCTGCTTCTGCATTGTTTCTTTCAATCCTTCAATGTTGAATTTTCCGTCCTTGAACATTTTAAACTGAACGAATTTTGCGTTGCGCCTTGCTTCAGCTATAAGAACGTAATTGTCCCAAGAAGGATCTGCTGCAACAAGCGGCTTTGTTTCGTCAAGGAAAAGGTCAGCAAGATAAGAAATTCCTGCTGTAAGTCCCGGAACAACAACCGGCAACGAAAATTTTTTGTCTTTTAAAAGCGGATTTTTGCGGATAATTGATTCTTTCCACATTGCACGCAAATCCGGATTTCCTGCTGTCGGCGCATATCCTACAAGTTCTGAAGAAGTTAGGTCCGGCACATATTTTTTTATAGAAGGAAGCATAATCGGTTTGCCTTCAACAACTGTGGTTCCGATTGTTCCGTTCGCAGTTTTTCCAAGTTTTTTGGCTTCTGCGCTTTGTGCGATTATTCCCTTTGGAAAGTAAAGTCTTGTTCCAACATCAGAAAGCAGCTCGCCTGGCGTTGTGCCTTTGAGCGCGTCATTTAATTCTTGTGCTAATGGGTTTATCATGATTGCAAATTATAGCTTTTTTGCCTGTTTATTTCAATAATTTTGAGTTGCCGAAAAAATGTCGAGTTTTGTATTTTGATATGGCATGGGGATGTCAAATAAGTTCTAAATGTCATTGTCGTACTTGATACGACAATCTTATGTTGCAAATTTTGCTAGATTTCCCGATTAAGCCAAGGAATAACAAGTGTTGTGGCGCAGAAATAAAGTTTCTGAAAAAAATTTTGAATTTAGCTTGAAAAGTTCACTGGATTTTATTATATTTAAATTAATTAGCAATAGCTAACTATTTTTTTATCCCAGGAGGAAATTATGGGCGGTTGTAAAATTCAGAAAATTGTCGGACGTGAAATTCTTGATTCTCGCGGAAATCCTACGGTAGAAGTTGATGTTACTTTGGAAAGCGGCGCGTTTGGCAGAGCATCAGTTCCTTCTGGAGCTTCTACTGGTGAAAATGAAGCGCTTGAACTTCGCGACGGAGACAAAAAACGCTACTTGGGAAAAGGCGTTCTCAAGGCAGTTGAAAATGTTAACAAAGTAATTGCTCCGGCTCTTGTTGGAATGTGCGGACTTGAGCAGCGCGCAATCGACAAAAAAATGATTGAGCTTGACGGAACAAAAACAAAATCCAAGCTTGGCGCAAATGCAATTCTTGGAGTTTCACTTGCAGTGGCAAAAGCTGCGGCTGATTATCTTGCGATTCCGCTTTACCGCTACATTGGCGGAACAAATACTTACACATTGCCAGTTCCAATGATGAACATTATAAATGCCGGCCAGCATTCGGACGCTCCTATTGCGTTCCAGGAATTTATGATTCGCCCGGTTGGAGCTTCTTCATTTAAGGAAGGAATCCGCATGGGAACAGAAGTTTTCCATAGCTTGAAGGCTGTTTTGAAATCTCGCGGACTTTCAACTGCTGTAGGCGACGAAGGCGGTTTTGCTCCTAAGCTTGACGGAACAGAAGATGCTCTTGACACAATCGTAAAAGCTATAAAAGAAGCTGGATATGAACCTGGAAAAGATGTAAAAATCGCAATGGACTGCGCTTCGTCTGAATTCTATGAAAACGGAATTTACGATTATACTTGGAAAGAAGGCGCGGACGGAAAAAAACTTACTTCCGCACAGCAGGCTGACTATCTTGCAGAGCTTATTTCAAAATATCCGATTGATTCAATTGAAGACGGAATGGCAGAAAGCGACTGGGAAGGCTGGAAACTTCTTACTGACAAAATCGGTTCAAAATGCCAGCTCGTTGGCGATGACCTTTTTGTTACAAATGTTGAATATCTTAAGAAAGGAATTGAGCTTGGATGCGCAAATTCAATTCTTATAAAAGTAAATCAGATTGGCTCTCTTACAGAAACTCTTGACGCAATTGAAATGGCTCACCGCCACGGATACACAAGCGTAACTTCGCACCGTTCTGGCGAAACTGAAGATTCAACAATTGCCGACATCGCAGTTGCAACAAATTCAGGACAGATTAAAACAGGTTCTGCATCTCGTTCAGACCGCATGGCAAAGTACAATCAGCTTTTGCGCATAGAAGAAGAGCTTGGAGACTTGGCAGTTTACGGCTACAAGAGAGTGAAATAGTTGGAATGTCATTTGGGCTTGGCTTGATAATGACATAGAAGATTCCCCGATCAAGTCGGGGAATGACAAAGTGTCATGCACGGTAATGACAAAACTTAATTTTTATACAATAGGGTTCAACCTCGAGACCTTTGTAGAATATGCTCCGGGAAAAGGAATGTAAGCCTCCTTGCCCGGAGTTTTTTTTGTTTCGGGGAATTTTTGGCGTTTTTCCGTTCTGCATTTTTCTTATAGCAAAAAAATCCTAATAAATTTCTTTCATTTTTTATAGATTTATTCAAAAAATCACATAAATTAACAAAATAATCAAGAAAATTGAAAATTCAGGAAACGTTTCATGTTATATACTTTAATCAAGCTAGAAAGTAACGGAACGTTTTTGGAGTTCTGTTAACTAAAAAAAATAAGATATGCATTTTTAAGGAGGTTTATCTTATGAAAAAAATTATCGCTGTTCTTTTGGCTTGCGCTCTCGTGCTTCCATGTTTCGCAGCAAAAAAGAAAGGAACAAAAGTAGGTGTTTCTATGCCTACAAAAGACTTGCAGAGATGGAACCAGGACGGAGCAAACATGAAGGCTCAGCTGGAAAAAGCTGGCTATGTTGTTGACTTGCAGTATGCTAACAATGACATTGCAACTCAGGTTTCCCAGATTGAAAACATGATTACTGGAAAATGCAACGTTCTTGTTGTTGCTTCTATTGATGGTTCAGCTCTTAAAAACGCACTTGACGGCGCAAAGAAAAAGAGAATCCCGGTTATCGCTTATGACCGCTTGATTATGAACACAAATTCAGTTTCTTACTATGCAACATTCGACAACTACAAAGTAGGAACAATTCAGGGTGAATATCTTGTTGACAAGCTGAATCTTAAGAACCGCTCAAAATCAGATCCTGCTTACATCGAATTCTTCACAGGTTCTCCAGATGACAACAACATCAACTTCTTCTTCGGCGGAGCAATGGACACACTCAAGCCTTACCTTGACAGCGGAGTTCTCGTTTGCCGTTCAGGACAGACTTCAAAAGCACAGTGCGCAACTTTGAACTGGTCTACAGAAGAAGGACAGAAACGCATGGAAAACCTTATCACTTCAAATGGATACGGTCCACGCGGAACAAAACTTGACGCTGTTTATTCTTCAAACGACTCTGTTGCAATGGGAATCACAAACGCTCTTGTTGCAGCTGGCTACACAAAGGCAAACTTCCCGATTGTTACTGGACAGGACTGCGACATTGGTTCTGTAAAGAACATGCTCAAGGGAACTCAGGCAATGTCTGTTTTCAAAGATACACGTACTTTGGCAGAAAAAGTTGTTGGAATGGTTGACGCTCTTCTTCAGGGAACAAAGCCAGAAATCAACGACACAAAGACTTACGACAACGGAAAAGGAATTGTTCCTTCATACCTTTGTGATCCAGTTTATGCTGATGTTTCAAATTACAAGGCGCTCCTTGTTGATTCTGGATACTACACAGAAGCTCAGCTTAAATAGCAAAAACTAAAATGGTCAAGGCGGGGTCAAAAGCCCCGTCTTTTTTAGAAGTTTATAATCGGCTTAAAATAGGAGATTCCAATGGCAAAAGCATTATTGGAAATGCGGAATATTACAAAAGAGTTTCCTGGCGTCAAAGCTCTGAACAACGTTACGCTTTCTGTAGAAGAAGGCGAAATTCATGCTCTTTGCGGCGAAAACGGAGCTGGAAAGTCTACTCTTATGAATGTTTTAAGCGGCATTTACGGATACGGCTCTTATTCCGGCGATATTATCTATGACGGCAAACTCTGCAAATTCCAGACAATAAAAGACAGCGAATCGCTGGGCATTGTAATTATTCATCAGGAGCTGGCTCTTGTTCCTCTTCTGACAATTGCGGAAAATATGTTCCTTGGAAATGAGCGCGGCTCAAGATTCAAGGTTGACTGGGCAGAAACATTCGACAAAGCTGATTCCCTTCTTGCGGAAGTTGGTCTTAAAGAATCATCACATACACTTATAAAGGACATTGGCGTTGGCAAGCAGCAGCTTGTAGAAATTGCCAAGGCACTTGGAAAAAAAGTTCGGCTTTTGATTTTGGATGAGCCAACTGCTTCCTTGAATGAAAACGAATCCAAGCATCTTTTGGATTTGCTCCTTGAATTCAAAAAGCAGGGAATGACTTCAATTATTATTTCCCACAAGCTGAATGAAATTTCTTATGTTGCTGACAAAATTACAGTTATCCGCGACGGCGCTGTAATAAAAACGCTCGACAAGAGCAAAGACGATTTTTCAGAGAATACAATTATTGCGGCGATGGTTGGCCGTGATATTACAGATAGATTTCCTAAGCGCACATCTAAAGTCGGAGATGTCTGCTTTGAAGTCAAGAACTGGTGCGTTGACCATCCTGTTTTCGACGGAATCAAGGTTTGCGACAATGTGAATTTCAACTTGCGCAAAGGCGAGGTTCTTGGTATTTCGGGGCTTATGGGAGCCGGACGCACGGAACTTGCAATGAGCATCTTCGGACATTCCTACGGCGCGAATATTTCCGGGCAGATTTTTCTAAACGGAAAAGAAATTGTGCTTCCGAATGTAAAGTCGGCAATCAACCACAAGATTGCTTATGTTACAGAAGACCGCAAAGGCAACGGACTTATTCTTTCGGAAACAATCACGCAGAATACGGTTTCTGCAAAGCCGGAAAAAGTTTCTAAGCATGGAATCTACAACTTTGACGAATGCAGGCGCGTTGCCCAGGATTCAGCAAAGGAAATGCGCACAAAATGCGCAACTGTAGACGAAGCCGTAGGAAATCTTTCTGGCGGAAATATGCAGAAAGTTCTTCTTGGAAAATGGCTTTTTGCTGACCCGGATATTCTGATTCTTGACGAGCCTACACGCGGAATCGATGTTGGCGCAAAGTACGAGATTTACTGCATTATAAACCGCATGGTTGCAGAAGGAAAATCTGTAATTCTGATTTCCTCTGAAATGCCGGAAGTACTTGGAATGAGCGACCGCATTTATGTTATGAATGAAGGCCGCATGATTGCAGAAATGGACGCTAAAGATGCAAGTCAGGAAAAAATCATGTCATGCATCATCAGCTCGGAAAATAAATAGCCTAAATTTATAGGAGTGTAAATATGGCAGTTAACACAAACAGCTTAAAGAAAATGCTTAAGGGCAACACGATGATTTTTATTCTTCTGGCAGTCATGCTGTTTTTTCAGGCTTTGATTGTTGGATTTGACAAAGGCTCGCTTTTTGCCCCGGAAAATATTACAAACCTTATAAACCAGAACGCTTGGGTTGTAATTCTTGCAACTGGTATGCTTCTGTGTATTCTTACCGGCGGAAACATTGACCTTTCTGTTGGCTCTGTAATTTGTCTTGTTGGCGCAGTCGCGGGAATTTTAATTGTAAATCTTGGCTGGCCGGTTATTCCTTCGATTATTGTATGTCTTATTGTCGGAACAGCAATCGGCGCATGGCACGGATTTTTTATTGCCTATGTGCATATTCCTCCGTTTATCTGTACTTTGTCTGGAATGCTTTTGTGGCGCGGAGTTGCCTTGATTCTTCTTGGCGGAATGACAATTTCTCCGTTCCCTCCAGCATTTATGAACATCTTCAACAGCTATCTTCCAGACCTTGCGCTTGAGCAGGCTACAGACGAGCTTTTTGAAGCTTCCGAAGATGCTTATTATGCTCTCGTTGACAAGAATGCACAGATTACTTTGATTGTAACTTTGATTATTGCCGTTATCTGCTGCTTCGTTACTGTTGCTTCCGCAGTTTATAGCCGTGCTTCAAAAAAGAGAAAGGGATACTCTGTATCTTCTGCAGGTTCATTTATCGGAAAGCAGGTTGTTTTGTGCGCTGTAATTATGCTTGTTGGCTGGCTTCTTGCGCAGGACAAAGGACTTCCGCTTATTCTTGTAATTCTTGCGGTGATTGTCGGAATCTATTCTTACTACACACAAAATACAGTTCCGGGACGCTATCTTTATGCAATCGGCGGAAACGAAAAAGCAGCTCGTCTTTCTGGTGTAAACACCGACAATGTTATGTTCTTTGCTTACACAAACATGGGATTCATTGCAGCTGTTGCCGGACTTGTCTGCGCCGCTCGATTGAACTCTGCCGCCCCTACAGTTGGAACAAGCTATGAAATGGATGCGATTGCGTCATGCTTTATCGGTGGAGCTTCGGCTTACGGTGGAACAGGAACTGTTGGCGGTGCTGTAATCGGTGCTGTATTTATGGGAATCCTGAATAACGGTATGTCAATTCTTGGTGTTGATGCGAACTGGCAACGTGCGGTAAAAGGACTTGTTCTTTTGCTTGCTGTAATCTTTGATGTTGTTTCAAAGAAAAGAAGCAGTTCAAAATAAAAAATAGTATTTGTTTCATTTTTTCCTCCTTTCATTTTGCCCGGTGTCTAAAAAGATGCCGGGTGTTTTTTTGTATTGATATTTACGTATTTAAAAAAGACTTATAATGTTGTATAATACAAGTTCAGAGTTTCCTCGAAAAATTTAAGTTTTTAGAGGTTTCAATTAATTTTAACGAGGTTTGTCATGGGCGATATTACCCGCAGAATCACAAGAAAATCCTTGAAGGCAAAAAGAAAAGCAGCCATAAAAACTATAAAGGCGCAGGCAAAGGAAAAAATCCATCAGATAAAAGTTGACTATTCTATGGATGCCGAAAAGAAAAAAGAAAAAGCAGCTGAACGGGAACGCAAACGTGAACTTAGGGCGCAAAAAGCAAACGCACGCTTGTCTTACAATGCGCGCCAGCCGCGTCCATTCACACTTGGCGAAGATGTGCTTAGCTCAATTGCTAACGGAATCGGGGCGGGGCTTAGTGTTTCGGCGATTGTTCTTCTGGTTATCCGCGCATATTTTTATGCTCCGGCTGCGCAGAAAAGCACTTATATTTCAACATTCGCAGTGTTCGGTTCAAGCCTTTTTGTGCTTCATCTTATGGCGACCCTTTATCATGCTATTTCACCTTCAAAGGCAAAAAAAGTATTTTCTATTTTTAACCATTGCGCGATTTATCTTTTTATAGGCGGAATCTTTACACCTTTAATGCTTGTCAAAATGTCTGGTCCTGCCACAACTGCCTGCGCTGCTCTTTGGGGAATTCTTGCATTCCTTTTGGTTTTGTATGCAGTGTTTGGCGCAAGGCTTCATTCATTTTCAGTTTTTACATACATAGTTTTTGCGTTAGTTCTTGTAGGACTCGTTGCTTCTGGAGCTATTGCCTTGAGTTTTTCAAGCAAAGTGTTCTTATTTGCAGGAGCAGCCGCTTACGGAATAAGTCTTGCGTTCTTTATGATGCGGAATTTCAAATGGACTCACAGCATTTTCCATCTGTTTGCGATTGGAGCCGCGGTGCTGGTTTTCTTTGGAATTTATAATCTTATATAATCTGAAATTCTTTGATAAAAATATCAGTTTAAGTGTCATTCACTAAATCGAAATGTCATTGTCGTACTTGATACGACAATCTCTGGATGACATAAAATACTTTTGGATGCTCCCGCTATTGCAGGGGATTATCCAGTCAAGCTGGATAATGACAAATTAACTGAGTTTTTTCAAAAACATTGCAGTGTCGTTGCCCGATAATGACAGCAAAATATAAAACAAGAATCCCCGGTTGCAAAAACAGCCGGGGAATTTTTTTAGTAATGCGGCGGCTTTCTGTTTGGAATGTCGCCTTCAAGAATGTCAGAAACTTCATGCAGCTTCTGAGACAAAATTTTGTTTTCAGTCCTGAGCCGCTCGATTGTTTCTGTATGCTCAACAGAAACCGCCTGAAGCTGGTTTACAAAATCTTCCATATAGGCAAGCTTTGTTTCAAGGCTGATTATTTTTTCTTCAACTTCTTTTTCCATTTGAACTATTCCAAATTGTATGTTTCGCCGTACTTTACAATTTCAACATTCGGAAATCCGTTTTCTGCAAGGTAGCCTTTAAGATGTGCCTGCGCATCTTTTTCGCCGTGCACAAGGAAAATCTTTTTGAGCCTGCTTGTGTCTATGAGTTTGAGCCATTCGGTGCTTTCCTTGTAGTCGGCGTGCGCGCTGAACGAGTCGATTTGCTTTACCTGCGCATTCACCTTGTACCAGTCGCCAAGAATCTTTACTTCCTTTTCGCCTTCAAGAATTCTGCGCCCCAAGGTATGTTCGGACATATAGCCTACAATCAGAATTATGTTGTTCGGATTTGAAATGTTGTTCGCCAAGTGATAAAGAATGCGTCCGGCTTCGCACATTCCGTCTGCGCTCAAAATTATCATAGGTCCGCTTTTTTTGTTAAGTTCCTTGGATTCGTCAACGCTTGTAATGAACTGAAGCGAATTAAAGCCGAACGGATTTTTGTGGTGCGCAAGGAATGCTTCCTGAGTTGCGGCATCGTAGCATTCCTGATGAAGCTGATAGATTCCGGTTGCATTTACCGCCATAGGACTGTCCATGTAAATTGGAATCTGCGGAATTCTTTTTTGATCAACCAGAAGATGAAGGTAATAAACAATTTCCTGCGCGCGCTCAATTGCGAATGTTGGAATGATTATTTTTCCTTTTGAGTCGATTGCCTGGCGCACAACTTTTTCCAGTTCGTACATTGTGCTTGAAGTTTCCGCATGAAGTCTGTTTCCGTAAGTGCTTTCCATGAAGATATAGTCAGGGGCTGGCATATTTGTTGCCGGATCTTTTATGATTGGCTTGTTTCGCCTTCCCAAGTCTCCTGTGTAAAGAACTCTAAGCTCGTCTGCTCCGTCTGCGTTTTGCGTCTGTTCATTTTTTGAAGAAAATTTTGCGCCGAACAGTTTGTGCCAAAGTTTTGGTCTTGCGCCGCTTCCTGAATTTGCCTTTGCTCCTTGCTGATTTTTTCTTTGCCCGGTGATTGTAAAGTAGGCGAGGGAACTTCCAAGAATGTGTCCTGCGTCAAAAAATTCAAGTTGAACGTCCGGGGCAATGTACATTTTGCGGTTGTAGCCAAGCGTAACAATCTGGTTTGCCGCCTTTACGCAGTCCGCTTCATTATACAAAGGCTTCCAAGTAAAAGCTTCGCCTTTCTTTTTTGCCTGTTTTGCAAGAAATTCCGCATCACGAGCCTGAATGCGCGCGCTGTCCATCATAACGATGTTTGCAAGATCTCTTGTTGCCGGAGTTGCGTAAATTGTTCCATCGTATCCGTTTTTCATAAGAACCGGAAGAAGCCCGCAGTGGTCGTAATGAGCATGGGTCAGAACAACGCTTTCAACTTTATCCGCCGGAAAACTGAATTCCCTATTCTTTTTATCTGATTCCGCTCTCCGCCCCTGAAAAGCTCCGCAGTCTACCATTATGCTGCGTCCGTCAATTTCAAGTATATGCCGGCTTCCTGTAACTTCTTCTGCCGCTCCAAGTGAATATGCTGTAACTGCCATAAACGCCTCCTGATGTAATGCTAAAATTCTGCCTATATTTAATTATAAACCCGATTTGCGATTTTCTCAATTTTTTTCTTTATGCTGAAAGTTTAGTTCACTTGGTCTTTATCATAGCCCCTTCCCTGTACACGTCACACCTCCTTTCGTGTCCTTGCAACACCCTCTGACTAACGCTGGGCAGACCCCCTGACGTGTGCATGTCAGCACCCCTTGCAAAGAATTTTGGGCAGG